>CAZHWD010000197.1:0-32635 GCA_964536335.1 uncultured Eudoraea sp. | reverse complement strand
ACAGCAGCATAAGGTTTAATATCAGGAATTAGTGAGGATACAAAATCTTGAAAACTTTTTTGACCCATGAAAATAAAGATTATAGCAGCTATTACGGCTAAGTAACCAAAAAATTTAACTACACCAGGATATTTTGATTCTTTGGCAGCTATTATGAGTAAAATACCAAATCCTAACCTGAATACAATTGCAAAAATATATAGTGAGTTGTTTTCTACATTATCTTCCATCCATCCGAAAATGACTTCAGGTTGAATTAGCAATAAGATACCTAAAAGGAGAATTAGTATTCCTAACAATTTGATAATTAATTTCATAATTAATTTTTTTTTAATTACCACCAACGGTTAGTATATGAAGTGTAGCATCCCTAAGGGTGCTATGATTTTATATACATTGTTAGCTGCTATTTGTTTGATAAACTGCATAAAGAAATACTTGCTTCTCTTTTCCTTTGAGTTCTATACTGCCAAGTTTATCAAAAGTGAAACCAGTATTACTCAACTTATTTTTTAAACTCTCGGAAATCAGAAGGTCTTGCTTAAGTTCATTGCATTTACCTTGAATCCTTGCCGCTGTATTTATTGTGTCTCCATGGTAGGCAATTTCTTTTTTGTATTTGCCTACCTCAGTCACTGTGACGATGCCTGCATTTATTCCTGCTTTAAAATGGGGGATACAATTGTATTTGTGCGTATAGTATTCCATCTTTTTATCTAATTGTTGTTTGAAATTAAAATATGCATTCAGGCAATTTTGGTCTTTTAGTCCATCGTTAAGCTTCCAAGTCAATATCACTTCATCCCCTACGTATTGATAGATTTCCGCTTCATTTTCTACTACAATTCCCAAATCATTGAAACAGTCCTGAATCATTTTACTATATTCAATATGACCTAATATTTCTGCATGCTTGGTTGACGACTGGAGGTCAAGAAACATAAAAATCCGTTCTTCTTCCTGGGGTGTATAGAACTTACCACGGAAAAGTTTCCAAAGATTGTTGCGTCCAAGGAACAGGTTAACTTGCCTTAATCCAAACATAAAAATATCAACAGATACTATATATAAATAGATAGCGAAACTACCTGGTTCAAAAGCGAATTCGATATATGTTAAATTCTCTCCATAAATGGCATACGCTAATGAAATGATTGATACTAGAAATATGAGAACATATACTACTCTCAGAACCAACAGATTTTGGATGGATATTCGTTTATAACCGTGTTCCTCAGTTAATATTTGAGCATATCCTGAGATACCTCCTAAAATTGGTCCCGTAATAAAGGCAGTGAGTATTGATTCTAAAACCTCAAATTGAACGGATCCTAATTCTTTAGTTCCTTCGCCTCTAACGATAGCTAAAAATATGAATGCCAAGGTCCATCCAACACTATATTGCTGAATGATTTGCCACCTACGCTTATTTTTAAAGTTCATTGAGCGGTCTTTTGTAGCTATTCATAAATTGTTTAGTTGTGAAGATTGAATATAGCCAAATAATGACCTCTATTATTTCTTTTTGTTCAAAACCGCAACTATTTCAGATGTAGATAGCAAAAGTGTGTTTTTAATTTTTATTGTAGATATCGATTGGGCTATGATTCGTTTTAACTGGCAGTTAGCCATGTCGTTGATCCTTTCAGGAAATTAGTGCGGCAAGGAGAAGCTGCAGGCAAAAAAATTTTAGCCAAGATATTTAGTTTAAAAGTAAGATAATTTTTGATTTTAGATTTACGGCAAAATGAATTATAGCTAGTGTTAGCGGCTTTTCATCTTTGATGTTAATTTATTAGCTTTGATTATATTACCTCTAAAAATCACAAAATGGAATCATTTAGTATGTTTAATTTAAGAACCGCCATTAAAATTCTAATTGTATTGCTTACTATATCGAGTTGTTCAAGTACACAAGAATCAAAGGAGAGCAATGAGGAACAACAAATGATAGATATCCAGGCGTTAAATACGCAATTAGATGAAATAGAATTATTATGCAAGAACCTTGTAACTAATGATTATATGTCATTTTTTCATGAAGAGGCGATTATTTTTCCACCAGGTCAGTCGCCAATAAAGGGAATCGAGGCTATAAGAGAATTTTACAGTGTATTTGAAAAAGTTTTTGTTCCTTCATTTGATTTGGTTTATTCTGAGAGATATTTTGAAGTAGAGGATTCCCTGGCCATTAGGCGTTATAATGGATATGCCAAGATATTTTATAAGGACAATAGCGATACACTTATTTCAAATAATAAATATGTGGACATGGTGAAAAAGCAACCTGATGGGTCTTGGAAGATAATTTGGCATATGTGGAATGAAAACAAGCCAATTCAGGATTAAATTAGTCTAATAATTGCCGCTAACGGTCTTGTACCTACCTACCTTCCTAAGGCGGGTAAACCGGCAGGCAGGTATGAGCCGTTTTAGTGCCTTATATATGGTGTTAGCCTTCGTTTCCATCCCCCAATACCTCAATTAGTTCTTTAGATTCCTTCCGAACCTGTTCATGAAGTAATAATTGATATTCATAGAAATTCAAGAATTTAGCGAGTACATTGTTCCATAATCTCATCTGAGGTGAAGTTAGGTCGTAATTCCAGTTTTTAACTGCACTATGCTCTTTTTCAGAATAGTTGTATAAAACCAATAAGTCAATCTCTTGTTCAAATTCTGCATATGAAATCTTAATAAAATTTCCAGACTCTTGCTCTGAAAATACATTTATGTCATGCAAATCTTTATATTTCAATATGGCGCTTTTTTTATGCGCAGGAAATAATTTCAAATTACCGGTAGAAATTAAATCTTGAATCGAATAAGTAGATGTATGGAAGGGCGTCGTCAACCCTGTTTTGCTACTATCACGTTTAGATTTAAGGATATTTATATCAGGATTTTTTGTATTATAGTAATCAAGATAATTGAGTAGACTATTTCTCCAAGTTTTATGTATGCTATCCAATTCATCCAATTTTAACAGGTCAGTCTTTAATTCAACAATGATGTTTTTTTCATATTTCTTCAGTAAATTATTGGATTTTCTTTCCTCATTCCAAGTGTTTATTTGAAGCGCAATCAAAATTCCAATAACAACAAGTACAATTTCTCCAATGGCGTATTTAAAGTATTTTGCTGTCTTGTTCCGTTCCATGAGATTATATCTTATTTTCCGAAAGAATTTTATCATTGGTTTAATGGTTGGTCATAGTTTCTGCTACCGAAGCTTTTCGGCCTTCGTAGCCAAGCTACTTGGGCCTTCGCTAAAGCTACGTCGACACGCGGACGGGGAAGTAGGCCAGCGAAGGTGAGGCGTGAGTCGCGTAAAATGTTATGCGGGGGTAGAACAAGCCGTGTGACTGTTTTCAGTTAACTAAGGTAATTAAAAAGGAGTGAAATTGTGATGTAATAATTATTTGAGTTATTGATTTTTATACTTTGTTGCCATACGTCATTATTTTCCCAACCTATTAATAGTCTGGTGCTTTTTTCCAAATCACAACCATTGTCTCCAATAAAAATTAAAAATGATCATGAACTCTGATGATATACGCTAACGTCTAATGGTCTGCAATTTGGCTACCAAATCCAAAGTCAGAAATCAATCCTGAATTATACTTTTCAAGTTCCGCATAAAGATCCGAAAACAACTTGTTTTGCTCGCGAAAAGGTTTACAGCCAGGTTGTTCGAAAAATTGTGCCGCTTCTTTAGCAAAGATAGACCATTCACTACGTGCAAGGCTTCCTCTTTCATAGAGTTTAAATAATTTCCACCATTGATTGGCATAACAACGCAGTATGAAATTAAACTGAACAGTCTCTACTTCTGTTAATTGATCCGTACTCATACATCCTCGATCAAGTAAAGAGGCTAATTCAGGTGTGCTAGCGACAATAATGTTTATGTCGTTGAAGCCAGTCATTGTACTTTCATATGTAGATGTAGCAACAGCAGATGTATTCTGCTTCATTTGTATTGCAAGGTATATTAGAGTGATCAGAACGGCTAGAGCTCCTACTAACTGTCCAACTGCTGATATTGCTTCCCAATTCATAATATTTTCTTTTATTTAGATGATAATTCTCTTAATATGACAACCTCCTATTTGAGACAACCTTCTTTACGAACATTTATTTCATAATGTAGGGCAACATGTTTGTGTATGGTTAGTTGCTGTGAACTCTAAGATAGCAAAAAGAAACAGCGTAAAGGAAATTCGGCAAATTTCCGTAGTAATCATTAAACACTTTCCAGCAATTAATTATACACGTTGTTGTGTGCAGTTTATCATTGTCCTTTGTGTTTTTTGATTTCTTCATCGGTCAACCCTAAAAATTTTGCTGCATTGTCATAAAATATATCTTCCTTTTGTTCCAAAGTTAGAAAGTCGGTTGAATTAACAGATTCCACAGCGACATCGATCGTTTCTGGCCATACCATTTGGTCGCTTCCAAACATAATCCGATCGCCAAAACCAGTATTGAAAAGAGATTTCAAGTAGCTATTCAACTCTTCTTGAGGCAAAATCCAGTTGACGACAGCAACGTCAACATAGACGTTGGGGTGTGCATACATCAAAGCTTTTATGTCTTCTACATATGGCCAGCCACCATGCATTATGTATACCTTTAAATTTGGGTATTTCACTAATACATTTTCCAATTGTGAAGGGTTGGCGTTATAGGTGCGCATACCTCCGAGCATTTCAGGCATCATATGGAAACCATAATTTGGACCTCCCGGAAAAATATGGAACCCAACAGGAATACCCAATTCCTGAGCCAATTCAAAATACGGTAATATAGAGGGGTCATCTGCTAATATTCCTGCATAAAAAGGAGCCATTTCAGCAATCACTTGCAGGTTGCCCTCCTGATGTTGGCTTCTCAATACATCTATACCTTTATCAGCGCCACCAATTAAGATTGTTTCTGGTGCATCATTAAACCATAATTGACCATTAGACACCATTGCTTTAACTATGTTGTGCTTGCGGAATTTCTCTAAGGTTTTTTCTTTTTGTTCAGTAGCGGAAGTCACACCTTCATAGGTTTCCCCTCGTAATGTGGGAGGATGGGTCATACCAAACATCGGGTTCCCTTCAGAGAAGGCATGAATGTGCATGTCAATTATTGGGCCATTATAATTTTCTGAATTTTTATTAGCTACTGAGATAGATTTGTCCTTGGTTTGACTATTACAAGAGACTGATAAAAAAACAATTGCCAGAAGAGTCGAAATTTGTGTTTTCATAATGTTATTCTTATTGCGCCTAACGGTCTCGGAAATGAGTAGTTGCGTGGTTTAGCACTTAACTTAGCAAGCCTGCCTGCCCTCCTAAGGCAGGTATATACCAAGCTGATCCCGATAATTATCGGGACCGCAGGAATTTTCGGGAGAGGCGAGGACAAGCAACCTGTCCGCCTCTGGCGGATTACTTATAGCCATTGTTAGCCTTTCGTTATTTTGTTCAAGTTCAGTTAGCATTGCTAACTACATAGTTTGTAAATGGAGCTACATTGTTAAAGTGAGCCCGCCATCTACTGTAAGTGTTGAACCAGAAATATAACTGGATTCATCTGAACAAAGAAACACAATAGCTTTTGCAATCTCCTCTGGACGGCCAACCCTTTGTAGATGAACAGTAGGTAGCAATCCTTTGTCATATAAGTCATCACCAACAACACCTCTCAAGCGTTGGTGCATGGGTGTATCTGTAATACCTGGACATATAAGGTTTACTCTAATGCCCTTTGGTGCTAACTCAGCAGAGACACTCGTCGTTAATCCAATGAGACCATGTTTAGATGTTACATAGGCTGATCCGGTTGGAAAACCGAGAAATGAATTTACTGAACCAATATTCACAATAGCACCACCGTTACCAAGATTGAGCATGGCTCTAGCCTCATACTTCATGCAAAGAAATGTTCCCTTTAGGTTGATGTCAAGAACCTGATCCCAATCATCTTCCGAAAGATCGGTTATTCCATTTAGTTTTCCTTCTATGCCAGCATTATTTATTGCATAATCCAGACGACCAAATACTTCGATAGTATGAGCGACCATTTGCTCTACGCTTTTACCACTAGAAACATCCGTCTTAATCGCAGATGCTTTACCACCCATCGCTTGGATAGAAGTCACTAATGTATCAAGCTCCTCTTTTCGACGTGCAGCGACTACAACATTTGCACCTTTTGCCGCAAAAGCTTCTGCAGTTGCTCTTCCAATACCACTACTTGCTCCAGTTATCAGTACGACTTTTTCTTTCATATTACTCATTTGTATCCTTTTGTATCCTTTTTAATTGGTTAGTATGTTATTAAAAATATATCATTGGTTGGTTTGGTTAGTCATAATGAGGCTAACGGTTTCGTATATGCGACGTGACCAGCTATTGCTGGTCATAATCGTCATATACATTGTTATCAGCTTTCAATTATTGTTCTAATTGATTTAGCACGATATCTTTATACCAAACCTCATATGGTTCTCCAGCATGTGTTTGCAAGCAAATACATCCGTTTGACGGCACATCTCCTTTCTCAGTGAATTTTGTTGTTGAAACTCCATTAATCTTTATTTCAATATCTGGACCATAGGCCTTGATATTAATCTCATTCCAATCAAACGGATCAATAATTTCCTCAATGAGTTCTTTATTCGCCACCTTAAAAATTATGACGGGAAAGATATCAGGTCTTGGGTATCGTGAAGTATTGGGCCTGTTCTCATCTACCAGGCTACCCCAAAGTGGATAAAGGCCGGTTGTATCGGCAGGTGTAAAATCAGAAAATTGAGTAATTGCATCTGTATTTAAATATCCTATGTCAGCTTGGTAGCCCATTACTTCATTTGAGTTGGGTACGCGTTTAGCTCTAAAACTTATTCCTCCATTAGTATTTAAGTCCTTGGTCACAAATTTTGCTGACAATTTCAAATTAAAGTTTTCATATTTCTGTTCCGTACACAGGTAGTAACTTTTATCGATTGGTTTTTTCAGGTTGCCCCCAACAATGGCTCCCTTCTCCACCCTGAAAACAGTATTTGACCCTTCCCAACCTTCAAGTGATTCCCCATTGAACAATTTAAGTTCGCCCGGCGTCCCGCAAGACATGAACAATACAATAGAAAAAAAGCATCCAATTGGTTTTACAATGTTTTTGATCATTATTCTAGTTTTAATGCTGATAACGGTTAGGTTATGAGGAGTTGCGTCTTAAAGCACAAATCACAACAAGTATAAACTTACAAAGAAAATCCCTGACTGCCGGTTTACCCGCCTTAGGAGGGCAGGCAGGCGACAGGATTTTCGGATGAGTAGGGGCCAAGCAACCTGTCCTCCTCTGGCGGATTACTCATAGGTATTGTTAGCGGTATTTTTTTGATAGTTATTACACCCTATTGATAATTAAGTTGCAAGCTTTTCACGTGGCCACTTCCATGCCAGTTTTACAATTATGAAAAAAATGAAAAGTTCAATGATTTGGTAAATCACAAAAAAAGACATCCATTCACTGCTTATATCAGAGATAATGATTAATACTGAAATTGCGGCGTATAAAAATCCGATTATTATATTCATCCATTTGCTGAGTATTGGCCTAAGTAATATGCATACTGGTAACATTAAAGCCGGAATAATCAAGAGTATAGAAAACCCAATGAGCATTGTGGGTGTGGTGGGACCTAACGGTGTTTCCAAGTCCATCATTCTCTTGATTTTATTTGGTGTCATTAAACTGAAAAAGTCTGCATAGATGTACAGAGACATTATTGTTGCCCAAAGAAAAGCGAGCTTTGTCCGTATATTAATATTGTAGTTTACAAGCATAGTGTTGAGAATTTGGAATTGTTTTTATATTCTATTCTTTATAATGACAGTTTAAAATGGATTTTGTTAAAACCTTTACCGTCATTTCGCTGACGGTTTGTTTAACAAGCATATCCTGCCCATAGGCGGCTATAATTTGTTATACAGTGCTGTCTGCTTTTTTTCTGAAGTTTAGCGTTTTAGTACCCATTATCAAAAGCCATAAACAAATACCTATTTCACCAATGGAGGCTGGAAGACCAACAATTGTTGAGACAGCTGTCTTATGGAAATTCGGAAATAGAAATCCTCCAAAAAACGTAATTAAATAGCCAAAGCATCCTGCCATTAACAGAATACCCAAAACTTTTGGGAGAAATCCAGATTTATAGACTAAATACCCAAAAG
This sequence comes from uncultured Eudoraea sp., assembly GCA_964536335.1. Lineage (GTDB taxonomy): Bacteria > Bacteroidota > Bacteroidia > Flavobacteriales > Flavobacteriaceae > Eudoraea. The sequence goes on along the minus strand of CAZHWD010000197.1, from coordinate 24,404 downwards.
GAAATAGCCATAAACCCCAAAATATTTGAGAAATCTCAATACCGTTATTGTAAGAATCAAGATGAAACATTACTTGTAACTGAATTTCCGATAAATCCAAATCCTGCAAGTAATTCGCCTTACCTATCAATGTGAGCACAGAAAATTTATTAAGTATGTTCACGAAAGAAATCGGGACACTAATCACAGCAAAAATCACCATTAATGTCGCGTACGTTTTATTCACTTCACTAAGTAACCTGTACAAGACTAATGGCAGTAGCAAAAATGTTAAAAAGGTTATTATTCCACTTACAATACCCAATCGGAATAGCAATTCCGAGTTCATTATGTTTTCGAGAGTTTCTGCAGCACTTTCCCAAACTATCAATTTAGAAGGTATGTACATAAGATTAGTAATTCCACTTATTACCAGAATAAGATAAAGTAAGCCCGCAAGTCGAGCAGTTTTGTTCCTGTTGGTCATTTTTTCATTTTTTAATATGACAAATTACTCATTTGTTTGTTACAGTCTACTATTTCAGCATCATAGCTATCGACATCAACTGTCTTAGGTTGACAGCTTTGAAAATATATTGAACTTAAAAAAACTAGGTAGACAAGAAAGTGAGAAGTAAATGTTGCAGATTTCATGACTAAATATTTATTTCTTTGCAGGTGCTAAATTATTTAACTGGTCTTTTACATAAGGAGCATATGGAAATTTTTCGAGAGCTTTTTTATACCATTTAATCGAATTTATCGTGTCTCCTGCATATAAATAAAATTCAGCCCTTGAGTCATATGGGTTATAACCATCCGGATGCAACTCAACGCATTTATCAATTGCTGAAGTTCCCGATTCCAAATCCCCTTCAAACATTAATAGGTATCCTTTGTAATTATTGGCAGCAGTTGCGGTATAATTAAATTGATTCTCTTCACAAAATGCAATTAGTTTATCCAGTTCTTTAATTTTTGTGGCATCATCTCCTTCCATAAATCTGATAAACATGTAATGTATAAAAGGGCCATTGGATAATTCATGCATTTTGGTCCAAATTTCCCTTCTACTTGTTCTCAAACTATCGTTTTTATCATCGTAGTCAAGTAGGGAAACAAATAACTTGCTGGTTTCATTTTCATTTCCAGCAAATTTCTTAGCCATACGGCTGTGATAATCTTTTCGATTTCCTTCACTTAAGAAACCAAGAATTACATGCGATGCAAATAACGTAGTATCTAAATTAACAGCTGCCTCCGACATTATAAAAGCATGATTGTTTTCATAGGTTATATATCGGTTTAGACCAATAAGTGCCATATGATTAGCAACTTCATTCTCTCCAACCCATCTTATTCCATTTTCGATAATGGTGTTCTCAATTTCTGAATTGGATTTTTCTGCCGTTTGGCATCCAAGTAGGACTAATGCGGCCATTGTAAAGAGGGTGAAGAAAATTTTCATAATATTTAATTGGTTGTTAATAGGAGAATAATTTACGAATTTTCAAATTGTGCCTAACGGTTTTAATAAACGCCTGTTTTAATGGCGTTTATTTTTTGTTAGCATCTGTTTTGGATTTCAATTTAACAGCAGTTTGCCCATAGAGGATGAAAGAGGGTAAGTCATCCTTCATTGAGAACGAAACTTTCACACCAGTATTTGGGTGAATAAAATCAAGTTCATCACCAATAATAGCAATAAGCTTATATTCATCGCCATTCGGGAAATAGAGTGAAATTTGGTTATTGTTTTCATCAAATGTGATTGAAAGATCTATTTGATTGTTCCACTTGTATTCACCGGTCAACCCTTTTAAAACTTCAGAACTAACTTGTTTACGCTGAACATTAGTTTGCTTAAAATGCTGCCAGTTATATACCTGTGAGGCAGATAAAATTAGTTCATTCCCCAGTGCCCCACCATTGTCTGAATTAATCAAATAGACCAAACCATTTCCACTCGTAAGACTTATTGTCATACCTGTACGGTAACCTGCATTCCCTCCGTAGTGTGTGATAGCAATATCATCACCAGAACGATTCAATATGAATCCATAAACATGGCCGTCTCGTTCATGGCTTATTATCGATTTAATATCGGACTGTGAAAATATCGAGCTTTTGCCTTGATAGGCATTATAAATTTCAATTAAGAATTTAGCCATATCAATAGAGTTGCTCCAAAGCCCTGCAGCAGCTTGCTCTGGATGGTTTCTCCATCCACCATCTATTACCTCTCCTGATTGAGTGTAACCTTTGGCTGCCTGATTAGACATCGAGTCAGGTAATGGTTGTGTGAACTCAGAGTGTTCCATTTCAGCAGGTTCAAGAATCCATTTTTTCATGATGTTCGAGAACTCATCATTGTATATGTCTTGAAGAGCCAATTCAGCTAATGTGTAGCCACCTCCGGAATAAGCCAGTGTTTCATTAGGCGGTGTGATAACTTCTATAACTGGGGAATTGACTCCGGCACTCCCTCTTAAAATATTTAGATCAGAGGGTAAGGCGAGATCTTTGGTGTATCCTTGATATCCACCAGAAGTGATTCCTGAAGTATGGGAGAAGATATTACGGAATGTTACTGGATTCTCTGCTGTTTGTTTTCCTTGGGGTAATACAAAATCCTTAAGGTAATTTTGGATATTTTTATCTAGGTCTATTTCACCAGCAGCATACATACGCACTGCCGCTAGAAACGTCACTGGTTTTGAAAGTGATGCTGCCTGGAAAATGCTCGTACAATCAAGATTTGGTTCTTCCGGAAAATTCGCATTTTGAAAAATGTCTGCCCATTCGATCTTACCTTTATTTATTACAGCAAGAGATAATGCGGGTATATTATATTTTGACATTTTGTTTGTTATGGAGCTGAAATTTTCAGGCTCTCCCAAAAATTTCACTTGCCCACGAATTTCAGTCTCTAGTTGAATTTTTCTTTCAACGGATCCTTCTTGGCTAATGCAATCTGAACTAACGCTGTGGGTGTTAGAATCTTTGGACGGGTTGGAACAAGAACCCAAAAAAACCAAAATAATAGATTGAAAAATTAATTTATACAGAAGTTGCTTCATACGCTTAATCTCGGTCATAATTTTTATTGATGCTAACGGTTAGTATATGAAGCGTAGCGACCCAATGAGAGCTATGATTTCATATACAGTGTTAGGTGTTTTTAATCATACACTCATCATAATTCCCAATAAATTCAAACCCTAATTTCTCATAGCACTTTATGGCCGCCTCATTATCCGATTTAACATTTAGTCCAATATGGTCAACACTTTTTCTCAATTCATAGCATAATTGAGAGGTTAGTCTATATGAAATTTGTTGTCCACGATAATTCGGATGGGTTGCTATATTACCTAACGCAGCCACTTTGTACTCTTCTGAGTAAACATGAATTCCAGCTATTCCAACTAAATTATTTTTATCGAAATATCCTAAATATTGACCTGTTCCAAGCATTCGTTTATCAAACCAATTATTCGGATAAGAAATGGAATACAAGTTTTTAATCATGTCAAGATTCTCAAAATTAAGATGCCTTATATTGTCATTTTTGAATTCATTAGGCGAATTTCGGAGTGCCATTTTGCAATTGTATCCATAGTATTCAACAATATTCTCTTTTCCAAATACCTCTATTAAACCAGAACTTAAATGGGCAAGAAATGTTTGCGGAAGAAGAGGTTTTATCGCTTTTAATAAATCTTTAGTTGGAGTTGAGTCTTCCTGAGAGCAGAATGCTAACAAACAGGGCGTGCCCATACCAACATAAAGCAATGCTATTGCTCTAATTTCATTGTCAATAATATCTGCAAACCAAATTGTTTTATGCCAAAAGAAATCATCCAAGTCCCCTATTAAGTATGCATTATATTCTGGATTCTTTATAAGAAAGTTATGTATTGGACCTTTCTCATGAAGTATACTTAGTGCCATTGTCTTTTAGTATTACACCTAACAATTGTATATAGTTACTAGTAATTATATTTCTTTTTTGTCAATACCACTAATCTAGCGGATTTTTTATGTTTTTAAAAGTATTTGTTGCCTCGTGGGTATATATTTCCGTCGTTTTGCTGGAACCATGACCTAAAAGTACCTGTATCTGTCTTAGGTCTGCCCCTGATTCCAAAAGATGTGTGGCAAAACTATGACGTAGTACTTGCGGGGTCACAGTTTGTTTTATTCTTGTTTTTCTGCTGCTCCCTTTACAATTTTGAGAACGCTTACAGCGCTATACTTTCCACCTTTTTGTCCTTCGAACTTAAATTTTTCACACATTACTGGAAGAATAAAAAAGGGGAGGTATATCTTTTTGTTTATGAATATGGATTTTTAAGTACAAGGAATAATGATAAAGAAAAATACGTGCTGGTCACTTGGCAGGATTATATGCAAAATTGAAAAGGGTATTGAGTATAATCTTCCAATCTAGCCTAATATTCAAGGCTAAAATCTTAATTTCAGATGAATTGGCAAAAATTTCAATCGAAAAATATTTCTATTTCAAAGCATTTGCTTAGTTTTAAAGATGCCTCGTAAAAAGCAATATTCAGAATCAGAAGTAATTGATAAGGCGGTAAATGCTTTTTGGGAGCATGGCTATGCCGCAACTTCGATTCGGCACTTAGAGTCTGAAATGGGCATTAATCCATTTTCGATTTATTCAAGTTTTGGAAGTAAAAAAGGTGTATTTATAAAGGCATTAGAACAATATAAATCTCAGGTAAAACATATATTCTTATCTGATCTGCTAAAATCGGACGGAAATATAAATGACATCAGGAAATTTTTACTCGCTTTCGTGAATTCAGTGAAATCCGGAAAAACTCCAAATGGCTGTTTAATGGCCAACACGGCTATGGACATGGGTTCTAAAGACAAAGAAATTAAGTTACAGCTCAAATCTTTTTTTAAGTTATTGAAAGAGGTATTTATAGATGTCTTGAAAAAGGCAAAATCCAAAAAACAAATTTCCAAAACCGCAAATATTGAAGGATATGCAAATTTTCTTGTGGTCTGTACTGAGGGTTTAGCGGTGACGGCTAAGGTGTTGGAAGAGAGGGATTTGAACGACTTTGTAGAGGTAACTATTAAGACTTTAAAGTAAATTTTTTTTAATCAATTTCTAAGCACTCGCTTAGAAATATTTATTAACCAAGTAAAACAGAATAGTATGGCAAGAGTAAAATTAATTGAATTAGAAGACGCATCTGCTGAACTAAAAACAGCTTACAATAAGTCTTCCGAGCGTTTTGAAATGTTATTGAACATTTTTAAAGCCTGGGGTGTAGTGCCCAATCTTTGCATTCCTTTCACAGATTTCGTCCTTGAAATATTACAAGACGGATTTGTTGATTGGAAGACAAAAGAGCTAGTGATCTTAAAATCAACATTGGAAAACGAATGCGAATATTGTGTTACGCAACATGAAGTAGTTTCAAGAAGATTAGGCATACCCGATGAAAAAGTAGCTGACTTAAAGGGCACGCTTTATCGCACCAGTGCACATTTTACTGAAGGGGAGAAAGCAATACTCGATCTTACATTGCAGATTAGAGATGATGCTAATCGGGTTAGTCCAGATCTTTGGGAAAGAATACTAAAACATTGGACTGAAGAACAAGCAGTAGAAATTGTTTATACTATCACTGCCTACATTATGATTAGCAAGTTTGGAGACGCTCTACAGGTAGAATTAGAACCTGTATTTGCTAATTTGGAAACGCAATTAATATAGTCACTAATTTGACTGACTTATAAGGAATTAATATCGCCTGTTCGTAATTGAACTGACTTTTGCAAACAGGCGTTTTTAACAAAAAGTGACTCGGTTGTTACTTCTAACTGCCACATAACGGCTCGTTTATGCCTAGTCGCCACACTTAGTGGCGATTGACGTATATACTTTGTGATCTGTAGTGTTCTTCTATTTTCCAGAATTTTCTATTCAAAAAAACAACTTATTTCGTTGATTTTCTTTCGATTAAGTTTAGGTACAAAAACCTGTTCTTTAGCATATCCAATTGGAAATAAAATATATGCCCTTTCATTGGAAGGTCTATCCAATACTTTTGCCAAAAAGTTCATTGGGCTTGGTGTATGTGTTAGTGTAACTAAACCTGCATTTTGAACAGCAGATATAAACATGCCACAAGCAATACCAACAGATTCGTTTACATAATAATTATTGTGCTTACTGCCATCTTCATCAAACTCATAAACTTTTTTAAATGCGACAATGACCCAAGGAGCAGTTTCTATAAACGGTTTTTGCATATCTGTTCCTAAGTGAGCAAGGTCTTGTTTCCAACGCTCGCTCATGCGGCTCTCATAGCCTATTTTTTCTTCTGATTCTGCCGCTTCTCTTATTTTTGCCTTTAATTCTGAGTTAGAAATAGCACAAAAAAACCAAGGTTGCTTATGCGCTCCAGAAGGCGCTGTTGAAGCAGACATTATTAAATTTTCAATAATCTCCTTAGGAACAGGCCTATCGGAAAATTCCCTAACAGAACGACGATTGTTTAACCATTCGAAATACGCATTGCTACGGCTTATCATTTCTTCTTCTGGATAGGTTGCATGGCTATATGGAACATGTTCAAATCCATTGATTATTATTGATTCTTTTTTATTCATGGTTCCAATTATTTGGGTCATCGCTATTATTTGGTGAGAGACCAATAATATCTCCTTTGATATCTACTCCCAAACCGACAACAGTTCTGTTAACATAATTAAAATAACTAGCTACTTGATTAATTTCGAGTATTTCTCCGTCAGTAAAACCTTTTTTTCTTAACAGATCAATATTCTCATTTTTTATATCATTATGATTCAATGTTAATTCTTTTGCATACTGAAAACCAGCAAGATAGTTGTTTTTAAAAATTCCTTCTAGATTATCATTAATCACCGCTTGCTTAAATTTTTCAGATTCAGCGTCGTTATTATAAAGCTTTTTAAAGCCCGCATAGTGATGATCGAAACAATAATCACATCTATTAAGGAAGCTAACATAAACACCTATCGCTTCTAGATACCACTTTGGCAGAGTATTATTGGAATTGTGTAGAACGTTTTTGTAAAGAGTCATATGCCCTATTAATGTATGAGGTCTCAGGCTGTGAATTAATAGGATATTATCAACATTATTGTTAGGTCCTTTTATCCGGTCATAAATTTTCTTTAATCGAGATTCAGCATCTTCGTAATTTATTATTTTTATCCAACTCATTTATTACGTTTTTTATTTTTCATTACAGTTAACGGTTAAGTTATGATTTCGTCACGCCTTGGCGTGATGAACTTGCCTGCCGGATTACCCGCCTTAGGAGGGCAGGCCCGCCTTAGGCGGGCAGGCAGGTTATAGCCGTCGTTGTACACCGTTTTTTATCAGAATATCAGTTTTCCAATACCATTCGTATCAAAACTATAACTAGTCCAAATAGAAAAATGCTTGTAAAAATGATTTTATTAAATTTCGCTAACCAATTTGGGAGATAAATGTCAAAATTATCCTTTTGAGAATTTGAATACTTACGTGCAAGTAGAGTTAGAGGACATAACATTTTGAAAATAAGCAAAATAATTCCTTCTCCAATAACAAAGGCAATTGCAATCCAGGTGAAAGTATTTATTCTATCGGTAATTCCGGAGTATAGAATGTAGAAGATTATTGTGACGAAAAACAACCACATTATAGTATGTATCCATTTAATTACTTTAAGCTTGTCAGATTGGTCCATTCTTTTAGTAATTCAAATGGTGAACAAGGGTTTTTATAGAGCGTTATACTCAGTTTTTAGTTTTCTTTATTTCAAGTTCTCCGAAATCAACATCGAGTAAATTTTCTTGATCGATTGAGAATCCTAATATTTCTCTTTTTGAATTAAAATTGAAATTTAAAAACCCATCGGGAACTCGAATGTCATACCAGTCTATTTTGAATGTATCAAAATGCCAATGGGTTAGCTTTCCTTTAAATAATGGGGTGTGAGAGAAGGAAATTTCCAATTCTTCATTGTTTATTTGTGACAAATTGATATCACCATACATCTTGTCATTATATACGCCTATATAACTTTTAAGTGGTAAGGAAGGTTTGGTTTTTTCTATTCTAGGTTGTTTGCTAATCGACTCTTTTATGTTTTCAATTCTTTGTTTTCTATATTCTATTGCTCTATCATAAAGATCAAATGATTTATCTTTAAAAATAATCTCAAGCAGTTTAGCTTTTAGTACAAACGAAGCCGGTTCTTTAGATACATTGGTTAAAATGACGACACCAATATTAAGGTCTTTTACCATAAATAGTTGTGCAGACATTCCATCGATACCACCACTATGTTCTATGATTTTATGTCCGTTCCATGGTGTTAACCACCAGCCTAAACCATAAGAAGAGAATTCATTTCCAAATGGAGGGCCACTGATTTGAAACAAAACCTGAGGTTTAAAAATTTCATTAATAACATCCTTGCTCACAATAGTATCGTTTTTATAAACACCATTATTCAGTAAGAGCCTCATATAATTGTTCATGTCATTAGCCGAAGAATAAATAAATCCGGCCGCTGCCAAATTATCACCTTGCTCTTGGATGACAGTTGTTTTTTCGAAGTTTTCGTTCCATATTTGAGGTCGGGCAATATTCGTGTTAGCTTCTCTTATTGTTGATATTGAAGTGCTATTGAGCATATCAATTTTGTCAAATATTCTTTTTGAAAGAAAATCATCCCAAGATATTCCTGTTATTTCTCTAACTATTTCACCGGCAACCATATACATAACATTTTGGTAAGCCGTTTTTTCTCGATATCCCGATACGGGCTCTAAGTATTTTAACCGTTTAATAATGTCCACTCTTGAGAAGTCTGAATGATACCAAAGTGTACCCCCGCTTACATCTTTCAATCCACTTGTATGCGTGAGCAAATCTCTAATTGTAAAATTTTCTGTTACATAGGGATCATATAATTCAAAATAAGGCAAGTAGTTTTTTACTCGGTCATCCCAACTTACTTTTCCTTCATCGACAAGAATTCCGAGAGTTAGGGCTGTAAATGATTTAGAAAGTGACCCTATTCCAAATATTGTATGATCATTAACTTTTTGGTCTTTTACAATTTCCCTGGAACCAAATCCTTTTGAAAATAGAATTGAATCATTCTGCACAATTCCAATTGAAAGCCCTGTCACCTCAAAATCTTTCATGAGTTTATGGACGAATAATTCCAAAGAGTCTAATGGTATATTTTGGGCAAAAGATTTGCCAAATAAGGCAAACCAAATTATTAGAATAAATAGTATCTTATTTTTCATTTACTTAATGAATATAACGTTCTGAATAAAAGCCCGTTTTAATGGCGTTTATTTATTGTTAGATGCTTTTTTAGGAATTAACATTTTTATTTTTTCTAAATATTCTTGTGAATAATCTTCAATTCCATGTATATGTTCACCCTTTATTGCCCAAAAATGTTTTGGTGAATTCGCATTAGAGTAAAGTTTCTGACCCATTTTAAAGGGTACTGTCGTATCTTCAGTACTGTGAATTATGAGTATAGGTATGCCATTTATTCTTTTAATCAAATTCTTCGACTTATAGGCGGAAGCTGTAATTAGCATGAGAAATGGTTTTATGATAAACGGAACTTGGTAAACTACTTCTTCATTAAAGGATGAAAATGTTCCTTCAACCACCAATGCTCCTACCTTATCGAGATGTTTTGAGGTTAAATTAATAGCAATTTGTCCTCCATAAGATTGCCCTAACATAATAACCTTACTCCCTTTAACAGTTTCTATATTTGTCAAACCCATAAAAGCAGCTTCGGCATCATTCAATACATTTTTATGAGTTGCTTTACCAATATCCCTTCCAAAACCTCTATATTCCATCATAAAAACCTGATACCCTTCTTTAACAAAATATGCTGCATAAGTTGACCAACTTGCTATATTATCACCACTTCCCTGTAATAAGAATATTGTTCCCAATACTTGCGAATCTGGTTTAAATAAGAGACAATAAATTTTTCCCCCGTCAACCGACTTAAAGTAAATATCATCATAATTTAGGTCGGTGATTTTCGCGTTTAGATCTTGTTTCTCAACTGCAAAAAAAGTTGAATTAAAAGAACAAGATGTTATAAATACGAGACTAAAAATTACTATGATAGATTGTCTATTAAACATATTCCTAAAGATTACAATTTGTAATTGCATCTAACGATCTTGATAAAATGAATTTTCTTTGATCACCGAAGTCTTAAGCGAAGGTGATAATTCATTTTATCTCATGTTGGCGGTTGTTTATTTAAATAATTATACGCTTAGTCTTGTCAATAATCCTATAATCTTCCTTTTTGTAAAAAATCAAACTAAAAACTAATACCATATCATAGATTACCGTCTCCAGGTAGAATTTTTATTTTAATATTTTTAAACGCGACCTTACCACCATACTCCTGAAGACTTATGTGACCTGATTTGGTATTACCGAAATCAGGCCAGTCAGCAAATCCGGATTTTGCGATCATTGCTTCCCACTCTGGCCCATGCACTGGAAAACGTAAAACTTCTTGATCATTAAATACTACATATCCGATATTTTCATTATGGTCAATATGAATAAGGTAGTGGTTCCAAATTCCTGCAGCTTTACTCACGATCATGGATGGAGCCATCAAACCATACAATGATCCAGCGCGATTTATATCACCACGTTCCTCTACATATTCTTTCCAATTATCATCTAAAATTTGAATTTCAGGTCCTGTTTGATAAGGATGTTCAAATTGCTCGTTCTCAATAACACCCCAAAATACTCCAGAATTTCCCTGATGAGAAATATTCCACTCTATTGAAAGTTCAAAATTGGTGTATTTATTGTCTGTTACCAAATTGGCGTTTTTACCCTCTGTACGTAATTGATAGTCAAATACCAACACCCCATTTTCAACATACCACCCGTCATAGGAATCAACTGCTTCACCTGCTCCATAAGTATGCCATCCCTCCAGATCTTCCCCGTTAAATAATTCAATCCAACCGTCTTTTGATGGACTACATCCAACTAAAAGAAGACAAAAAAACAGCAAGTAAATTCTATCCATATTCATAAGAATGTTTTTATTCATAAGTTAAATGACCACCAACGTTGTGTGTATGGTTTCGTTGCGTTGAGTGCTAAATTAGTTAAAAAGGAAGAACCCCATTGTTCAGCAACGAGAGTTTTTCAAAAGGAAAAACTGATACAATGAACTATACACATCTTAAGTTTACTCTACAACAGAGCGTTATATTCGATAATTTTAAAGAGCCCAAAATAGTTCTATATTTGGTCAAAATAGAATAAAATGAAAAAGCACCGACTTTCTAAATTGATGAGCGCTCTCTTTTTAGCTATCTTCATATGGAGCGATGTAAGGCCGCAAAACGACCCAACGGCCAGCCTTGAAGATTCCCCTACAACCATTATAGGCTTTAATCACATTGGTATTTCGGTGAAAAACCTAGACGAAATGGTAGCGTTTTATCAAAAAGCCACCGATTTTGAAATCATTAAAAGAGAAAAAGTCAGCCAGCATGAAAATGCAGATAAGCTATTAGCACATAAAGGCATTGCCTATGAAACGGTTATCTTCAAAGCGCCTAATATGCTGTTGGAACTTACCGAGTTCACCAATCAACAAAATACCATCCCTGAAAAAATGCTTCCCCAAGGACCAGGAATGACACACACTTGCTTTCAGTCTCCCTCTTGGAAATCAGGTTATACAAAATTTCAAAATGCCCAAATAGAACTTCTGAGCAGGGGCGATTCGCCAGTCGACCTAGGTGGCTACGGCGTGACTTACGCCTATGGTTATGATCCCGAAGGCAATATGCTGGAAATGGAACAATTGGGCAAAGGGTTTTTAAAGCAAACCCAGATGGATAGTCTTTTTTTGGAACAACATAATATGTGGATGACGCAAGTAGCCATTCTGAGCCCCAATCTCAAAAAATTAGCTGATTTTTATCAGGCTTTGATGGGCTTTGCCCCAAATAGAACAGCAAAACTCTCTGATAGTCCCAGATTAGACGACATTGTAAATCAAGATAATATCGTTATTCAAGCTACCTGGTTTAAAATGGAAGGCTATGGCAAAATGTTGGAATTGATGCAATATGAGCAACCAGAAACACCTGCCACCCTCTATAAAAAAGACCCCACCGATTTGGGGTATACCTTTTCTTTTGAAGTGGGAAACATTCAGCAAGAATATGAACGAATGCAAAAATTGGGGGTAGCCTTCCTGAGCGAGCCGCTGATATTAGGTGAATTTTGGATGGTCTTTGCACATGATATCGACGGAAATGTATTTTCACTTCGACAAGCCACCAGTAAAGCATCTCTTTATTCATTACAAAATTTCAATTATTGATATATGCAAAATAAAGCACGAACTCTTGGCTTCATTCTTTTTGGATTGTGCTTGCTCCATGCTTGTTCCGAAAATAAAGAAGAACTGTCCAAAAAGGCTGGGGAGCAAGTTTACCTGGCCAATTGTGCGGTATGCCATAGCTGGCCAAATACACAGGCGCCCCAATTTGCAGCTTTGAAATTACTATCCAAAGAGGATATTATAACCACGTTGCAGATAGGGGTCATGCGAAATCAAGCCAGCATACTTAGTAAAGAACAACATGAACAATTGGCTACTTATATTTCATCCGTTAGCGAGATAGCCTCTTCCAGTACTGTAGTAGCTGGAAAATGCAACGATGAAATTACCAATCAGCCTTCTTATAAAACCCCGGTTATCGGCAATTGGGGCATGGGATTGGAAAATAAACGCTACTACGCTTCCAATGATTTACAGATAACAGCCAAAAATGTATCACAATTAAAGCTAAGTTGGGCTTTTGCTTTTCCCAATGCGACGCGGGCACGAGTGCAGCCAACCATAGTGGGCAATACACTTTTTACCGCTAGTCAGCATGGAACTATTTATGCTTTAGACCGAAAAACGGGTTGTGTTTACTGGACCTTTCAGGCAGATGCAGAGGTGCGAAGTGCTCTGGTAGTAGGAACAGACGAAAATGGGCAAGCCAGTCGGTTATATTTTGGAGATTTTAAAGCGTCTGTTTATGCACTCGATTTAAAAACGCAGAGACTGCTTTGGAAAGTGAAAGTAGATGACCATGCCATGGCCACCATAACGGGGACTTTGAATGTTTTTGAAAATCGGCTTTATGTTCCTGTTTCATCAATGGAAATCATTTCCGCAAGAGATTCTACTTATCAATGTTGCACCTTCCGTGGGGCAATGGTCGCCTTGAATTCAAAAAACGGGCAGCAGATTTGGAAAACCCATACCATTGCAGATGAACCAAGTCCGCATGGAAAAACTAGCGCAGGGGTTTTCATACTAGCTCCTTCAGGTGCGCCTGTTTGGACAACCCCAACTATTGATGTCAAAAGAAGGGTTTTGTACATAGGAACAGGGGAGAACTATAGCCGGCCAACTTCTAAAACTAGTGATGCTATCATGGCTTTTTCGTTAGATGAAGGCAAAGTCTTATGGGTACAACAAACCCTTGCTGATGATGCGTGGAATGGGGCTTGCGTATTTCCGCCTTATGGACCCAATTGCCCTATAAATTATGGGCCTGATGCCGATTTCGGCGCACCTCCGATTTTGATTACCACCGGTGAAAATGACTTATTACTCGTAGGTCAAAAGTCAGGAAATGTATACGCCCTGGACCCTGATAATCAAGGCGAAATTATCTGGGAAAAACTGGTCGGAAGAGGAGGTATCATGGGAGGTATTCATTGGGGCATGGCAAGTGATGGTACGACGCTGTTTGTTCCTGTTAATGACCAAAACGACTATCCTATTCATAAAGAGAAGCCCATTCAACCAGGAATACACGCTTTAAAAGTCGAAAATGGTGAAAATATTTGGTCCACGATAGAAAAAAGCCGTTGTGGACTTTCATCTTGGGAATGTGGGCCAGGTATTTCAGCAGCCATTACCTTAACACCAGAAGTTGTTTTCACTGGTGCTTTAGATGGAATTTTAAAGGCCTATCATACCAAAACAGGGCAAGAATTATGGGCCTTTGATACCAAAAGAAATTATGATGCCGTTAATGGCGCAAAAGCCTTTGGAGGTGCTATTGATTCCGATGGCCCTATAGTGGTCGATAATCAGTTATTCATCAACTCAGGGTATGCTAAATTTAATGAACAGCCGGGCAATGTTTTATTGGCTTTTGAAGTAAAAAATTAAATCAGTATACCTATCGCAACGAGAAAAATTTCACCAATGGCATAAATAATATGCCTGCCGAATTTATTCTCAGTTAAAAGTCGCTGTCTTATTCTTCGAAAGAATTTGATCATTAATTTTCAATTTTTCAGTGAAGGCTAACGTTTAGTATATGGCAAGTAGGGCAGTAGAACGCGATAAACATTATCTGGTATTTTAGTGTCTTGAGGATTAGTAGATGCAGAGTACTTGGTCTTGACGCAAAAGTAGTTAATTGGGCCAAACTATAATCAGGATTATCCATCCAAAAAATCTCCTGGAAATTTTTATGAGCAGATAATAACCAGCTACACACCCCCATTATTCAAAATGCGAATGCTCAATCTTGTTATCGTGCGAGGTGTAAGCAATGCCTAGTTCTGCCAGCTCATCCAGTACAGGATCATAAATTTCTTTGGTCCATGGAAACAACACACCAGAGCTTTTAATTTCTCCATTAAGGATTAACTTTGCAGCAATTGCCGCAGGCAATCCAACAGTACGAGAGATGGCGGTATGCCTATAATCTAAGCCCCTTGTTATCAAATAAGATAAATGTTCAAATAATTCGCCTTCGAGTTTGTATTCTATCCTCTCGTAAAAAACCAGCATATCCGTGTCGCCATGTTTAAATTTCAACTTATCCATCAGTAAATCCAATAGTATCTCGGCAGGAGTTCCATTTACCCGCCTAATTGGCCTGTCAGACAGTAGTTCTGTCCAAAGCAGTTGTTCATGAAGTTCTCCACCTCTTTCTATATGCAAGATGTCGGCCAGTGTATTTTCAAGACTTGCATCAACATTATCTGGTAGATACGATGCAACCCACTGGCGGTATGTCATGTTTTCACTGCCTTCAATATGATAGTTGTTGGCCGTTAACCCTAATTGTATAAAAATATTCCATCCTTCGCAAAAACCAGGATAACGCAGTGTTGCCCTTATAAATGTTGGAATGTCATCTAGGTTGTATTTTTTTCTATAGACTACGGAATCGCGATTTTCGTACGCTTCAAACTCTCTGAAACCAGGGATGGCTATAACTTTTGGATTGGTAAATAAACGATGATAGGGGATACAACGAAAATTGCTTTTTTTGTAATAACAAGCTCCTGAACTACCTGCTGTGATCACGTTCATTGGGCTCCAGGTAAACTTATAGCCCCATGGGTTATCATTACTCTCAGGGGCAACCAAACTGCCGCAATATGATGTAAATGCCAATAGTTCCCCTCCCTTTTTCCTGATTTTATCTATAGAACGCATTCCGTTCATATGATCAATACCTGGATCAGCTCCCAATTCATTTAGAAATGTGAGACCTTTTTCTTTTGCTTCTTCATGCATATCTATCATTTCCTGACTAGCATATGAAGCCGTTACCACATGCGCATTATATTGAAGTGCAATTTTTGCCGCAGCAGCATGCATTCCTGGAGGCAACAACGAGATTACGATGTCTGCATCCTTAATATAACGCTCCATAATTGTATCATCATAGCAATCAAAGTATACTGCTTTCCCTCTTGGATGACCACCAATTTTCATTTTTGCGGTTTCTACTAAAATATCACCTACTGTTACCTCCCAGTTGAATTTTTCGGCATGCTTAAGCATGTACGCAATCAGATCGGTAGCCGACATTCCTGCACCACAGATTAACACATTTTTCATATAGTTATCATTAAAACATAATGTTAGAATTAGCCTAATAAGATAAGGACTAAACAAGCATGTGCCTAACGTTGATAATATGCGGAGGCATTTGAAGCCACCAACTTATCAAACGGTTACTATTTTTGATTAAATGTATAAAAGTTTAATTAACCTGTAACCCCGCAGCTTACGTATATTTATTGTTAGGTGCTGTGTCATTTCCATCAATGGAATATAACAACCTCTGCCAAATTGCATTAAGGAATTATGTTCCTCAGAAGACACCTGGAATCAACCGATAACGCACACGACGCACATAATCCCAATACCCTGACAATTCTTCTTGTAAAGTTTTATCTTCCAGCGCGGTCCTTATTACGGCAATGATCAGCGCTACTATCACTGGAATGATTGTCCAAACAGAGCCTAAAGCCAGCACAATGCCCGGTAGTGCTAGAATATTTCCAGCATAACCAGGATGTCTTACAATCCGATATGGACCGCTGTCACATACCGTATGCCCTCGGTCCGTCTGAATACGCATCACGCTTGAGAAGAAGCGGTTCTCTACCAAAGCCCATCCAGCGAAGGTGTATCCAAACACTATCAAGATGAAGCCCAAGATGTTGAGCCATGTCGGAAATGCAAGTGACCACCCAAAGTGGTGATCTAGTCCCGCCACAATCATTAATGGGAAAGACATACTCACTGCCATTAATGGAGAAAGCACTTTATCCCACGATTTCACATCCTGAGCTTTTCCAAATTTACTTCGTTCTGCCATCAATCCCGGATGCCTTTTTTCTGCCCAGATACGTGAACCTATACCCGCTACAACTATCAGCGCTGCATAAAGCCAACCCTGCCACCAACCGAGATCCCATCCACTTATCAAGAGAACCAGTGGTATCAGGAGATGCGTTATTATTAATCCAACCCAATATTTGGGGCTTGCTGTTTTAAACGCATTTTGATCAACTTTCTTCGATACCATACCTATTCCTCTTTTTTAAGCTGTATTTCTTCCTAAGAAATTTTGAAAATAACATTGCGCCTAACGGTTAGTATATGAAGCGTAGCGACCGAATGGGAGCTATGATTTCATATACATTGTTGGCAGTAGTTGTTTTTCTGTTTTCCATTTCGTTTATTCCTCCAAGTAGGACGGCTTGCATCATAATTCGAATTCATTCTGAAAGGTTAAGTTGCCATGAAATGCCATATTTGTCTTCGCACCATCCGAATTTTTTACCAAAGCCGTAATCTCCTGATCCTGCGTAGTTGTCAAGAGGAACCATAACCTGACCTCCATTTGAAGAAAGTTCATCGAATAAAGTTTGTATCTCATTTTCAGAGTTGCATGCAACGAAAAGTGATACCCCAGGCGTAAATGACCAAGCGTGATTAAAATTACTTTCGGAAACCATGTACTCTTCACCATTTAATGTAAATACTCCATATTTGATAAGCTCCGGTGTTCCTCCAGCCTCTCCTTCTCGGTATTTTGTTATGCTTTTAATTTCCGAATTTGGAAATATTGAAGTGTAGAAATTTATCGCTTCTTCTGCCTTTCCGCATTGATCACCCACAAATGTCAGAAATGTTGTTGTTTTCATTTTTTTGAAATTTAGTTAAAATGAAATGTTTCGTATCGAATTACTGCCAACGGTCTTCTTTACTTTACAACCGTATATTTTCTAGTCAGTTAACTTTACTAAGAAACAAGAGGAGAACTAAAACGGTCTTTGGAGTTACAGCTCCGTTATACGTATCAGTCCTCTTGTCTTTCATTAATTGGTTCGTTTTATTCTACAAGAACATTCGTGATGCTCGTTAATGTATTCAATTGATTCTGTACAGAGTTCTTGTAAAGCCTTAATATTGATGTCAGAAAGTTTTTTCACATAAATGCAGGCTTTACCCATTTTGAATTTACCGAGGTCAGCTAACAATAATTTACTTCTTTCAGTATCAGAATAAACGTATAGGGAGAACGCTGCTTTTCTCGGAGAAAATCCAAGAACTGGCGCATCGCCTTCGTGTCCGCTGGCATATTTGTAATGGTAGTTGCCGAACCCTATAATAGTCGGTCCCCACATATTAGGTTCAGAGTTAGACCATTTCTGCATTAGTTTTATCAAACGAAAACTGTCAGTTTTTTTCTGTTCATTGTCAACGTATGAGTTTATAAAATCTATTACGCTTTCCCCTGTGTAAGTTGTCTTTGTTTTTGCCATAACTTCTTTTTGATTACTGCATTAAAATCTTTTCCATCTTTTTGCCTTTATCCAATTCCTACAACGCTGACATTACAAAGTTACGTGATTGTGCTGTAGTCTAACATTGCTGGTAACGTGTTTGTGTATGATCCGTTGCGTGTCTCAGCACGAGCCATTAAAAGTACGAAAATCCGCTAGGATTTTCCAATTAGCTCTGACCAAGTAATGGCATATACACGTTGCTAGAGCCAGTATTTTTTAATCAACAGGATATATTATAAAGCTATCATGAACTTCTTTTGTTGGTTTGTTTCCAAATTTTGTTAGAGCGCTTGAAAGTTCTTTTAATGTTAGCACACTTAAAGGAAGTTGGTGTTCTTTTGGCTGGTAAATAGTTTCCATTGGGTAGTCAATTCCGGGTGTCTGAGTCATTTCAATGTGGTTTCCAAGTATGGTTGAAATCTCATTGTTATCGGTAAATTTCACAAGTCGTTCAATACTCATTTTAAAAGCATTCCAATCTTTCACATAAAGTCTGCCAGGATAAAAGGTGTCTCCAGTCAAGAGAATTTTCGTAGATGTATCATATACAGCAATTGAAGAAGCTTGATGTCCAGGTATAGGTATTATTTTCAGTATGCGATTTCCTAAATCATAATCTACAATTTCTTCAGGCCAATTCGATATCTTAAAAGAATCCTGTATGTCTTCAACTTCAAGACCGATTACTGTTGTGTTTGGTTTTCCTTTGAATTGTCCGTCGCCAGCATAGTGGTCTCCATGCTTATGTGTATGCGCAACTACTAATTCAATCTCTACATTCTTTTTAGACCAATCGTTAATAATTTCCTTTACGGTTTCATAAAGAGGGAAAATATCATCTTCTTCAGTAGCTCCAGTATCTATCAATAGAGCTTTGTTCTCGCCAAAAAATAGAAACATGAAAGGTGCTTCGTAATTTGTACACTTGTTTTGACGTAAAATATAAGTAGTGCTATTATACTTAACTATTTGAATTGGTGGGTCAATATTTTCTTCACAGTTGTCAGAACCATGAATCCAATTTTGAACATTTAAATCAAGGGTTTCTTCAATTAAAGGTTTGCATGACCAAATCAGAATTAATGTTAATAGTAAGATTGTGATTTTTATTTTCATCTGTTGGTTTATATTGGCTCTAACGGTTTTGTTATGAAGCGTTGCTGTCCCAAAGGGCAGCAATGATTTCATAGCTTTTGTTGTGTGTATGCTTTTAATTTTTCATCATGTCCATGGATTATACGAACCAAAATTCCATATGTGTCCCTCTGGGTCTTGACAACTGTATCCTCGACCACCATAATCCTCGTCTTTTATATCTAATATTATCTTTGCTCCACCTGTAAGCGCCCTTTGATAATGTTTATCTATTTCTTCAACAATGATATACGGAGTTTGGGTATTAATTCCATTTAGATCTTTTGGTGTCTTTACGAATTTACCATATTCATTGTCAATTTCAGAACCCAACATAATCATAGAATTGCCAAAATTTAGCTGTGCATGAGCAATGGTTTTGTCTTCACCTGGCACAATCAAATGCTTTTCAAATCCGAAAGCATTACATAGCCATTCAATTGCCGCTGGAGCGTCTTTGTATCGTATTGTTGGAATAATAACAGAAAGGTTTTGTTTCATTTGATGAATATTTTGATTATCGTTTTTAGCTTACACACAACAATGGGATATAGTTATTGATGATATCCCACTTGTAGAACTAAGATAATAAATCCTTAAAATCCATAAACGAACTATTTGCGCCATGGGTGTAAATTTCAGTTGCTTTGGTGGAATTATGTCCCAATTGTAGTTGTATATGCCTAATATCCGTCCCGTTTTCCAATTAATGAGTAGCAAAGCTATGTCTGAGTAGGTGAACCGGGGTAATAGGGCACAGAGGGTTTATGGTGATTATCTAAATCCTGTTAGTAAGCTGAAGCAAATAAGAAAGGCGGAACGTACAGCGTCAACTTATGTTTACGCAAAGGCGAGCAAACTTCCTGGCACCAAGAAATCATCCTGGTTATAAAGTCTAAAATAAAAAAATTCTTTCGACCTGCCGTTTTAGTGCAATGTAATATAGCTGGGTTTAAACCCAATCTTGTTGGAAATATTACCTGTGACTTTGATATTGCTCACAATTTTATTAAAATTATAAAAAGTTTGAACTATGTGTCACTGGCTTGCCTATTCCGGAGGATCAATTCACCTCGATGAAGTCATATTTAAACCGGAGCATTCTCTTATTGATTAAAGCCTCCATTCCCACCTGGGAACCACAACCACAAATGGTGACGGATTTGGAATTGGTTGGTATGGTAAACGGGACAAACCCGGTGTTTGCAAAGATATTCTGCCTGCCTGGAATGATGGTAATTTAAGAACCCTAACAGAACAAAATAAATAAGCATTGTTACAATTAATCTCGTTAGAAGTTACCAATTTCAGAGCCATTAAACATGCGCTGCTCGACTTTGATCAGATTACGCTCCTTATTGGGGAAAATGACTTGGGAAAATCTACCTTGCTGGAAGCCCTTTCAGCCACCCTTGACCCCAAATTGGATGATAATCTTCCGGAATTCACCCCCTTTCACTTCTATAAAAATCCTGAAAAGGAGGTCGCCGAAAAAAAGCTTCAAATCAAACTTATACTACAACTTCGCAACGATGCAGGGCTAAATGAATTTAAAGAGCTGGAATTGCTCTTGGCTGAGTCCGAAGAAGAGTTAAAAAAGGAACGGAAGCTAGAAGTTTCTTTTGTTTCATTATTATCCGGTTGCCATAGTAATACGGATTGGAGCTGTACTAACTTACAAAGTGAAGTAGTTACCAAAGACCCGCGGTTACTTGCGGTGCTCAGAAGGATAATGCCCGTAATCCATCTTAGGTTTGGGATTTTGACAGGGTTTTTAAACATTGTAGAACTTATTGAGGATGATACTCCTTCAGACACGGATCATGAAGACCTGCTCAAGCATCAAATTTATACTTCAGTAAATGAAATACTTCTGGGTACAACTAAGGATACCAATGCTTCTGTGAACAAGGGATTTCATGCCGTGGAAACTTTAGTCAAGCGCTATGGGCAACCAGGTGAGGAACTAAAGAAAGAGGATGGACTGGTGGTAAGAATTAGGGAAATCTTACAGATGGTATCCCTCTCAGATAAAGAGAATATTGTTGAGGCTTTAAATCGATTTCAAAGGCTTACAGAAAAACTGGCAGCCCTCATGTTAGTGCATGCGCTTCTTAGATCTAGCCCCAAAAAGTTTGAAAAGTATGCACGCCCGTTGCTTATTTTTGAACACCCTGAAGCTTTCCTGCACACGACTACCCTTGCAATTATTGGCATTTTACTGAGTAGGATCCGTTGGCAGAAGATTATTACCACAAATTCAGGTTTATTATTGAGCAGAGTCCCACTAAAATCGATCAGAAGGTTGCGAATGAAGCAGGGTTTGATCCAGGTAAATAGTATCGATTCACAGTATTATACCAATGAAGATTTGCGGCGCTTATCGTATCACCTTAGGGCCAAATACAGTATGGCCTCCTTTGATCGTTTCTGGATCCTGGTTGAGGGAGAATCTGAATACTGGATACTACCTCACCTGGCAAGGATCATGAACTATGAATTTCTGCAAGAGGGAATATCAGTTATCGATTTTGCTCAATCAGGTCTAACACCACTATTAAAATATGCGACAGACCTGGGTATCGGCTGGCATGTCTTAATAGACGGTGATGAAGCCGGTCAGCGTTATGAAGATATCATACAGAAATTCGCAAATAAACATGAGCTTAAGGATCCCATCACCAGACTGGAGCATAAGGATATTGAGCATTTATTCTGGCACAATGGCTTTAAAAAAGAATATATTAAAGCCGCCCAACGCTTAAATGATCCGGAGCATGAGCTTAAGCCCGGACTTACTATCCGCAGGGCAGTAAAAAATAAGTCTAAACCTTTCCTGGCCTTGAGTATCATTGAAGCAATTGCAGCCAAGGGTCCCAAATCCATTCCAAATATGCTCTTCCAATTGATAGAGATTTGTATTGAGCAGGCCCGTAAAAACTAAACCCTGGTATTGATTTATATCTCAATATTTTATTACCGAGTCATAAATTTTGACGTTGAGCGTTGTAGCTTGTGAACAATTTGGAGTTCGGTAAATCATTTATAAAAAAGAATGCAAATAATTGGTAGTTAGTATATTGTGAAGGTATGATCAATTATGTCATCCTGACTAGCGTCTTTGGTACCAGATCCTATATGGTCTATAGCTGTTTTCATCTTTTCGTGCCATGGTTTGTATCACGTAATTTATAAATGAAGAGGATAGTACTCAATGACCTTTATCGGCCTGTAGAGCCTTTAAACTTTTGCGGTTAAATTATGATTTTCCTGAAGTAATTTTTGAAATAAGATATATTATAAAGGCACGAACTACTCCATAATCTATAATAAATATGAGGAGGAGGATACTTCCGATTAAAATGGGTAAAATTGCTCCAAATGTATATGCCATTCCAAGAACAAACCCGAGCAGGTGCTCCGCCCTGTATAATGGAATAAAAAAGGAAATAATAAAAAGACCAATCATCATATAACCTGGGACATCAGTGCCAATGGTAAAAAAGAATGACAGGATTATTCCAAATAAAAGTGCGCCAATAAAGCCATAAATAACATGATTTAATTTATTGGGTACTTCGTTCATGTTTTTATCGTTTACCCTACTTTTAATACGATAGAGCAGAAACCAAGTCAGCAATGGGATAACTATTGCTCCCCACCAATTTGATATTCCAGGTAAATCTTTGCGATGCAGAAGATAATGCGTTGGGATACCACCGTGAAAATAGTCCCAGGCTAAATGCGTCCAGGATAATAAGGTCGCTATTACTGTGAAAAGTATTCGGTTTTTTAAGGTCAATGCTATATTCATGTAGTTGAAGTAAAGAGGCCTGTAAAGTAATTAGACTAACAAAGCATCTATTTGTTACAATTCCTCTTCAGGCACAAACCATACATCATTTTCCAGATCTACGCCTCCACCCATTTCTTCCTGCACAACCCGATCAATGATATAAATACCTTTTTTAGCCATTTCATCAAAAGTGTCTAATCCGTCATTTGGAAAGTTAACACGTGTCCTGTGGATATTAAATTTATCAGAAAATTTTCGTCCGAAAGCCTCTTCCACACCTTCTTTCCCAAGCATAAAGCCTAAAAGGCCACCCCAAGTGGCTGTTGGATTATCAGAATCCCATCCGGCCAATGCCCCAATCTTAATGGTTTCTTTTATATCTCCTTCTCCGTATAAAAGACTAACAATACTTGCCCCGAAATTAATTCCTGCAGCAAAACATCCATTGCAGAAAATATTCTTGGAGGTTATGGTATATCCATCTTCCTGGTTAACCTGATAGCGTTCATATAAGTCATCACGTGCTTGCTCCCATGGAATATTTTCATCGTATTTCCCATTTACAAAGTCGTACATTTTTGCGGCATATGAATCATTTGGAAGATGTTCACGGGCCTGCAGGGCCATCCACGCTATTTGTTCTTTTTTCGACAGGCTTTTATCAACTTCTGACGCTAATGAATACATGATGACATAGAATTCAGAGATCCATTGTGCATTTTCCCGAGCTGTTGTTTGTATAGGCAATTTGGCCATTTTTAAAGCAACATCCGGTCGGGTGGGAGCGAAAAGGCCAAAAATTTCAGTAGTAAGCTGAGCATCAATCATCTCATGGTAATTATCATAAATACTGTCTTTAGTAATTTTTGGGTCACTTGTTTCAGGGGGTACCGCACCATTGAGCATCATATCAAGTGCTTTTTGATTCGCGACCCATAAGAAGTTTTCTTCCTCATGTTTTATATGCTTCAGCCAACCTTCCTTAATTTGTTTTCCGGTCAACATACTAGTCTTATTCGTATACAACAAATGCTGATACATATATTCAATATCTGTATCATCATCTGCGCCCCAAATCTCATCTTCTCCCCGGAATACAAAATCTATGTTATCCGATAGATCACTTGGCAGGCCTTCACCCCAAATACTTGGTTGGTCTGGTTTTCCCCAATCCTCCCTGGTATAGAAGGGTCCTGTTTTTATTTCACCAATGTTTCCAATTTTATCCATTTCAGTTACCAAACCGGTCCAATT
>CAZHWD010000196.1:0-31185 GCA_964536335.1 uncultured Eudoraea sp. | reverse complement strand
TTTTGTATTTTCTGAAGTGTTGAAAGCTCAGGCTTTCATAAATAAAGGGAAATACAAAATAACAAGGCAGCGCCTTGTGTGGTTTTTTATTTGCAACATTGAGCTCAAAGGAAAACCGCCAGGTAATCCTGTCGCGATCACTTAAAAAGCTTAAGCTCAGAAACTTCAAACAATTTCGTGATCAAACTTTTGACTTTAATGATAATGTTAACATAATTGTTAGAGATAATGAAAGTGGTAAGAGTTCGGTTCATGAAGCCATAGAAATTGTACTCAATTATGCTTTTAGGGGGCCGCTGTTGTCTTCTGAATTCTCTAAATCTCTTTTTAATCAGGATTGATAATATTTTCGCAAAGACTTATACGCTTCTCCAGCCCATAAAACCGAAGAGGCAAGGAGAAATAATACCATAAAATCAACTAGCTGAAGCGATTGAAAATGAAAAATAGAAGCAAGAAAAGGAACTTCTGTAACAAATACTAACATTAAAATAGAAACACCTACAGCAAGATTAATATGCTTATTTGAAAATAAGCCAATTTCAAATATTGATTTGTTGATAGATCTCAGGTTAAACACATTAAACAGTTGCGTAAATGCCATTACAATAAACAAACCTGTACGGGCTTTTTCTACATTTTCATCCATGTAATAGAAAAAGGTTGTCAATGAAAGTCCGACCATCAAGAAAACATTGATGAACAGAAATGGTAATACTTCTCTGTTCAAAATATTCTCATTTTTCAACATCGGTTTAGTTTTCATAATCTCTCCATGTCCACGTTCAGTGGCCAATGCTATATCGGTAACCCCATCGGTTACCAGATTAAGCCAAAGAATTTGTGTTGCCGTTAAAGGAAGTGGCAATCCTAATACAATAGAAACAAGAAGTGTAACACTTTCTGCAATATTTGTCGTTACCAGGAAAAAACTTGTTTGTCGAGAATTCGCAAATACAATCCTACCTTCTTCCACGGCATTTACAATAGTGGCAAAATTATCATCGGCGAGTACTATATCTGAACTTTCTCGTGCGACGTCCGTTCCCATAATCCCCATAGAGATTCCTACATCTGCTTTTTTTAAAGCAGGCGCATCATTAACTCCATCACCAGTCATTGCGATAAGGTGCCCCATAGCTTGTAACCGTTCTGCAATTTTTAGTTTCATTGTTGGCGTAAGGCGGGCAAAAACGGAAATACTCTTAATAGCATCGTCAAATTCATCTTCATCTAATTGAAGCAATTGCTGTTCGGTCAATGCCATAACTTCGCTTTGATTTTCATTTCCAATGATACTGCTTACTTTTGCAATTGCCACAGCCGTATTTACATGATCGCCCGTTGCCATGATAACACGAATTCCCGCCTGTTTGCATTTTTCCACGGCCTCTTTTGAATCTGTCCTAGGAGGATCAATCATTCCCACTATCCCTACAAATGCCAGGTTGTCAATAGATTCTGCGTCAATTTTTTCGGCATGCTCTTTCTTATAAGCTATTGCAATTACGCGCATAGCATGATTTGACCATTCGGATATTTTACCTTGGATTTCAGTTTTTTGTTCTTGGGTCAATTTTGATTCGCCATGAGGAGTTAATACAGATATCGAGATTTTTAATAATTTTTCGGGAGCACCCGTTACATAAAGCTCCCGATGATTTTCTTCTTTTATTAAAGTAGCTCTTAACTTTATATTTGAATCAAAAGGGAGGTCATCTATCTTTTGTTTTTGAAAATATTTAGCTTGTATACCTCCTTTTCTTGCCAATACTGACAATGCTCCTTCTGTAGGGTCGCCAATCAACTCATAGATGTTAGTTTCTTTATCCTGACGGAGTTCTGAATTATTGGAAACGGCAGCTATTTTCAATAGTTTTTGTAGTACACTATTTTTCTTTGCATCAATAATAGCATCTTCCTGGATAAAGTTACCTACAGGAAACCACCCATCGCCTGTAACAGTATAAACTTTTTCTCCCGGAATAAATACTTTTCTAGTAGTTAGCGAATTTTGTGTAAGGGTTCCCGTTTTGTCTGTTAATATTGCGGTAATTGCACCTAAGGTTTCTGTTGCGGTAAACTCCCGGACAATGGCATTTCGTTTAGCCATTCGATGTGCTCCTATAGCCAAAACAATAGAAATTACTGCAGGTAACCCTTCTGGTATTGCAGCTACCAATAATGCAATAGAAGTAAGGAGTATTTCTTCTATTTCAAAATGTCGATAAAAATACCCGACTAAAAACATTAGTACGGCACTGGTAATTGCAATAACTGACATTTGTTTTGCTAAAACATCTGTCTTTTTATTAAAGGAAGTTCGTGTCTCCTCTATTTTACTTAGTGTTTCAGAAATGCTCCCAATGGCTGTATTCACTCCTGTTCCAGTTACAATTGCCCTGGCATAACCACGTGCTACAAAAGTGCCTTTCCAAACCATATTTTTTCTGTCTGCCATTACTGTTTCTTTCGGGTACTTTACTTTTTTTTTAGAAACAGGAAGAGATTCACCAGTCAATGAGGCTTCAATAGTTCTGAGATTTTTAGATTGAATAATTCTAGCATCCGCAGAAATACTATCTCCGTCTTCTAAAACAATTACATCTCCCAAAACAAGCTGAGCAGATGGGATTGTAAATAATTCACCATCACGTAACACCTTAGCAGTTTTCACAATCATCTTTTTCAAGGAAGTAATGGCTTTTTCTGCGCGATACTCCTGTGAAAATCCAATTCCTGCATTAACAAAAATTACTATTATTATAACCCAGGTATCTACCATATGCCCTGTTAATAAGGAGATGGCAGCTGCAAAAATTAATATGATAACCAACCAGTTTTTAAATTGTTTTAGCAATAAAAGAAAAATAGAAATAGATTTACTTTCAGGTAATTCATTTGGTCCGTAAATTTTTAGCCGATCTTCCGCCTCTTTATTTGAAAGCCCATAGTAGTTACTGTTTAATTCATTTACGATTTCTTTCGCAGATAGCGCATGAGGGTTTTCAATTGTTTTAGTCATACTCCAGAAAATTATTGTTTTATATCTTCGAGTTCCATCTTTAGAATTTCTTCCATAATGTCTTCCATTGTAGCGATCCCACGAAAGCTGCTGATTTCATCAATTACCAAAGCCATGTGCAATTTTCGATAAACCATTAAGTTCAGTAAATTGTCTAGTTTCATGGATTCGTTAACCACAATCAGTCTGTTTTTACTACACAAATCTTCAATCATTGTTTCATTGGTTAAAGGGACTCCAATTAAATCTTTGGCGTATAAAATTCCTTTGATTTTGTGTTGATTGCTGTCATATATTGGAATACGACTAAATCCTTTTTGTTTTATATCCTCAAGTACTTCCTTATTAATAGTAACATGTGGTTCTTGAAAGAACACATTTTTAAGGGGAATCATAATATCTGCAACCTTTAGCTCGGAAAATGAAAGGGCTCCAAGAATAATACGTTCTTCGTCTTTATCAATAATTCCATCTCCTACATCTTTATGATATTTTATAATTTCGCCCAATTCCTTTTTGTTCCATAAAACAGGGGGTTCTTTTCCTATTAATTTATCCAGGATCCATGCAATAGGAGCGGTAATGGGATAAAAAATGATTAATGATATCCAAACTAACCAGGATAAATTTGCTCCCATCTGAAGGGCATATCTTGGAAAAATAGCTTGAGGTAAAATTTCTCCAAAAATAAAAATAAGTGCTGTGGCGATGGTGGCAGCAATCACTCCTGAGGTAATGCTTCCTAAGAATACAGCCATAATAGTATAAGAAGCAACGTTTCCTAGTAACAATGTACACAACAAGAGGTTACTGTTTTTTCTAAATTTATAAACCTTCAGGGCATTTTGATCCCCAAGATGTATTTTTCGCTCCAGTGTAGTTAGTTTGATGCTGAACAATGCTAGTGTGAGTCCAGCAAATGTTCCGGAGAGAATAACCAATAGTACTACAATGACAAGATTAAACCACATTTAAATTTGAGATGATGGAGTGTGCTTTCAAAAGTAAGACACTTGTTGAATAATTATAATGACCAATATCATCGAAATCAAAGATTTGGGTAGTTGATTGATGGTTTGAAATACTTTATATTTAGGAATAAGTAAATTACCGTTTTTCTATGTTAGAATTTTTTCTTACGCTGCTCGGGTTAGTAGGTCTGTGGTTAGGTACTGAACTAGTAATTAGAGGAGCAGTGAACATTGCGAACTATTACGAATTATCTCAGGTTTTTGTTGGTGTAGCAGTTTTAGCTATCGGTACAGATTTGCCCGAAATGGTTATTGCCATAAACGCCTCTATTCAAAATGTATTACAAGGTGTTAATACTTCAGGAATAATTATTGGAAACGCTATTGGAAGTAGTTTTAGTCAAATTAGTTTAGTGCTGGGTATAGCAGGCTTACTAGGTTATCTTACCCTTAGCAAACGGCATCTTTATGAAGATGGAATTGTGCTATTAGGCACTGTTCTGTTGCTTATTCTTTTAGGCTTTGACGGACAAATTACCAGAATAGAAGGCATCGTATTAATAGTGGTTTACGCTATGTATTATTCCAGGTTAATACATCAAGAGCGTTTCGGTCAAAAAATAAAAAAAAAGTATGTTAAGGGTGTTAGAAAGGATATTTTATATCTCATTTTAGGTATGGCTATCGTTATTTTCGCCTCAGATATAGTAGTTGATAATTCCGTGAGGTTTTCAGAAAAACTTGGAATTAGACAATCTTTTGTGGGAATTATTATTATTGGATTAGGAACCAGTTTACCAGAACTTGCACTTTCTTTAAATGCTGTGAGAAAAAAAGCGATCGGATTGTCGGTTGGTAACCTAATTGGCAGTAATATTTTTGACTTATTAATTCCGGTCGGGATGGGAGCTACTATATCAGAACTTAAATTTGAAAGGAGCTTGATATGGTTTGATTTTCCCTTTTTATTTTTATTATCATTTATTGTACTTTTCTTCTTTAAGAAAAAGAAAGGATTACAAAAAATTGAGGCCGTTATATTAATTGGAATATTTGCACTTTATGCTGCTTTAAAAGTTGTTGGTGTGTAAATGTCCTTTTTTATTGCGATTATTATTCGTTTCGAGTAAAATATTTAGTATAATTTTATAAAGAATTTTTGGTGAAGTTTCCTGTTACTTCTGCAATTAAAAGACTGGCAGGTAATCCTGTCGCGATCACTTAAAGCAGAAAGTCCATTACGCAAGTAATGGAATTTTTTGTTTTAAGAAACCTAAATAATTTAAATTAATTGGAAACAACTACTTTAAACTGTGAAGTGGATTCTCCGTCCTTTATTATAATGAAATAAACTCCATTACTAAGGAAAGACAGGTTCAGAGGATTTTTACCACTAAATTGCTTAACCAACTGCCCTGTAACAGTATGAACTGCGATAATACTATTCTCTGAGGTCCCCGGAAGGTTCAGAT
This sequence comes from uncultured Eudoraea sp., assembly GCA_964536335.1. Classification (GTDB taxonomy): domain Bacteria; phylum Bacteroidota; class Bacteroidia; order Flavobacteriales; family Flavobacteriaceae; genus Eudoraea. The sequence continues at coordinate 25,717 of CAZHWD010000196.1, read as the reverse complement.
ACGCAGATGTTGGGTTGGGGTATGCTATTATTTTGTCTGCAAACGAAATTATTTCTAAATATTCGCCTTCACAGGGCAGGTTAGATTTTAAACTCAACAGATCTCCATTATTCACAGGAATACTAAACTGTTTATTTTCGAATGTCCCTTTTACCTCATTATTTACCCTCAGCACAAAGGGCGGGGTACCCGTATCAATATCGAAGAACGTTTTATATGCTAATCCCTGGACTTCTGTCTTTGCGGTAACATCTAAGGGCTGTACTTCCGGGATGCCTAAGTCATAACACTGTTCCAAAGTTGGCTCATTTTCAACCCTCAAACACATGGTATACATCCCTGGCGCGAGATTTTCGATCACAATTTCCTGATTAAAAGAATACTCCTGACCATTAATTTGAGCGATATAATCATAATAATCCTTAGCACTAACGGAAATTGCACCATCATTAAGATCCAGGCAACTTTCCCCTATAGTCTTAACAAGAAAATTATCTGGTTTCAAAATAACCAGGCCCTCAAAATATTCCTGAGCTAAACCAAATGCTTCCTTACCAATTTTTTCGCCAATTTTGCGCCCTGGAATGTCATCTATAGGAGGGTGAATACCTCCCCAAATGCGCGATAAACTGGTTTGGTCTGAGGCATCTCTATAAGTAGCCCATTGCAAGGTTAAGTTTTCACTGGGGCCATTTTCAAAAACTAAAAAATTATTCTGCTCAATATCAAAGATTCCGAGACCTCCGGGAAAATAAGGATCACCTGTAAGTAAGGTGAGTACTTCTGCCGCTGCACGCGAAAAAGTGGAATGGCCAGAAAGATAACCTGCAAAAGGTGGTGTAACGAATGTAGGTCGCTGATAAGGCCACCAGCGGGTTCCCAGGATCCAATCAACTCCGGCTATATCTGTGGAAGGGTTATTAATAAAATCCGGGCCCTTCCAGGCATATATTTTAATTTTCCCCACATTCTCGTCTCCAATTCCCGCCAGGGGGTCTCCACTTTCAATCAATTCAATTCTCCCGGGAATAAGGGGTAAACCCTGTGGATGATAAGCTGGAAGTGAGGCATTCGTACTTTGACCGTTAGAGGCCATGTACCGAATAGCCGAAATTGGCCGGATATAATCAAAATAACCTTTGATGCCCCAGGCATTTACTGCAGCATCGTGCATGGCGCCTCCAAGCGCTAAGTACGACTTTACATCCCACTCTAAATCACTAACCACTATGCCTTCGCCTCCAAACTGTTTTAATGTTTCCGGATGATCGCTGACATAATTTAATAGGGTGAACCAATGTCCGGGTGGGGTCTCTGAATCTGGGCCATCTGCCCAAAATTCTGCCAGTACACGGGCGTAATCGGCTCTATTAACCAGTTGTGGTATATAAGGTGCTTGTGTTGTCGGATTTAAATCATGGCCCGTACCAATATCACCACCTTCCATAAAATTATAAAAAGACTGATATTCCTCAAAAGTTTCAGGGTACAAGGCAATATCTACATTGCCCAGAGCACCAGGAGAAATATCTATTAAAGTGGGGTCATTAGGGTCTAAATGAGAAGACCAGGACGCTACCAATGCAAAATGCCATTTGTAAGGATCAGTAAAACCATTTTCAGAGGAATTGCTGATTTCGGGAGGAGCACCCGGATTATTGTAAATATAGCTATCAAAACCATTGTTTAAAATTTCCAAATCAGACGACTTAAGTGCAAACGGAGTAACTTTCCCCCATTCCGGACTTAAAAAATCTGGGACAGCGCCTTCAATTAAATTTCCACTCTGATCTACAAAACTTTCAAAAGCAAGTGGCTGCCATCTATTAGGATCGTTTAATTCATAAACAGCTATATAATTTTCCAAAGAAAGCGGACTGTTTACCGGGTTATAGTCTTGATTCTCATAGCCATTTTCTTCATTAGCTCCGTCCTGGTAGCCAAATTCTATAAGTTTTGCCGCCAGATAATTTCCTAAGGCTGCATAAGACCCGGACGAATAATCTATGTCTTTAAAGGTGGGGTCATAACCCAGTTCAGTAAACAATGCATTAAAATTTTGCAATGCATAGACTGCTCTTGGAGAATCAGAGAATCTGTGCGAAAGCAGGCGATACATGGCGTAACTTAATAGTTCATGCCTTGCAGCCTCAATGTCTTCGGGTGGAAGTATTCCCTCAAAGCCACAGTAAAAGTCGTTATAGGTCTTTCCAAGAAATACGGTTTCAGCGATATCGTCAAACAAGGCCCAGGCATCATACATGGCCAGTGAACTATGAAAAAGGTTACGGGCATGAACCGTAGGCCTTGCCAGATCCAGGCGTATGGCCTCTAATAATACTTCATTCCATTGTCGGGCAACGGACCAATCCGGATTAGCATTTCCACCTCCATTTCCGCCTCCATTTGGGTTTCCATTGTTTTCAACCGGACTGGACCCCTCTACAAGTGTTATTAATTGGTTAGACGCCACATTTTCAAAACGATCTTTTAAGCCGCTGAGCCAGGTAACTTCAACATAATCTACTTCCGTCGCCGCTCCTAAGCCAAAAAATTCTGAAAGGCTGTTCTGACTGATAAATCCTTCGCCACACATTGTATATCTATAGTATAGCTGTTCTCCTACCCCTATTTCAATATAAGATCCAATACCCATGCGATTGCTCTCAGTGCCCTGAAGTTTTATTTTTAGCCAGTTATTTTGTGTCGCTGACTGGTTTACCCATAAGTCCATAGGCTGATTCTCAATATTCACCACCGCAATATCGGGTAAGCCATCGTTCTGTATATCCCCAATGGCATTTCCATGGCTGGTTCTGATATTATTGATAAAACCCGAATTGGAAGGAATTGTATAATTACCACTGCCATTGTTTTCATAATATGCAGATGGAGGCCTGCCATCAGAACCATCTAATTGGCTACTCACATATAAATCGAGGTCACCATCATTCTCACTATCTAAAAATACAGCGCCCCAACCATAGCCATCATAACGAGTACCATTGCTCTGTGCTATATTGCTAAAAGTACCATCTCCGTTGTTCAATAAAAATGCGTTACCCAGCACACTACCAGTTAAATTCTGTGGGTAAATATTGGTGACGTAGATATCTAACCATCCGTCATTGTTATAATCTTCAACGGTGGTTGACATAGCATCCATAAATAAATTCATGCCAGAGGCATTACTTACATCTTGAAAAGTTCCGTTGCCCCTGTTTCTGTATAAGATATTAGGTAATTCGACTTTGTCATTGGCTAGAAAAAGGTCCTGATACCCATCTCGATCATAATCAATGAAGGCAGCACTTTGTGTAAGGTACCCTATTGATGCCAGGCCCGCAGATAGGGTAACATCGGTAAACGTACCATTATTTTCATTGCGGTAAAGGAGATTGTAATTTACCCTTTCAGGATCTCTTACAGAAAGAAATAAATCGAGGTCACCATCATTGTCATAATCTCCCCAGGAAACTCCCCAATATTCTGAGGTTTGAGTAGCAATTCCTGAAGAAGTGAGGATATCTGTAAAATTAGTACCTCCATCATTCCTATAAAACCAGCATCGACCTTGATCACTTGTGGCGAAAAAATCATTATCCCCGTCATTATCGAAATCTACCCATAAAACCTGGCGGGTATATATTCCACCGCTACTAATGGGTAGTTCAATGATTTCAAACTGCCCTCCGGTATTCCTTAGAAATTGAAAATCCCGGTTAGCGGAGGCGGGTATAGTAATATCGTCCCAACCATCATTATCAAAATCCATAAAAGAGATTCCCGGCCCATGAAAAGAAGGTATTGATCCGTAAAGCACTTCCTCATTTACCAATTCGGTTAACCTTTCCTCGAAAAACACCTGGCCATTTCCAAGGAAGCACCAAAACTGTAGTAAAAGGGGGATTATTAATTTCCTCATCTAGCTCATTCCAATTCTTTTCAAAGATATAATATTACTAATTACTCATCATTTTTTTAATATTCCTAACTTCTTTACAAAAGCCCATAATGATCGGTAAAAACCATTTGAAAGTTGGCATCCTATCATTGATTAACTACTCTAATTTCGAAAAAGGGAAGAGGTTTGCCACTTCCAATTAACAGCTGTAGCAATTGTTTTTTCTATTTTCTTCTTTTATTTGATTTAAGGCTGGCCTATTAGAAATTTAAATGTTGCAATAATACAAAGAACACAATTTTCAGACCCTTTTTTGCATTTTAACAGATTCGATTTATAATAATGTTATTTATCGTAAAAATGCGACATTACATCCTGTTATTACTGGAATTAGGCGTCATAATCTTAATTTATTAATACCTTGGCTAATAGTAGTACTCCCCGGATTTTTTCTTAATTTGTGATATTTATATTGTCTGGATTTTATGGTAATCTGGATAATTGCATTTAAGAAGAATATTAAACCGATTTACCAATATAATAATTGTCTTCCCCCATTTTACGCTTTGGTATTTTATGTATCTTAAAAAAAACAACATAGACTGAATTATGTTTAGAGGAATAAACCATCTTTTTGAAGAAAACCATTTCTCTGATTTAATTTATAATAATAGTTAATTTATACGTGTCAAAATTTAATTTTTTGTAATACAAATAAACCAACCATGAAAATAAAGCACTTGTTATATCATTCCAAAAAACCTTATGGCAAGAATAAGAAATATATTCAATTACGTGGGTTATTAACCCTGTTACTGGTCGTTGGGATTACTTTTATAGGGTTTTCACAAAAAAAGAAAGGCGGCGGTGGCAATACCAATAACAAAGATGTTATTCTTCATACCTGTGCGGAAGACATTGGTAATGGCCTGAACCGTGCCTATTTTGGATACACCAATCCTACCAATAAAACCATATCTGTAGACCCGGAAGACAGTTATATTTTTTTAAGTGATAAGATTGATGAGTCTGAATATGAAGGGATTCAAAAGTTTCCTGGTATCAACTCCTTTGAACCAGGAACACATGAAAAGGTAATTCCAGTAGTATTCGCCAATAACGGACATGCAAAATGGACGGTGGTTTTTGACAGTAGTAATGAGATCAAAATCAGGGCCACAGCAAGTTCTCCTGTGTGCGAATCAGAGGGTTTTATTTTTCCGGTAATTGGCCCAGGTAACGGAAAAACCGTAGGATTTGTAAGTCCGGAACTCATCTCATTGGGTGCAGGAACGGCCGGTGACATTCCTTCCGAAATCATTTATCAGATAGATAAAGTAAACGAGAAAGTACTGATACAAATCATTCCTTTTGATGGGCAAACACAGGCAGTCATTGATGTATTGGAAGATATCTTTGGATTGGGATATGATTCAGACCCGCTTAATTCTGATTTTATTGTAAATCCGGCATTGATAATTTCAGAAGGTTTGGAAGCCATCGATGTCTTTTTCCCTATTGGCAAAATTCTACCCCCTCCACCGCCGAACCCTGCGATGCCGGCTCTTATAGATTATTTTGATATTATTAAATCGGCACAAGCCTTATATACGCCATTCACATCCGGCAAACTGGAAAAAACAGGTGAGTCCATCACCCAAGGAGACAGTACGCAAACCACCAACATAGTTCGTGAATCTTTTCGGATCGTAACCCCGGACGGGGATAGCCGGCCAGTAGACGGTACCGGAGTAAATATAGTATTATTCTCCAATAGCTGGGATGCTAACCCACCAGAACCGGGACAGCCTAGCAATGAAGCCATAGACGTGGGGAACGGGGATCTACCGGGTATCAAAGGTATAGGTAATCCCAATGGGTATGACACACCCGTTCAAGTCATTAAAGAATATCCATATACCTTTGGTCAAATCTCTGACGAAGGCAGGGCCATGGGTCATATAGCCCATGATATAGCACCGGGTGCCAGCATCGCCTTTCGTACAGGAGTTTTGTCTCCAAGGGATTTTGAGTTGGGTATTCAAAATTTGGGTACCGCCGAGAATACTATTGGGGTCGATGATATAACCTTTCCGGGGGAACCTATGTTTGGAATAAGCAATATTGGAAAAGCTATCCAGGCATTTACTGCAAATGATAACTACTACTTCACTTCTGCCGGTAATTTTTATGATAATGCCTACCAGGCTATTTTTCAAGCATCTGATGGTAACAACATCCCCGATTTTGTAACAGATCCGGATGCCGTGGCCCATGTGTTTGGAACCTCTGAAGGCTCCGAAGATATTTATCAAAGATTCAGAGTAAAATCCGGAGAAACCTATATGATCGTCATGCAATGGGCCGAAAACTTTGCCTCTCAGGATAACGCACTAGGTGCGGCAAATGATTTGGATTTTTGGGTCGTAGACGATCAGGAACGATTGCTCGTCGGCAATAATTACTATAATGAGGGTGAAGATGAGATTAATGATGACGCCAGAGATCCTATTGAGTACATAACTTTTAGGGCCACCGCAGATGGGGAGGCCAATTTTCTGATTACCAGTGCTAATGGGGATCCGGGATCGCTTCCCTTGAGGTACATTGTCTTCGTGGCAAATAATCTTGAGGTATTGGAGCATTTTGATGGTGCCTCTACCATTATGGGACATCAGATGACTCCGGAAGCTTTTGCCATTGGTGCGGTAGATTTTCGTAAAGCGGCAAGTCCCGAACCTCAGACATTCTCTTCCTTTGGAGGAACACTGCCGGACGGCAGCAATACTGAAGCCGTTTTGGCGTCTTTTGATGGGGTGAATACCAATGTACTTACCATTGGGCAGAATGAGGTTGCAGGGATACCGGTAGATGGAGACGAGTTTAAGAACTTTTTTGGCACTTCCGCTTCGGTAGTACATGCGGCAGCAGCCTTTGCATTAATGAAATCTGCGCTACCATCCTGGTATGGGACAGAATCTGTGGATATGCTTCAACTATTTAAAGATACGGCAATCCCGGCTGGTAATCCCGACCAGGTTGGAGCCGGGGTCATAAACGCAGCTAACGCTTTTAACCAAATTGCAACACAAACTGGTGTTATTACGGGATTTACGACAGAATTTACTTCCGGAGAGGAAGGGGTTATCAGTGCAGACACCTTAAGGCTTACCTTAAATGGGGCATATTTCCCAGAAGCACCCAAAGTGCTCTATGGAGACGAGGAAGAATTAGAAATTATCTCAATAAATGAAAATGAAATAGTTGCCCTGGTCGGTCCGTTTATTGGGAATGAACCGGTAACCGTCTTTACAAATTCAACAGTACCACTAGGAACAGATGGAGGCAAATCAAACCCTATCTTTTTGCTTGACGAAGGAATATTAGCCATCAATGTGATAGCTAATGATACGATTATTGAATATGGGCAAGACTACGAGTTTGGTTATACGGTGGAGGGACTTCCGGAAGATGTTGAAATTGGTGTTGATCTCCCGAATATTGTGTTTGAAACGTCAGCCGTCCCACCTTATCCAAAAGTGGCTAACTACCGTATTTTTCCAAAGTTTGACCTTGAAAATGCCACTGATGATCAATTAGCTGCTTTGGAAAGTTTTCTGGTAAATTTTATAAGCGGTTCATTTACGGTGACTAAAAAGGATCTTACTATTATTCCGGAACCAGTGGTAACAACCTACGGGGAGGCTATCAATCTGGATTTGAATTATATCTATGATCCTATCGGAATTACCAATAATACAGATTTCCTGGCCACCATTTCACAGGCACACAATACAACCTTTTTTGAGGACAATACTCTGGCTCTGATCAACCGATTTACAGCCGTGGTTAATACCGAAACATTTTTAAATTTGTTAAATGGAGGTAGTTGGATGGCGACCGAAAATACCATCAACAACCGCTTTACAGCCGTAGTAAATGAAATGGACCTGATTGATCTGGATGTGCAGGATCTTGAGAATTATATCGAAAACCGTTTTACAGCAGTGGTGAACAGATTTACTGCAGTTGTGAACGGGGAAGATTTGTTAACAGGGGATGTATTTTTTGAAAACAGGTTTACTGCCGTAGTAAATAATGGTGACTTAGGAGGTACTGAGGATGGAAATGATTATTCTCCGGTATTTGCAATTCTCCATGCCGACGATGATTCCGAAACGGGAGGCAGCGTATCTACCTTCTATTCCGTTAACCTTATTACAGGGCTCGATGTAACTCCAGCCCCAGAAGTTAATTATTCCTATCCCGGGGCTTTGTTTGCAGCTATCGGATCTAATTTTAACATAACTTATGATTCCAGTACCATTATAGTAAATCCGGCTACCCTGTTGGTTGAAACCGGAGATCTGATCATCGATCAGGGGTCCATCATAGACCCCTCCCTGATAAGCACCACAATTGAGGGATATAAGTACGATGAAACGCAGGAGGATGTATTCCCCGAAGGAATCCAGTACTTATTTGAAGATGCCAATGGGGTTGCTTATTCTCCTGGTGCAATAGGAGTTTATTTTATTAAAATCATGGAGCCACAAAATTATGAGGTTCAATACAATCAAATTGGGGCACTTTATGTAAACCCAACCGGTAATAACCTTCGAAAAATAAGGACCTACCTGGATTGTGTGGAAGAAAATTTCAGTGACCCTGACGGGCTGTTTTATATTGCCCATTACCGCTATGAGAACCCAAATGATGAGACCATATATATCGCTGAGGGCTCTGAAAATCAATTAACCGGGCCCGCTCAATACATCGGAGAACTACCCTTTATCTTTTTACCCGGGCAAGGCACCTTCCAGATACGCTTTGATGGAAATACGTTGAAATGGGAACTCACCAGTAGGAATAGCACACATAAAAGTTCAACAACTTCCAATGCCAATGCCAATTCCAATAGATGCAATTCAGGGATAGAAGGTACAGGCTCATCTTTCATTTTGTACCCTAATCCTGTAAGTGGGCTATTATACATTGATCAGAATATTTTGGAGGTGATTACCCTGGATATCTTTGATTTCTATGGGATTTTATATCTTAACACTTCCTTAGATGGTAGAAATGGCCCAATTACACATGAGATTAATATGGCCGGCTACCCTGACGGAATGTATTTTATAAGGATTACTACCAAGGACGATGTGAATGTTTATACGGTGGTAAAAGACTAATTATAGCGACCGATATGAGTATAATGGGAAATAGAACAATCTTTGCAGCCCTGATCTGTTGCGTATTATTTTCGGCAAGGTCGGTTGTTTCCCAGGAATCACAAATAGACAGTCTTAGAGAGGTAGTTCAGTTGGGATTCCGGGATACTTTGCAGGTAAGTAACCTGAACGCTCTGAGTGTCGCAATACTTCAGAATGAAGATATTTCAGGATCCCTGATCGTGTCCAAACAAGCCGGAGAACTTGCTGATGAGCTGGGTTATTTAAGGGGGAAGGCATATGCGGAGAAGAATATTGGGATGGCCTATTATTATCAGGGAGATTATATGCAGGTGCTGGACCACTGGACAAAATCGCTTGAAATCTTTGAAACCATTGAGGACAACCAGGGAATAGCCAATATGGTCAATAACTTAGGAGCGGTGTATTACAGCCAGGGAAGTAATACCAAGGCCATTGAGTACTACCTAAAATCCCTAAGAATTTCTGAGAAGTTAAAAGATACACTTCGGGTTGCTACTGCTTTGGTGAATATTGGAGGTGTTTATGGCGATAATCCAAGAGATTATGATAAGGCCCTAGCCTATTATAAACGAATAGGGCCGTACCTGCCAACCCTAAATGACAATAGAATGTCAATTGCCCATTTGTTTGGTATAGGGGAGATTTATTACCTGCAGAGTAAATATATAGAAGCAGAAAGTTATTTTGAGGAAGCATTAAAATACTCCCCTAATACCGAAATGCACTCTGAAAACTATACAAAATTAGGGAAGGTTGAATTTGAGATAGGAAATGTTGATAAAGCAATTCAATACTTAAATCTCGCCTATGATACTGCAAAAAAAAGTGATCAATCATTGGCAGAATTGAAGGCTTTGATAGCCATGGGTACAATTTATAAGGAAAGTGATTTTACAGCAGCACTTAAGATATATAAGGAGGCCGAGTCCTTGGCAAAAGAAATGAGCACAGATTATGAACTTCGGGATATTTATGAAGGGATGTCACAGGTTTATGCGTTGGAAGGTGATTACGTTAATGCTTTTCAATACCAAAAGCGTTATTTAGGACAGAAAGACTCCTTGTTCAATTTAGAAACCAATGATAAGATTCGGGGAATTCAGTTCGATTTTGACCTTGAAAAGAAACAGGATGAAATAGGGTTGTTGGAGCAGGAAGCGCAAATTGCAGAACTCCAGGCCAAGCGCCAAAAATATGTGATCTATGGATCCATTTTATCATTGATTTTAGTCTTTGTTATTGCAATTGGATCTTACAAAAGATACCGCTTCATAAAGAAAACCAATAAGATCATTGAAGAAGAGAAAAACAGATCCGAAAACCTGTTACTCAACATCCTCCCTGATGAAACTGCCCTGGAACTAAAACAGTTCGGTAAAGTAAAGGCCAAAAAATTTGAATCAGTAACCGTCATGTTTACTGATTTTAAAGGGTTTACCAGTTATTCGCAGAATCTATCGCCGGAATTACTGGTTAAAACGGTGGATTATTATTTTTCGAAGTTCGATGCCATCATGGAAAAATATGATCTTGAAAAAATTAAAACCATTGGCGACGCCTATATGTGCGCGGGGGGATTACCCTTTCCTACCGAAGACCATCCTAATAAAATGGTACAGGCCGCTTTTGAAATTGCACAAGTGATGGAAGAAACTAAACTCAATCCACCTAAGGATATTGTTCCTTTCGATGTCCGTATTGGAATCAATACGGGAACTATTGTTGCCGGTGTGGTGGGTACCAGAAAATTTGCCTATGACATCTGGGGAGATACAGTTAATGTAGCATCCCGTATGGAATCTTTATCGGAGCCGGGAAGAGTAAATATTTCACAAAACACCTATTTGCTTATCAGAGATCAGTATGCATGTGAACATCGGGGACAGATACATGTCAAAAACAAAGGTATGATGGATATGTACTTTGTAAACGATAAGAAAGAGAAACCTTTGATCAAAACACAGAAAAAGAATATATTAAGTGCTTAATATTTTCTGAATTTCATACTTCCTAATATTCCATAATCATTCGTATAGCACCGGTAACATTAACTTGTGACTTGCGGTTGTATGTCCAGGTCATTACTGATTTTGAATAAAATTTGGCACTAAATTTCTTAACCCAAATTGTATTCTGCCCCGCAATCCTGCTTTTACAATGTGATTATAGGTACTTATGGGTAGTTTTGTTATTATCTCATGTGATAGTTTAATTTTCTTCCCGGGGCCACGCAGTCTAAATTGAGTTGCTTGCGTAGGACCATACATTAAGTGTAGCCAAAGTTTTGGACGAAGGAAAAAGTATTTGTATAAAGGTGGGGTGCAGCCAATAATACTGGCCATACCATTCATATAACCGTGATAATCTACCAAACTTCGGATACGCTCCGCATTTTGCTCAAATTGTTCACGGTATATTGCAAAATCTTTCTGCGCAACTTTATTCATTTCCACCGGATCCGGTAATTTCATATCACCATTAAAAATTAAGGCACAATATCTCGACTGCATTTCCATTATGGGAAACTGACTTCCAAAACCGGGCCTCGCCCATCCAATCCATGCAATACGATCGCCATAATCAGGATGAAACATATGTTTGTACATCTTACGAGGATCGCAGCTCTTAAGCGCTTCTGGCATAAAGTCTACTTTATTCTGGTACCCGGTACTAAAAACTATTGTATCAATATCCTCAATGTAGGTGCCTTCTGCAGTTGTCAACTTGGCTCCCCCCTCTTCCACTTTGGTAATATCCCCTACTACCTTACATCCATGATGCGCTATGGCTTTAGGTAAAGCCAGTGTTTTGGTGCCAAAAATTCCCCAGATACCTCGTTCGGCAGTAATTTTCTCATTGAGGTCTGCAAGGGCATCGAAAACAGGGTCTTTTCTTGCCCGTTCAAGCTTAAGGACAAACGGACTCAGACGTTTACCATATTCACGTGGTAAATCCCAAATTCCGCGATGTGTTGAAACATCTGCCGCATGTCCTCCACGGCGGCGCGGAACTACCCATCCGGTAGATTCACGGAGACTTACCCAACATTCTTTCGCCACCTGGGAAATTTCGAAGGCTACATCTGATCCCGACTCACCACCACCTACGACAAGCACTCGCTTATCCTTAAAATCGTTTGCATTCTTATAATCCCTGGAATGTGTAAAAGAAATTTTGGTGAGTTCTTTATGCCAGTCGGGATATTTTGGAACATTATTATTTCCTATGGCCAATATAAGGCGTTTGGTCTCTATTAATTCACCAGATGTAAGTCGAATCTGCCAGTGGTCTTCTCTTGCTGATAATACCTCTGATACCGTACTACCAAAACGTATATGATCTTTAACTCCAAAATGGCCGGCATAGGAATTCCAGTAGGAAACGGCTTCATCCTTGCTCCAAAAGTGATGATCCATACCTTCCCCAACCCAGAAATCCGAAAACATACTAAAAGTTACCGAAGATGTCAGGATAAGATTGTCATACCCATTGGCGAAAACACCGCCGAGAGTGTCTGACTGTTCTAAACACAATACATTTTTGATCCCCTTTTCAAGTAATTCTTTAACAGCAACTATACCTCCAGGTCCTGCTCCAATAACTACACATTTATACATCCGTTATTTTTAACTATTTTTTAAACCATTATTTCCGCAGATTCAAACAATAGAAGAAGATCCTTTTCTATTTCTTCTGTGAGTTGAATTTCATGATTATAATAATCCCTGACTTCATGAGCCAGTATTTCTATTAACTCTGCATATCTGATGCGTTCATTTGAAGATGCGCTTATATTGATCATGGAGATCAATGCAATACCATATTCTTCGTCCGTAGCAAAATCAGTTTTAATCCAATCTGGTAATTTAATTTGCAATGCGCCAATAAATTCCTTCTCGAATTCAATCTTTGCTTCTATCAATGTTTTACCCAACAACCCTCCGTCCACAATTTTTTTATGCACTCCCTTAAGAAATTTATGCTCCGTATTAAAAAATTTAACAACTCCAACAGTTCTGGAAACCCCTCCCTGATCCTTAAGATGAACAATCCTTATTTTATCGTCCTGGCGAATTATTTCACAAACAATGGGACCAAAAACTTTCTCAAGCAAAGTAGTATGCAGCGTTTTGGTTTCCATATAATCTTATGTAATAATCTTAATTATACTCTTGATATTTCTTTTAATAGATTAATGCACCAATAACTCCAATGCCGAAAGATATTGTTGCCTAAAATACTCAATATTTAATAATGAACTTATTAATTAATTGCTGCTAATTACAATTTGATTATACCTAATTATCGCAGAAACTTATCCTGTTTATTAATCCTGAATCATAGTTCAAAAAGGCAAATCACCTATCAATATAAGAATCTTCACTTAATAGCTATAGACTTCAAGGGAAATTGTTAGGAGTTTTTAAAACTCAAAGTAGGCCAATGTAAAACCTATTACAACGGAGAACGAGTTATTTCAACAAGAAAATAAAGCAATTGATTTACCGGACTTCGGCCAACCCAGATCCTGACTGAAAGTTGTCTACTTTTAAATTCGTAAATTGGGCGAGATATGAAAAGATAATGATATGAGAGCAATCAAATTCAAAAATCTTACTCTATGTGTATGTCTCATTTCTACAATTGCATTTACCATGGAGACATATGCTCAAGCTAACGAAAATGCCAATTTCCAGGCTGGGATCGCTGCTTATCAGGCTAACAACCTGCCACTAGCCTACAAAGAGTTTCTCACAGCTGCTAATGCAGGCCACTCCGATTCCCAATTTAATGTGGGTTTGATGTATGAGCAAGGCATCGGGGTTGCCAAAGATGAGAAGGAAGCGGTTGTTTGGTATGGTAAATCTGCCGCTCAGGGGAATGCTGCTGCGCAATTCAATCTGGGGGTGCTCTATGAAAATGGTCGTGGCACTGCAATTGATTACCCAAAAGCTAATGAGTGGTATCGCAAAGCCTCTGTGCAGGGAGATCCACTGGCCATTGGTAATCTAGGTATGCTGTATGTGCGGGGCCAGGGTGTGAAAGAAAACAAGGTTGCGGGCGTGGCACTCCTCCTGGTGTCGGCTACCATGGATTCCTCACCACAAAACCATGCTAAGCAAAATATTTCGGCAACTCGCGGCTTACCGACTGAGATGATCGCTGAAGCCCAATCTCTCGCTGAAGAATTAAGTACTACAAAAAACCTGCTAGTGCCACTGGATAAGTATTTGACGAAATAAGAGAATAGTACCTAGAAGAAATAGCAACCCGATCCCTTAACTGAAGTATTTGAATTATAGCCCTGGTTATTCAGGATACTCTACCCTAAGGTGATAGATATTGGTCAGTTTTTGCTTAAGTACCTTCTTAATCATTTGAATCTCCTTAAATGTAATATTGGCATTTAAAAATTGATTCCCATTCATTTGGCCAGTTATGATCTTCTCCACAAATTCATCAATAATCTGATAAGTAGGGTTATTTAAACTCTTAGAAGCTGCCTCTACAGAATCTGCCATCATCAAAATAGCAGTTTCCTTAGAAAATGGTATGGGGCCGGGGTACTTAAAATCTGATTCTTTAAATGGTTGATCTAATTCCTGCTGTTTTTTATAGAAATAATACACATAACTGGTTCCATGATGCGTTCTGATAAAATCGATTACCCTGTCCGGTAAATTGTACTTTCGGGCAAGTTCTATTCCTTCAATAACATGATTAATAATTATCCTGGCACTTTCTTTAGGATCCAGATCATTATGCGGATTAATACTGGTTACCTGGTTTTCAGTAAAATAAGTGGGATTGTTCATTTTACCAATATCGTGGTATAATGCCCCAACCCTAATCAGCATGGCATTTGCGCCAATTTCATTTGCAGAAGCTTCGGCCAGATTCGCAACCTGAAGAGAATGATGAAAGGTCCCCGGCGCCTTATTGGAGAGCTCCTTTAGTAATTTAGAATTAGTATCAGACAATTCGAGCAGGGAAACATCTGAGACCATTCCAAACATCTTCTCATAAATATAGATAAGTGGTTGTGCGAAAAGGGTAATCATACCATTTAAAAAGAAAAACCCAAAAATGTACCAGTGCACATTGTCAAGATTGCCTTCATGAATAATATGAAAAGCAAAATAACCAATAATGTAGATAAGGGTTATCTGCCCTACAGATATAAATAAATTAGCCCGTTTATAGAGTTCAGATACCGTTAGAATGGTAACAATCCCTGCTATGATCTGTAGAAATATATATTCAAAGCTGTTGGGCACTACAAAGCCTAAAATAAGTACGGTTAAGACATGAACAAAAAGTCCAAGCCGCGCATCAAAAAAGGTTTTCAGAATTAAAGGCATTATACACAGCGGTACCACATAAACAAACTCCTCATTGTATTTTACCACAAGTGTGGTTATAAATACCATGAGTAAAATATTAAAGAAAATAAAGGTCACCTTTACATTATTCCTAAAAACTTCGGGCCTGTATTTTTTGAGAAACAAAAATAGCATCATCAGCACAAGGGCCACGAGAATAGTATACCCGAAAAGGATAAAATAGTAGTTGTTTTCAGTCCACAGTTCCGATTCATATTCTGCCTTTAAGGACTCCAGTATTTTCAAATTATCAGCCTCTACTACTTCTCCCCTGGCAATAATAAGCTTTCCTTCATCTACATTACCCCTTGTCAGAGAGATTTCTGAAATGGCCTCCTCCAGTTCCCTTCTGGTTAGTTCCTCATCAAAGGAGACATTGGGTTGCAGTACATCAAAAAAAAGAGTTTTAAAGTCCGCATCATAACTTCCAAGTCTCCTCTGCATCAGCATCTTAGTTATGGAGTCATCCATAGACCCCATTCTGTAAAGGACATCAGGTTGTAAGCGCCTTGCCTCACCATCCTTAATTAGATAAAGACTGTTTTTGGAAATTAGCTCATCTACCTTATCTAAGATTCCGTAAGTATATATGGTATCTAGAAAATCTTTTCCGACTGCTTCTAAAATACGCCTTGATCTATTACTAAATTTTTCAGTACTAAAAACAACCGGAAATTTATCTGCATAAACCCGATATGCTTCTGTAGCTACTGTTTCGTCGAAATAATAATAATCTACCTGATCACTTTCAATCGCATTTCTTTCTTCGGTAATTTCATCGGCTGTTTTCTTAATGGAAAAATCGAATGGGGCATAAAGGTTTTCATACTGCCATGGCTTACCCTTCTGAAATTCATATTTGAACTTACCTCCTCTGGGGAAGAAAAATACAATACAGGCTATGGTTACAATATAGAGTATGTACTTATAAATAAGTGATTGGTTTTTATAAACGCCGTCTAAGGTTTTCCCCATAGTAGAAAGTATCTTCTTCAAAAATAGAAAATAATAGTATTATCAATTGCCTTTTAGAGACTAAACACAATGCATTGCACTTTAATTTATTAATTTCGCGTAATTAATGGATTTTTATATGAAAGAGGTTGTTATCGTATCTGTAGCCAGAACACCTATTGGCAGTTTTATGGGTTCTTTATCTACTATTCCGGCTCCAAAGTTAGGAGCTATAGCAATAAAAGGTGCCCTGGATAAAATAAATCTGAGCCCAAATGAGATTGAAGAAGTACTTATGGGCAATGTTGTACAGGCGGGAACCGGACAGGCTCCGGCCAGACAGGCCGCGATATTTGCCGGCATCCCTGACACTGTTCCTTGCACTACGGTAAATAAAGTCTGTGCATCGGGAATGAAAGCCGTAATGCTGGCAGCACAATCTATTGCGTTGGGTGACAACTCTGTCGTTATTGCCGGAGGGATGGAGAATATGAGCCTTATTCCACATTACGTGCATATGAGAACAGGTCAGAAATTTGGTCCTTCAACACTAACAGATGGCATGCAAAAAGATGGTTTGGTTGACGTTTATGACCAAAATGCCATGGGAGTATGTGCTGATGCATGTGCAGTTGAACACGATTTCAGCAGGGAGGATCAGGATAACTTTGCCATCCAATCCTATAAACGATCTGCCGAGGCCTGGAAATCTGGAAAATTTACCGATGAAGTTGTTCCGGTTGAAGTACCTCAGCGACGGGGTGAGCCAATCATTGTTGGTGAGGATGAAGAATATAGGAATGTTAAATTAGATAAGATACCTGCGCTACGGCCGGCATTCACAAAAGACGGTACGGTTACGGCCGCTAATGCATCAACTATTAATGACGGTGCAGCGGCACTGGTATTAATGAGTTCCGAAAAGGCCAAAGAATTGGGTTTGAAGCCCATTGCGACTATTAAAAGTTATGCCGATGCGGCCCAGGAACCAAAGTGGTTTACAACTGCACCGGCCAAGGCACTTCCCAAAGCCATTGCCAAAGCGGGAATTTCCTTAGACGATGTTGATTATTTTGAATTTAATGAGGCATTTGCAGTTGTTGGTCTGGCCAATATGAAGCTATTAAAACTTAATGATAACAATGTAAATGTGAATGGTGGTGCGGTTTCCCTTGGACATCCTTTAGGATGTTCCGGAGCCCGGATAATCATTACCCTTTTAAGTGTATTGGAGCAAAATAATGGCAAAATAGGAGCTGCCGCTATCTGTAATGGTGGTGGTGGAGCTTCGGCAATTATTTTGGAAAGAAATTAATTTTCGCTGCAACTGTAGCCTATGCATCACGGTATTTGTCACCTTAGTATTGTACCTATAAGAATTCTTGCAGAAGATGCAAGCGAGATGGTGTCACAGCTTCTTTATGGAGATCATTTTAAAATCCTGGAAAAAAGAAAATACTGGAGTAAAATTCGTGATGACTTTGATGGTTGCGAGGGATGGATTCATAAGAATCAATTTATTCCAATTCACAAACAAGATTATAAAAGTCTAAAAAAATCGAGGGATAATAAGTTTTCAACAGATCTCGTATCTTATGTAAGTGATGGCAAGAATATATTGCTCCCGATAGTTCTTGGTTCAGTTGTTAAGAATACAAACTTACTTGGTCATAAATTTGAAGGGACTTCAATAGCCGCTAAAGTTACTAAAAAAGGGAAATCCAATCTTATTATTACTGCGCTTCACTATTTAAATGCACCCTATTTACGGGGAGGAAAAACACCTTTTGGGATAGATTACTCCGGCTTTACACAGATGGTTTACAAAATAAATGGTTATAAACTACTTAGACGAGCAGAAGAACAGGCTACCCAGGGTGAAGCCTTGAGTTTTATTGAAGAAAGTGAACCGGGGGACCTTGCTTTTTTCGATAATAAAGAGGGGCGGATAAGCCATGTAGGTCTTATTATGCAAGATAATTTTATCATCCATGTACACGGAAAAGTAAGAATTGACAGACTGGACCACACTGGTATCTTCAATACAGAACAGAGAAACTACACCCATAAGTTAAGGGTAATAAAAAAGATCATATAAAAAAACCCTGACAAATTGATTGCCAGGGTTTTTTATTGGAAATATAAACTAAATTATTCTCCAAGTAATTTCTTAATCCTCATGAAATTTTCAGTGTCTCCCAAAGCACCATAAATATTCTTTAATTGTGTCATTACGCTTTGATTGTCAGGATTTACTTTCAGAGCTTCTTCCAGGAGTATAGCTCCTGTTCTAAACATGGCATCTTTTTCGCTTTTTAATTCTTCATAACGCGCTATATCTGCCTTAGAATTTCCTAAACTGTTCATTTCGTCTATTAAACCATTTCCCTGATCTACATAGGTAGTGGAGAGATTCAACTGAGCGTTTACATAACCCGGATCTATCTCCAATGTCCTGCTATATGCTTTCCGTGCCGCTTCAATATTTCCCTGTTCCATATTAATTACACCTATGTTATATTGCAAGTCCGCATTATCCGGTGCCATTTCAGACGCTTCTGCCATAAGCGATTTAAACTTATCTTTATCTCCCAATTTATAATATAAATTAGCTTCATTCAGGACCAAATTTACATCGTTAGGGTCGTTTGCTCTGGCATCAGAAAAGGCAGCAAGTGCTTTATCGTCCTGACCTAATTGTGAATAAATTAAAGCCATATTCTTAATTATTTCCGCCTTTTTTGAAGGAGATTTTTCATCCTTAGGATCTTTATAAGCACCGGATTTTATCATCAAATCCCTTTGAGTCTTATCCATCATCTCCTCCTCGCCAGTTGCTACATTAGTAGCCTTATAAGTTATACCACTGCCATCATAATTAATACTTTTTAATTCCTCGTAATAAGCAAGAGCTTTGTCATAATGCCCGCCATTTACGGCACTACTTGCGGCATAATATAAATAAATAGTGTCTTTAGGGCTCAACGTATAACTTAAATAGAGCTTTTCCGCAGCCTTTTCGTATTCTTTATTACCGTTATCCGCAACCGCAGAATTCACCAAATCGGCGGTTATAGCAGCCAAACGCTGATTTGTTTCGTCGGCATACTTCCCGTTGTCACCTTCAATGCTCAAGACTTTCTTAAAAGAACTAATTGCTTCATCAAAAGCAGCATTATCACCTTTTTTGGCAAGATCTGCATAGGTTTTACCTCTAAGAAAGAAATACTGTGCCTGGGTTTTTTCATCCGCTCCACTGATCATACCCTGAATTCCATCCAAAGATGCTTTGGCGGAAGATGTATCACCAGATTTTAATGCTTTATCAGCTGCTTTAAGTTCCGTTTTCTGTGAAAATCCGCTTAGTGCACAGCACATAACGGCTATAAATAAAAGTTTAGTTTTCATTTTTTAATTAAATTAATTATTAGTGTTTATTTATTAATCTTTTTCGGTTTTCGTATTATCTTTATCAATAGCTGTGCCATTTTCCGTTTCAACTTCTATATCCAATATATCCACCTCATCCAGATTATCCTCATCCTTCATTACTTTGGCGACTGCTGCTATAGAGTCACTGTCTTTCAGGTTGATCAACTTAACGCCTTGAGTAGCCCTACCCATAGTCCGCAGGTCGTCAACACTCATCCTTATAGCTATCCCTGATTTATTTATGATCATTAAGTCATCAGAATCAGATACATTTTTAATGGCCACCAGACCCCCGGTTTTGTCTGTTATGGAGATAGTCTTCACACCTTTACCTCCTCTATTGGTAATCCTGTAGTCATCAATACTGGATCTTTTACCGTATCCATTCTCTGAAACCACCAATATTTCATCATCAAAATTATTTACAGACACCATGCCAATAACCTCATCATTTTCATCCGCCAATCTTATCCCGCGAACCCCGGAGGCATTCCGTCCCATAGGTCGTGTTTTGCTCTCTTCAAACCTAATAGCCTTACCCGATTTAAGTCCGAGCAAAATCTGACTTGTACCGGTGGTCAGTTTGGCTTCCAAAAGTTCATCATCTTCTCTGATACTAATTGCAATAATTCCATTTTGTCGTGGCCTGGAATACTGTTCCAATGAGGTTTTTTTAACTGTACCTTTTTTCGTAGCCATAATTACATAATGGCCATTCACATATTCTTCATCCTTTAAATCCCTGGTACATATAAATGCTTTTACCTTATCATCCTGTTCAATATTCACCAGGTTTTGTATGGCTCTGCCTTTTGATGTTCGGCTACCTTCGGGAATTTCATATACCCGCATCCAGAAACACTTTCCTTTTTGGGTAAAGAACAACATATATTGATGGTTTGTACCAACAAAAAGATGTTCAAGGAAATCCTCATTCCTGGTTGATGAGGCTTTTTGCCCTACTCCTCCCCTGTTCTGTGTTTTATACTCACTAAGTGGAGTCCTTTTTATGTAACCCGCATGCGAAATTGTGATTACCACCTGTTCGTCAGGTATCATATCCTCAATACTAAGGTCACCTCCGGCAAAATTTATTTCTGATCTTCTTTGATCACCGTAACGCTGCTTTACATCAAGAAGTTCATCCTTTATGATCTGCATTCTGCGATCTTTATTAGCCAGAATATCCTTTAAGTCGGCAATTGTCTTAATAATCTCATCGTATTCAGTGCGTAATTTATCTTGTTCAAGACCAGTAAGCTGTCGTAGACGCATCTCCACAATAGCCTTGGACTGAATCTCTGATAATTTAAATCTCTTCATGAGGTTCTCTCTTGCCTCATCTGCATTGGAAGATGCTCTTATGATAGCGATAACTTCGTCAATATTATCAGAAGCAATAATAAGTCCTTCTAATATATGAGCCCTGTCTTCCGCTTTTTTCAACTCAAAGGTTGTACGTCTAACTACAACTTCATGGCGATGCTCAACAAAGTAATGAATGATCTCTTTTACATTAAGCAATTTTGGTCTTCCCTTTACCAGTGCTATATTATTAACACTGAAAGACGACTGTAGTGCTGAATATTTATATAATGTATTAAGGACTATATTAGGTATGGCATCTCTTTTAAGGATATATACAATGCGCATCCCCTTTCTATCAGACTCATCCCTGATTGATGCTATTCCATCTATCTTTTTATCATTGACCAAATCGGCAGTTTTTTTAATCATGTCTGCCTTATTGACCTGATATGGAATCTCTGTGACAATTATACATTCCCTGCCCTGGACTTCTTCAAAAGAGGCTTTGGCCCTCATAACAACCCTGCCACGCCCTGTATGAAAAGCTTCTTTTACACCATCGTATCCATATATGATTCCTCCTGTAGGGAAATCGGGAGCTTTAATATGTGTAATTAGCTCATCAATCTCAATATTTTTATTGTCTATATAAGCGATTGTTCCGTCTACTACTTCTGAAAGGTTGTGCGGAGGCATATTGGTTGCCATTCCTACCGCAATACCTGAGGCGCCATTTATCAATAAGTTTGGTATCCGAGTTGGAAGTACTGTTGGTTCTTTCAGGGAATCATCAAAATTAAGTTGATGATCTACAGTATCTTTATCAATATCGGCCAGCATCTCATCCGCAATCTTCCGCATACGCGCCTCCGTATATCTCATTGCCGCAGGACTATCGCCATCCACAGAACCAAAATTACCCTGTCCGTCAATTAACATATATCTGAGACTCCATTCCTGAGCCATCCTTACCATACTGTCATAAACAGATGTATCGCCATGCGGGTGATACTTTCCTAATACTTCACCAACAATCCTTGCAGATTTCTTGTGTGAACTTGAAGAACGAACACCTAAGTCGTGCATACCGTATAAAACTCTCCTGTGAACTGGCTTTAGACCATCCCTGACATCTGGAAGGGCACGTGACACAATGACCGACATTGAGTAGTCAATGTAGGCTGATTTCATTTCATCTTCAATATTGATAGGGATCAATTTTTCTCCTTCAGCCATATAAAAACCTTATTGCTTTATTGTGATTAAAATATCAGGCCAATATACGCAAAATCATAGCTTACGAAGCACGTTCCATGCACTTTATTAAAGAATTTATTAACACATCCGCATAGGTATTTCGTTAATAATTAGGGTGTTAATTTTTTTGTAAATCGGTGTTTTTTTCGTCATTTAGTCCAAGTTTATCGAATATAGGTACGGTATTTGTCGTTCTTAAGAATAGATTTACTAATTTTATTACTGAATAAGAAAATTTTATGGATGATAATTTTTCACCTAGAGTAAAAGATGTAATTGCTTACAGTAAGGAAGAGGCATTAAGGCTGGGACATGATTTTATTGGTACCGAGCATTTAATGCTGGGTTTGTTGCGCGATGGAAATGGTAAAGCAATTAGCATTTTGGATGCTCTGGATGTGGATCTGGATCACTTAAGACGCAAAGTTGAGATCTTGAGTCCCGCCAATCCAAATTCTGGAGGTACTCAAAAAGATAAAAAAAATCTTCATCTGACAAGACAGGCAGAACGCGCGTTAAAAACCACCTTCCTGGAAGCGAAATTATTTCAAAGCTCTTCAATAAATACGGCACATTTACTATTGTGTATCCTTCGAAATGAAAACGATCCAACCACAAAATTACTCCACAAGCTTAAAGTGGATTATGATGGAGTGAAAGATCAGTTTAAATCCATGATTACCAGTGAGGATGATTATATTGACTCACCCACATCAGAATCATTTCCCAGCGATTCAGATGAACCGGTAGAAGGCAAGGAAGGATCTTTTGGATCAGCTTCTGGTCAAAAAGGAAGCAAAAAATCCAAAACACCTGTTTTGGATAATTTTGGAAGAGATTTAACACGACTTGCAGAAGATAATAAATTAGATCCTGTTGTTGGACGGGAGAAAGAAATTGAGCGTGTTTCTCAAATACTAAGCAGAAGAAAGAAAAATAATCCACTTCTTATAGGAGAACCAGGTGTTGGTAAAAGTGCAATTGCCGAAGGATTAGCGTTGAGAATCATTAACAAGAAGGTGTCGCGTATTCTTTACAATAAGAGAGTAGTTACTTTAGATCTAGCCTCGCTGGTTGCAGGTACAAAATATCGTGGACAGTTTGAAGAAAGGATGAAGGCCGTAATGAACGAGCTGGAAAAGAATGATGAAGTAATTCTTTTTATAGATGAGATCCATACTATTGTAGGAGCAGGAGGAGCAACAGGTAGTTTAGATGCTTCAAATATGTTTAAACCGGCTTTGGCAAGGGGAGAAATTCAATGTATTGGAGCAACTACGCTGGATGAATACAGACAGTATATCGAAAAAGACGGTGCACTGGAAAGACGTTTCCAAAAAGTAATGGTAGAGCCAACCACAGTGGAGGAAACCATTGAAATATTAATGAATATTAAAGGGAAATACGAAGATCACCACAATGTAAATTATACTGATGAAGCTATAATCGCCTGTGTAAAGCTGACTAACAGGTATATGACCGACAGGTTTTTACCGGATAAGGCTATAGATGCTTTGGACGAATCTGGTTCGCGGGTACATATTATAAACATGGATGTTCCAAAACAAATTCTTGAATTGGAAAATCAGTTGGAAGATGTGCGTAAATTGAAGAATAGTGTAGTTAAGAAACAACGTTATGAGGAAGCCGCAAAGCTAAGGGATGATGAAAAAAGACTTGAAAAAGAACTGTCTATTGCACAGGAAAAGTGGGAAGAAGACAGTAAACTTCACCGTGAAACTGTGAGCGAAGAAAATGTCGCTGATGTAGTATCAATGATGAGTGGAATCCCCGTTAATAAAATAGCACAGACAGAAACCAACAAACTTGCTGAGTTACCAAATCTCATTAAAGGAAATGTAGTTGGACAGGATGAAGCTGTTGCCAAAGTCGCCAAAGCCATTCAACGAAACAGGGCTGGTCTAAAGGATCCAAATAAACCTATAGGTTCATTCATTTTCCTTGGACAGACAGGGGTAGGTAAAACCCAGTTAGCCAAGGTGTTAGCACAAGAACTTTTTGATTCTGAAGATGCCTTGATTCGCATTGATATGAGCGAGTATATGGAAAAATTTGCTATATCCAGATTAGTAGGAGCACCTCCAGGTTATGTTGGCTATGAAGAAGGTGGGCAATTGACTGAAAAAGTTAGGCGCAAACCTTATTCTGTAATTCTTTTGGATGAAGTTGAAAAAGCACATCCCGATGTTTTTAACATGCTACTTCAGGTACTGGATGATGGTTTTTTAACAGATAGTTTGGGTCGAAAAATAGATTTTAGGAATACAATAATAATAATGACATCTAATATTGGTGCCCGCCAAATTAAGGACTTCGGACAGGGGGTTGGTTTTGGTACAGCTGCAAAAAAATCGCAGGAGCATAATCACCATAAGGGTGTGATTGAAAATGCGCTTAAAAAAGCTTTTGCACCAGAGTTTCTGAACAGAATAGATGATGTTGTTGTATTTAATCCCCTGGAGCGCAAACATATTCACAAGATTATCGATATTGAATTAAATAAGCTTTATGAAAGAATAAAGGATATTGGATACGAACTGAATTTAACTGATAAAGCAAAAGATTATATCGCTGATAAAGGTTTTGACAAACAATATGGTGCCCGACCTTTAAAAAGAGCTATCCAGAAATATATTGAAGATGCCCTGGCGGAAGAAATTGTAAATTCAAAACTCCAAGAAGGGGATAGTATTTATATGGATTTAGATGAAAAGAAAGATGAACTGTCTATTAAGATAAAAAAATCCAAGAAGGGCTCCAAAGCATAACAAAATGTAAGAATTTAGTTATAAAGGAATCAAGTTATTTGATTCCTTTTTTTATTTCCCTAGATTACAACAAGTAAGAATAAGAATACAGTTTCAACCTGGTATAAACCATATAAACGATATATACGCTTTTGATCTAATATTTTTCGGTAACCTTGACCAAGCACATACTTTCGTTTTAGACACACTAAACTATATGAAATGAAAGTCGGACCGGCTAAGAAAAAAATTATAGTCAAAGAATACAACTTAGATATTGGGACTGTTCAGGTATTCAAAAATCATATGGTTGTAATCTTTGACGAAGGGGCAACACTTACCCTGGAAAGGGCTTATCAAATTATAGGAATTTCAGAGATACATTTCAGAGATACAAACTTTGGCATTATTAGTCTCAGAAAAAATTCTTATGCCGTTGATCCCACTATTTACAGCTATTTAAGGGAGTTAAAAAATCTTAAAGCATTTGCTATT
>CAZHWD010000195.1:0-21790 GCA_964536335.1 uncultured Eudoraea sp. | reverse complement strand
AACTACAATGGATTTTCCATTACAGCGTACATTAATTGAAGCACTAAACGAGGAAGAGAATTCGGATTCCGGATTGGTAAAATTGTATGAAGGACTTGCCAATGACTTTGCATATCACGATCCTTCTTCGATTTTATTTTTCGGAGATAATCATGACATGGATCGGCTTTTTACGCAGTTGAATGATAATTTTGTCAAAACCAAAATGGCACTGGCATTTATAATTTTCGCTCCTCGCATACCTCAAATTTACTATGGCACGGAAGTTTTACTAAACAATAGTGAAAATCCCGGAGACCATGGTCTAATCCGGTCTGATTTTCCGGGGGGATGGAAAAATGATAGTGTTAACGCGTTTACAGCTAAGGGCCTTACAAGGGAACAGAAAGAGATGCAAGAGTTTACAAGTAAATTACTGAATTATCGAAAAGGTAGTACGGCAATTCAAGCTGGCAAAACCATTCATTTTGCTCCAAAGGATGGGGTTTATGTCATTTTTAGGCAGAATAAGGATGAAACAGTAATGCTTATACTAAACAAAAACGAGAAACCCTATACGTTAAACCTGGAACGTTTTAATGAAATGAATCTTATTGGGATTAGATTCAAAAATATACTTACCTCAGAAGAAGTTATTTTGAAAAACGAATTGCAATTAAAAGATAACGGAGTACTAATGCTTAGCAATAAATCCAATTAACATGCTAAGGAACGTATTAGTTATTTTAAGTTGTTTTGTACTTATATTAGGGTGTGCTGAAGAAAAAGAACGGACAAATAATAATAAAATGAAGAGCTTAAATCAATCACATAAAAAAGTAGTTTATCAGGTATTTCCACGTTTGTTTGGAAATACAAACACCACAAATAAACCCTGGGGGACTATCCAGGAAAATGGGGTTGGTAAATTTTCTGATTTTACAGATAATGCTTTAATGCAGATCAAAGATCTTGGTATTACTCATATTTGGTATACAGGTGTACCACATCATGCGGTGGTGGCAGATTATACAGCATACAACATTTCAAATGATGACCCGGATGTCGTGAAAGGCAGAGCTGGATCTCCCTATGCAGTTAAAGATTATTACAACGTTAATCCTGATCTGGCAGATGATCCGATTAATAGATTGGAGGAGTTTAAATCTTTGATAGAACGAACACACAATGCTGGGTTAAAACTGATAATAGATATAGTTCCAAATCATGTTGCGCGAGCATACGTAGGCGGGTCAACACCAAACGGGAAAGAGCCATTTGGGGCAAAGGATGATACTAAAATAGAATACCAAAAAGATAACAATTATTACTATATAACTGAAGAATCCTTTAAAGTACCGGTATGGCAAAACGGTTACTTACCTCTGGGAGGTGAAGAACACCCTTTGGCAGATGGTAAATTTGATGAGAATCCGGCAAAATGGACTGGAAATGGTTCGCGGCTGGCCCAACCGGACATTAACGATTGGTATGAAACTGTGAAAATCAATTATGGAGTTCGGCCGGATGGATCGTATGATTTTGAAACCTTACCTGATGAATTTACCCAAAAGAATTATAAAGCTCACTATGCTTATTGGTCTGATAAGGAAATCCCGGATTCATGGATAAAATTTAAAGATATTGCCTTGTATTGGTTGGAGATGGGGGTGGATGGATTCCGTTTTGATATGGCTGAAATGGTGCCAGTGGAATTCTGGAGCTATATGAACTCTAATATTAAAATGAAAAATCCGGATGCTTTTCTATTGGCCGAGGTTTATAATCCAGATTTGTACCGCACTTATATTCATAAAGGTAAAATGGATTACTTATATGACAAGGTCGAATTCTACGATAGCCTGAAGCATATTATGCAGGGTCATGGATGGACGGACCATATTCCCGTTGTACAAAAAGGCATGCAAGATATTGAACATCAGATGTTGCATTTTCTTGAAAATCACGACGAACAACGAATTGCAAGTCAGGATTTTGCAGGTAGTGCGCAAAAAGGGAAACCTGCTATGGTAGTATCAGCTACTATAAGCACTTCACCAACTATGATCTATTTTGGTCAGGAAGTAGGAGAACCCGGGAAAGAACATGCAGGTTTTGGTAGTCCCACACGAACATCCATATTCGATTATATTGGAGTTCCTCATCATCAAAGGTGGGTAAACAATAAAAAGTTTGATGGAGGTCAATTACTACCTGAAGAAAGGGAACTACGAGACTTTTACAAAAGGTTACTCAATTTTACAATTGGCAGTGAGGCATTAATGGGTAAGTATGCTGATATACATTATTACAATAGAGATCATACCGAGAATTATAACTATAGGGTACTTTCATATATGCGATGGTCCCAAAATGAAAAACTGATAATCATTTCCAATTTTGATGCAGACAAATCCTATTCTTTTGAATTAAAAGTTCCACAGGAAATAATTGAGGAATGGGACTTGAAAGAAGGTTCGTATAAGATGACGGACGCCCTTTATGGTAAAACTAAAAAAGAACTAAATGTTGGTGATGGAATAGGCAGATTAACTGTGGAAATTGATCCATTAGAATCTTTTATATTTAAACTCAATGATTAAAAAGAAAGACTAAAGATGAATCCGCCACTAAAGAATTTTTGCCCCGCGGATTCACCCTTATTGCTTTTTAAGCTGTTGCTGCTTTTGGAGCAGTCGCTTTATATACCAGGGCAATTACGGCTCCTATAATCCCATAAAAAACAATTTCTAAAATAGCCTCTACTATTCGTCCGGTCATATCCATTAATTCGGTTGTAGATTGGTTAAGAAGGCCTAATCCGAGACCGGTAAAAATTCCAATCCAGATTCCAAATTTAAATCCCTGACCGGTACTATGTATCCCTCTCGCCCACTTGCCATAAATAGAGCTAAGGGCAAATACTGCAATAACATTGCTAATAGCAAGAAGAAGCATTTCAGGAGGGTCTTTCATGATGTCATTTAAGGTATGTGGCTCAAAAAAATCCACTGTCGCGTATCCCCAGATCACGTAACCAAGTAGGAACATGACCACAAAGCCGGCCAAAGTTGCCAATAAATTTTGTTTTGTAAACATAGTTTCTAATTTTTTAGATTGTTGATAATGTAAAAATATTAAATAATATTTATGAATAACATAAAAAATTACTATAAAAAATATTGAATACATAAATATATATCGAATTCATTCTATTTTTAATAGACTGCCATATATTGATTTATCTAAAGATCATGTTGTACTTTTGAGCAAATAAATGTTCAATTTGATGAGAAGATTTATACCAGTTATACTTATACTTTTTTTTATGAATTGCGGCGAGCAAAGTAACACCCTGTTAACCATAGGGCATAGGGGGGCGATGGGGCATGAGACAGAAAATACCCTTGCCTCTATCCAAAAAGCACTAGATCTGAATGTAGATATGATAGAAATAGATGTCTTTAAAATCAATAGTGGTGAAATAGTCGTTTTTCATGATGAGAAAATTGACCGCTTGACAAATGGCAGCGGTAATATTGAAAGTTTGGATGTGGAAGCTCTTAAAAATTTGACTGTTGAAGGGAATCACAAAATCCCTCTGCTAAGCGAAGTTTTGGATGTAATAAATCATAAGGTGCCCTTGAATATTGAACTAAAAGGATCCGACACGTCCGAAGGCGTAATGCACATTATTAATACTTATATAGAGAACGAAGGCTGGACTCTGGATGATTTTCTGATCTCCAGCTTTAATTGGGAAGAGCTAAAAAATATGCGCCGTATTAATAAGGATATAGAAATTGCGGTTCTAACAGAGGACAATCCTTTGGATGCCATTACCATTGCCAATGATCTAAATGCAGTAGCTATAAACCCAAATTACCTCAGTTTAACTAAGAAAAATATCCTGGAAATTAGGAGTAGGGGATTTAAAATTTTTACCTGGACTGTAAATGATAAAGAGCAAATTTTAAATATGAGAGAATTGGGTGTTGATGGTATTATTACTAATTATCCAGAGCGGGTCAAATAATGTTTGATGTAATTATAATAGGGGGGGGCGCTGCTGGATTTTACTGTGCCATTCATATTGCAGAAGCAAATCCTAAATTAAAAATTGCGATTCTGGAGCGAGGTAAACAAGTCCTGTCCAAAGTTAAAGTATCAGGTGGCGGCCGTTGTAATGTTGCCCATGCAGAATTTGAACCTTCTTTATTGGTGAAAAACTACCCCAGAGGCGAAAAAGAACTTCTTGGTCCGTTTCACATTTATTCAACAGCTGATACCATACAGTTTTTTGAGAAACGCGGAATACACATAAAAACAGAATCGGATGGGAGAATGTTCCCTGCCAGTAACTCCTCACAGACTATTATTGATTGCTTTCTTGGCGAAATTCAGAAGTACGATATTACCCTCCTTAAGAGTAGCTCAGTTATAAATATACTGCCATTTAAAGATATAAAATTGGGAGAAGAAGCCGTATGGCAAGTACAATCAGTTAAAAAGGTTTATCAGGCAAAAAGAATTGTACTTGCAACCGGGAGTAATACTAAAATATGGAATTTGTTAGAACAGCTCGGACATAAAATTGTGACACCTGTGCCTTCTTTATTTACATTTAATATTAGTGATATTAGAATTTCCGGAATACAGGGGCTGAGTACTCATGCCAGGATTGAAATTTTACCCAGACAGATGATGGGGAAAGAGATCAATTCCAAATTTAAAAGCAGAAAAAGTAGTGCTTTAAATTTGATTTCAGAAGGTCCTGTTCTTATTACTCATTGGGGTTTGAGTGGTCCGGTTGTCTTAAAACTTTCAGCCCTGGCTGCCAGATTATTAAATGAATACGATTACAGGTTCAGGGTCAGGATTAATTGGATGCCGGATTATCATAAACAGGGGCTATTATCTCTTTTTAATGAGATAAAACAGATCGATCCAAAGAAGACAATTTACAAAACGAAGGCTATTGATATCCCGGCAAGATTATGGGGCAAATTAGTTATAGCATCGGATATAGCTAAGGATTTAAAATGGGCCGATGTTTCCAGGAAGCAACTTGATAGACTCGGACAATTTATAACGGCTTCAGAATTCAATGTAGAAGGTAAGAGTACCTATAAAGAAGAGTTTGTAACTGCAGGTGGTGTAGATCTGAAAGAGGTAAATTTTAAGACTTTTGAGAGTAAAATACTCCCTGGCTTGTATTTTGCAGGTGAGGTATTAAATATAGATGCGGTTACCGGGGGCTTTAATTTTCAAAATGCATGGACCGGGGCTTATATCGCTGCTCAGGCGATTGCAAAGTCATTATAGAAGACCATGATTAAACCAGCGGAAATGCCAAGTAAAGAAAAGCCGCAAGCACTCCTCCCAATATGGGTCCAATAACCGGAATCCATGAATAAGACCAATCGTTTAATCCTTTGTTTTTTATAGGTAAAAGGGCATGCATAATTCTTGGTCCAAGATCCCTTGCCGGATTAATTGCATAGCCTGTGGTGCCACCCAAACACAGGCCAACTCCCCAAACGACAAAGGCAACTGGAATAGCTCCCAGAGAACCTAAACCAATAATAGCTTCTGACTCTAAAATAGCAGCATCTGTAAAAAAGAGAACAGCGAAGACCAGAACAAATGTTCCCGAAATTTCACCGAGAAGATTTGTGAAAGTATTTCTAATAGCCGGACTGGTACTAAACACTCCCAGTTTTGAACCTTGTTCCTCAGTGCGATCAAAATGATCTTTGTACACCAGCCATACTAATGTGGCACCCAACATAGCTCCAATAAATTGAGCCAGCAAAAAGGAGGGAACCTTTTCCCAGGGAAACTCTCCTGCAGCGGCAAGGCCTATACTCACTGCAGGATTTATATGCGCTCCGCTATACGGAGCTGCAACAACAACACCTATATAAACCGCAAAGGCCCATCCGGTTGTAATTACAATCCACCCACTATTGTGCCCCTTAGTATCTTTAAGTACCACATTGGCATTTACTCCGCACCCAAGGAGGATCAACAGAAAAGTGCCCATTATTTCAGCGATAAATGGTGTCATATATAATATTAGTTTTAACTATTTTGTCCAAAATTCTAAAGCTTCAATGGCTTTATACCAGCCATCAATCTGGTTATTTATTGAAACTCGGTCTGTTGTTGGCTTAAAATGTACATCGGTTTGCCAAATCTCCTGAATCTGTTCCAGATTATCCCAGTAACCTACTGCCAGTCCCGCCAGAAATGCAGCGCCCATCACTGTAGTTTCTATAATTTTAGGCCTTACTGTTACTGTATTTAAAACATCTGCCTGAAATTGCATAAGTAAATCGTTGACTGTTGCACCTCCATCTACCCGCAGCTCCTTAATTGATATCCCCGAATCTGCTTCCATTGCCTTTAATATATCCATGGTCTGGAAGGCAATAGAATCTAATGCGGCCCTAGCTATATGCGCATCCGTACTTCCGCGGGTCAGACCAAATATGGTGCCCTGTGCATGTTGATTCCAGTGTGGAGCACCCAATCCGGCAAAAGCAGGAACAAAATAAACACCACCGGAATCCTCGACAGAGCCGGCCAGTTGTTCCACTTCTTTAGATGTTTTAATAATTTTAAGACTATCTCTAAGCCACTGCACTACAGCACCAGCAATAAAAATACTTCCTTCAAGGATGTACTCAGTTTTACCATTTATTTGCCAGGCTACCGACGTAAGAAGGTTGTTTTTAGATACTATTGGTTTATCACCAATATTCATCAACATAAAACATCCTGTACCATAAGTGTTTTTTACCATTCCCTGCTTTGTGCACATCTGCCCAAATAATGCAGCCTGTTGATCCCCGGCTATTCCGGAAATTGGAATTCTGGCCGCAAACAATCCCGGAGTAGTATGTCCATAAACCTCACTCGACTGTTTTACTATAGGTAATATGCTTCTGGGAATAGTAAATAATTCTAAAAGCTCATCATCCCATTCCAGAGTGTTGATATTAAATAAAAGTGTTCTACAGGCATTGGTTACATCAGTCACATGTAATTCGCCTTTGGTCATGTTCCAAATTAGCCATGTATCTATTGTTCCCATCATTAAATCACCTGCCTCGGCTCTTTCCCGTGCTCCTTCTACATTATCTAATATCCATTTGACTTTTGTGCCGGAGAAATAAGCATCAATTACAAGACCTGTTTTTTCGCGTATCCATTGAGATTTCCCTTCACTTTTTAAAAGGTCGCAATAATCTGCTGTTCTTTTGTCTTGCCAGACGATGGCATTATATACAGGTTTCCCCGTTTTCTTATCCCAAACAACAACAGTTTCACGTTGATTTGTTATTCCTATTCCGGCTATATTTTTTGCTTCTAATCCTTTTTTAGTGACGGTTTCAGCAGCCATAGCAACTTGTGTGGACCAAATTTCCATTGCATCATGCTCCACCCAACCCGGTTTGGGAAAATATTGCGTAAATTCTCTCTGGGAAGTGGAAATAATATTTCCTTTTTTATCAAAAATTAGTGCTCTGCAGCTTGTGGTGCCTTGATCAAAAGCAAGGATATAAGTTTGCATGCTATTTGGAGAGTGGATTTTAAAGAATTAAAAATGAAAGGTAATAAATGTAATTGATTTATTTTGTAATTCATAATTAGCTAACTTAACTCCTGCATTATTTACATATGTTCAAAAATTTATTTTCCAATGCCTAAATATATAGCCCTGCTCCGCGGTATCAACGTTGGTGGTCACAAAAAAATAATCATGGCCGATTTGAAGATGGTATTCGAAAAATCAGGTTTTTTAGAAGCTAAATCCTATATCCAAAGTGGGAATGTTATATTTCAAAGTAATGAAGTTGAAACCAAAAAGTTAGAACATCAAATAGAAAGTGCTCTGGAAAAAACATATGGATATCAGGTACCTGTAATTGTTTTAACAAGATCTAAACTAGAAAAAATACTAAGTGACAATCCATTTAAACCGTTTGAAGGGGATGATACAAGAAAAATATATTATGTATTCCTGAAAGATGTTCCACAAAGAAAGGTAGTAGAATTATTTAATGAGACAAAGTTTCAAAATGAGAGGTTTTTTATTTGTAAGGATTATATCTTTCTGAAATTCCTTTGTGGAATGGGTAAGGCAAAACTTAACACGAACCTATTT
The DNA here is from genome assembly GCA_964536335.1 of uncultured Eudoraea sp. GTDB lineage: Bacteria > Bacteroidota > Bacteroidia > Flavobacteriales > Flavobacteriaceae > Eudoraea. The sequence continues at coordinate 13,638 of CAZHWD010000195.1, read as the reverse complement.
GAGCAAAAACTTCAGGTTAAGGCTACTGCAAGAAACCATAAAACAGCATTAAAACTGTTAGAACTAGTTAAAAACTAGTTCATTTCCCAAATCTTATAATTTAAGATGGTAGCAAAACAAACCCAGAGAAAATAAGGAATGAGGAGATATGCTGCTGTCCTACTCACCACGTTGAACCACTTAATGGTAAGTAAAATCAAAGCAAGGAGAAACAGAATTACCAAAAGTGCCCAGAAGGGATTTTTAAATCCAAAAAAAACAACACTCCAGAGGGCATTAAATAATAACTGAAATCCAAAATTATACAATGCAGTTTTCACCCAAATATGATAAAATCCTTTTGCCCAAACAATACCGGCGGCTATCCCCATGAGGATATATAGCAGCGTCCAAACCGGACCAAAAATCCAATTTGGAGGATTAAAACTCGGTTTATTCAATGATAGGTACCAATCATTTACTGAAGACTGAGTAGCAAAACCAGATAAAAAACCTATGACAAGACATATAGTTACTGAAATGGCAATATAGGTTAGTTTCTTTTTCAAAATCAGTTGATGTAAGTTATCTAAAATAGTAATTTATTTTAATAGAGGCTATTGCAAATGCGGTTAAAAACTATCTTTGCATAAATTGTGCGCATGATCGAAAATGACTTTATTCCTTTATCCTATAAATACGAAAAGGAACAAGGTAGGGTACAGTGGAAAGCCCCTAGTAATATAGCATTAGTTAAGTACTGGGGTAAGAAGCAAAATCAAATACCGGCCAATCCTTCAGTAAGTTTTACATTGGATGAGTGCAGAACTATAACATCTGTGGCCTTTACAAAACTTGATAAAGCAAATAAGGAATTTTCATTTGATTTACTTTTTGAAGGAAAATCCAGGGAAGATTTTAAGCCCAAGATTGTAACATTTTTCAAACGGATTGAAAAGTATATTCCATTTCTTAGAAGTTATCATTTGTCTATTAATACTTCCAACACCTTTCCACATAGCAGTGGCATAGCCTCTTCCGCCAGTGGTATGGCCGCTTTAGCTTTATGTCTCATGGATATAGAAAAACAAATGGTTTCTGAGATGGACCCTGATTTTTTCTATAAAAAAGCATCTTTTTTAGCGCGATTGGGATCAGGTAGTGCTTGCAGAAGTATTAAGGGTAATCTTGTTCAATGGGGGGAGCACAATGAAATAATTGGGAGTACCAATCTATATGGAATGCCATATCCTTATCCTGTAGACGAGCTGTTCAAAAATTATCAGGATACAATTCTACTGGTACATAAGGGACAGAAAAGTGTTAGTAGTACAGTAGGCCATAACCTGATGCACAACCATCCATTTGCTCAAAATCGATTTGAACAAGCTCATGATAATCTAATACGTTTACGTTCAATATTCGCCGAAGGCAATCTGGATGATTTTATAGAAGTTGTTGAAAGTGAAGCACTCACTTTACATGCCATGATGATGACCAGTATTCCGTATTTTATCCTGATGAAACCTAATACGTTGAACATTATTGAGAAAATTTGGGAATTTCGGCGGGCTAGACAAAATCATCTTTGCTTTACTTTAGATGCCGGTGCCAATGTGCATTTGCTATACCCCAACAACGAGAAAAATGAGATAAATAAATTTATTAAAGAGGAGCTAATTGCGTATTGTGAAAATGGGCAGTATATTTGCGACCGAATTGGTTTTGGAGCCAAAAAAATGTAATTTAAGCCTCTATTAATGCTAATACACATATCTTAGAGTCATAATTAATTGAATTCAGATGAAAGGACCTCTTTTTTATTCAAAAATTTTGCTTTTTGGTGAATACGGAATCATCAAGGATTCTAAAGGACTCTCTATTCCTTACAATTTCTTTAAGGGTGCCCTCAAGAAAGACCAGAACCTCTCTGAAACGGCTAAGAATTCTAATGAAAGTCTGAAAAAATATTTTCACTATTTAAGCAATTTACAAGAACAGGAACCCGAATTATTATCTATTGATTTGAAAGCCTTAAAGGCTGATGTAGATGCCGGGATGTATTTTGATAGCTCTATTCCCCAAGGTTATGGTATTGGAAGTAGTGGTGCCTTAGTGGCTGCAATTTATGACAAGTATTCCATTGAAAAAATCACTGTACTTGAAAACCTGACACGGAAAAAATTGCTAAAACTCAAAGTTATTTTTGGTAAAATGGAATCATTTTTCCATGGAAAATCTTCCGGTCTGGATCCTTTAAACAGTTATCTAAGTTTGCCTATTCTAATTAACTCTCAAGAAAATATAGAATCCACCAGTATACCATCTCAAAATTTGGATGGCAAAGGTGGAGTCTTCTTATTGGATAGTGGAATTATGGGAGAAACTGCGCCGATGGTACAAATTTTTATGGATAAGATGAAACATGAAGGCTTCCGTAAAGTTTTGAAGGATCAGTTTATTAAACATACTGATGCCTGTGTAGAGGATTTTGTTAGTGGCAATGTGAAGTCCCTTTTTGGAAATCTTAAGCAACTTTCGAATGTGGTTTTAGACCACTTTAAGCCTATGATACCCAAAGAATTTCATAAACTTTGGCAACGCGGGATAGAAACTAATGATTACTACTTGAAATTATGCGGTTCCGGAGGGGGTGGTTATATTTTAGGATTCACTCAGGACTTAGCAAAAGCAAGAACTGCATTAAAAGACTATCATTTAGAAGTAGTATACAACTTCTAAGTTCCTAAAAATGCTTAGTAGAAAAAACAAACTCCTGCTATTAAAAGGCCTGAGTCTGTTTTCTATCATAAGAGGGTATAATGTTCTTATGATAACCTTTGCCCAGTATCTGGCCTCCATTTATATACTTGCTCCGAACCTTCCCTTACGTCAGGTGGTATTTGATCCAAATCTTTTTGTACTGGTATTGGCATCAGCTCTGGTAATATCTGCCGGCTATATCATCAATAGTTTTTATGACTCGGAGAAGGACCTTATCAACAGACCTCAAAAGAGTATGCTGGACCGATTGGTAAATCAGCGAACAAAGCTTAGTGCCTACTTTATTTTTAATTTCCTTGCCGTTTTGTTTGCCAGCTACGTATCTTTCAGAGCCGTACTATTTTTCGCAGCTTATATATTTGGAATTTGGTTGTATTCACATAAATTAAAAAAAATACCTTTTTTTGGAAACATAGTCTCGGCCACATTAATAATTGCTCCTTTCTTTGCTATTTTAGTCTATTACAGGAACTTTGATACCGTAATCTTTGTTCATGCCACCTTCCTGTTTCTTCTGATTTTAGCCCGCGAAATGATTAAGGATATGGAAAATATTACGGGAGACCTTGCTCAAAATTATAAGACCGTTCCTGTTTTATATGGCCCATTCTATTCAAAGCTTATTATAAGTGTTCTTATACTTCTAACATTGATCCCGGCCTCTTTGTTAATCCGGAAATTTGATGTTGGCTATATGTATATTTACTTTATTGCCTGTATTCTTTTTTTAATATTATTCCTGATTTTACTATGGAAGTCCAGGACCAAAGTAGATTATATCTGGCTTCACAATATCCTTAAGTTTATTATAGTTTCAGGGGTTTTTAGTATTTTATTGATTGATGTAGATCTCGTTCTAAACCGAATATTTTAATGCGGAATCATTTAAGATTAGCTCTGGTACAAATTTCCCCGGGAAGGTTAGACAAAAGGGCTACCTTTGCTCAAAAATTAACCAATGCGCAGACCGCAATCAAATAAGGATAAAAGCAATTCTCCGGGGAAAAGCAGGGAGTATACAAAAAAAGCATTTACCAAAGGACGTGTCCCGACAAGTGCTAAAAATACAAATCGTGCTCCTTCAGATCCTGATTTAATAAGGCTCAATCGCTATGTTGCCAATGCCGGAGTTTGCTCCAGGCGGGAAGCAGATACGTATATAGAAGCAGGAAATGTAACGGTTAACGGAAAGACCATTACTGAAATGGGACACAAAGTTAAACTTACTGATGTGGTTAAGTTTGACGGACGTTTACTTAATCCACAAAAAAAGGAATATGTGCTTTTGAACAAACCCAAGAATTTTATAACGACTACAAATGATGAAAGAGGGAGAAGAACGGTAATGGAACTAGTTTCTAAAGCTTCAAAATCTAGATTAGTACCGGTTGGAAGGTTAGACAGGAATACCACCGGTCTTTTGCTATTTACAAATGATGGGGATCTGGCAAAAAAACTTACGCATCCAAGACATGGTATACGGAAAATTTACCACGTTGAATTGAATAAAAACCTTACAGCTGAGGATTTAAGGAAAATACAGACAGGAATTACCTTAGATGATGGTCAGATCAAGGTTGATGAAATAAGTTATATAAACAATTCGCCCAAACGAGAAGTAGGAATAGAAATACATAGTGGTAGAAACAGGATTGTTCGGCGTATTTTTGAACATCTCGGATATGATGTAAAGAAACTGGATAGGGTAATTTTTGCGGGACTTACCAAAAAAGACCTTCCCCGGGGACATTGGAGGCATTTAACCAAGCAAGAAGTAATAAATTTAGGAATGAATAAATAAATTAGGGTTGCGATTCTAATGTTTTACCAAGATTTTCCCTTACTGCAATCCAGAAATCATTAAAAGAGGGATTTGGGTGAGAAACTGAATCTTCATTTTCTTTATAAGAATCTAACAATAGCCTGAAATAGTTGATTTGGTCATTGTCACCAAAAAAATCTGCATACGCCATTTCCCAATCCTTAAATTCCCTGGAATCTGTTACTCCATATGCCAATATAGAAATGTCCTGATGCCGTTTATCCTCTTTAATCTTATCAAAAAGGCTTAGAACCTTTATTTGATTACCTTCAAGATATTGAATAAATTCCCCTTCATAATACAACAAACACCCCGTTATATTATCACGTGAATTATTGTCTCTTGCCTTGTCAAGCATCTCTTTTACATCAGTTTGCTTAAAAGTTGGTACGGCAATGGATCTATAAACAATAGAAAACATAATAAATAGGATTTCTGCAAAGGCTTCTGCCTTAAAGATAAAATTTTTAAGATTTAAGTCTACTTCGGAAATAAATTAATTTAATAAGGAACATCAAATTTATGCCTTCATTTTATCCTTTATTTTATCCAGACGCAAATTACCCAGGCTCCCTTCGTGAGTGTGTTTTAATTGTTTTTTAGGTTTAAAAGACCCCGCTTCAATTTCAGCACCTATATGTTTATAGGCATCGCGGAAGGGCATTCCGCCAAGAACGAGTTGATTTAATGTATCTACACTAAATAGATAATTGTACTTAGGATCATCCAGAATATTAGAATTCACCTTAACATCTTTTAAACTGAAAGTCATCATTTCCAAACAGGATTTTATTTCCTGAATCGCCGGGATTATTAGTCCCTTTACCATTTGCAGGTCCCTGTGATAACCACTGGGTAAATTAGTTGTGATAAGTGTAATCTGGTTCGGGATGGCTTGTAGGCTGTTACATTTTGCCCTGATAAGTTCAAAGACATCAGGATTTTTTTTATGGGGCATAATGCTACTACCAGTTGTTAGTGCGTCGGGGAAAGATATAAAATTGAAATTCTGACTCATATAGAGACAAATATCCATTGCCAGCTTTGATAAAGTGCCGGCAATTCCTGAAATGCCAAATGCAGTGGCTTTCTCCACTTTTCCTCGGCCCATTTGGGCAGCTACAACATTGTATTTCAAATCGGCAAACCCCATTTCCGTAGTCGTAAAAGAACGATCAATAGGAAAGGAACTTCCATAACCAGCTGCGCTTCCAAGAGGGTTTTGATCAGCGATTTTGAAAGCTGAATCTATAAAATATAGATCATCAATAAGACTTTCTGCATAGGCTGAAAACCACAATCCAAATGAAGAAGGCATGGCAATTTGGAAATGGGTATATCCGGGCAATAAGATTTCTTTATATTTTTCAGCTAGTTCAATTAGCAATTTAAAAAGTTCTTTGGTCTGGTGTTTTATTTCAGATAATTCTTCCTTTAGATATAATTGCATGGCTACTAAAACCTGGTCATTCCTGGAACGGGCCGTATGAATTTTTTTCCCTGTATCGCCAAGTTTTTCGGTTAGTATAAATTCTATTTTAGAATGAACATCCTCAAAAGTATCTTCAATGATAAACTTTCCTTCTTCAATGCTTTGGGCTATATCTTCCAGTTCCCGGACCAGTGCAAGTGTTTCCTCACTCGTCAATAACCCAATTTTACCCAACATTTTAGCATGGGCCATGGAGGCTATTATATCATATTTAGCCAGCACCAAATCTAATTCCCTATCATTACCCACTGTAAAATGATCAATTTTTTTATCTGTACTGTATCCTTTGTCCCAAAGTTTCATTGCTCTTGTTTTTAGTGGTTTCTCCTGAGTAAGGCTGTTTTTTTTAGTTCTTTAAAAATCCATCGAGAATTTTTATATATAGATTAATTCCTTCTTCAATTTCCGCAATATAAATAAACTCATCGGCAGAATGTGATCGTGTACTATCCCCGGGACCCAATTTTAATGAAGGGCAGCTAAGTGCCGCCTGATCCGAAAGGGTAGGAGAACCATAAGTACTTCTTCCCAATGCAATTCCCGAAGCTACCAAAGGATGATCCTTGTCTATGGAAGACGAGTTTAATCTTAATGATCTGGGCTCTAGCTTACATGGAGCTTCCCTTGATAACATTTCAGCAATTTCCTTATTGTTATATCTGTCATTAACACGCACATCTATTACAAGATTAACTTTAGCAGGCACTACATTATGCTGGCTACCTCCCTTAATTTGCGTAACCGTTAATTTAACTTCACCCAGAGCGTCTGATGTTTTTGGAAATGTATAGCTCTTAAACCATTCCAACACTTCAATAGTATTATAAATGGCATTGTTGTTATTTGGATGTGCAGCATGAGAAGGAGTGCCTTTTATAACAGCATCGAAAACCACTAGCCCCTTTTCGGCGATGGCCAGATTCATAAGTGTTGGTTCCCCTACTATTGCAACATCAATTTTTGGAAGTATGGCTAAAAGGCTATTTAAACCTTTACCGCCCGTACTTTCTTCTTCAGCGGAAGCTACCATTAATAGGTTATGTTTCAAATTTGCTGAATCGTAGAAATAGGTAAATGTTGCAATTAACGAGACTAAGGCCCCGCCGGCATCATTGCTTCCTAATCCATACAATTTCCCATTCTCAATTTGTGGATCAAATGGGTCCCGAGTATAGGCTTTATTAGGCCTCACGGTATCATGGTGTGAGTTCAATAAAAGTGTTGGCTTAGTGTCATCCCAATGTTTGTTCTTGGCAAAGACATTATTGTTTTCCCTTTCATAGGGAATGCTAAAAGCTTCGAACCAGGCTTCAATGGCCTCAGCCGTATGGTGCTCTTCCCCGGAAAATGATTGAATTGAGATGAGTTCTTTCAATAAGCCAATAGCCTTATCTGTAGGGATTTGTTGATCCATCTTCATAGGGTTATCGTTGTATATAAATTTGAATCTGTCTCAAGCATTGATATATTGCCAATGCAAACTTTATCGACATTTTGTTGTAATGCATGAAAACAATTCTGCATTTTTGGTAACATACCGCCCGAAATGATGTTTTGTCCCAATAAGTCATTATAATTGTTGGTATCGATATGTATTATGACCGAATCATCATTTTCTATATCCTGTAATACCCCTTTCTTTTCGAAACAATAGTATAGAGTGGTTTTATATTTATGACTCATCCCAATAGCTAATTCCGAAGCAATAGTATCTGCATTGGTATTCAATAATTGACCCTTACCGTTATGCGTAATAGCACAAAAGACCGGTGTTAATTTAACTTCAACTAAAGTATCAATAAGTTCAGAATTAATTCCGTCAATATCACCGACAAATCCAAAATCAATTTCCTTAACCGGTCGTTTATGGGCCTGTACGGTGTTGCCATCTGCACCACTAAGTCCAATTGCATTGGTTCCCAAAGCTTGTAATTTGGCCACAATCTTCTTATTTGTGAGTCCGCCGTATACCATTGTTATTACCTCAAGGCTTTTGGCATCCGTAATGCGCCTTCCACTAGTCATTTTTGATTTAATGCCCAGTTTTGCGGCCAATTTTGTTGCTAATTTACCTCCACCATGTACAAGAATTTTAGGCTCTTCCAATTTGGAAAAATTCAATAGAAATTGGTCAAGCTCGATTTCGTTTTCGAGGACATTACCTCCAATTTTGACTATGGATAGCTTTTGTTTCATTTTAAATGCTCTAAAATCTTTTTCAGCACAACTTGTGCGGCATATGTTCTATTATTGGCTTGATCAATCACCAAGGACTGTTCACTGTCCAACACTGCATCTTCCACAACAACATTTCTACGCACTGGCAGGCAATGCATAAATTTGGCATTGCACAGTTTATCTTTAGTGATCATCCAGTTAGGGTCTTGGTTCAATACTCTTCCATAATCCGTATAACTGCTCCAGTTTTTCACATATACAAAATCGGCATCTTTCAAGGCTTTATTTTGGTCATATTCCACTGGGACATTTTTGATTATTGTAGAATCCAGTTCATACCCTTTAGGATGTGTAATTACAAAATCAGCATCTTGTAACTGCATCATTTCAACAAATGAATTGGTAACAGCATGGGGAAGGGCCTTGGGATGGGGCGCCCAAGACAACACTACTTTTGGTTTGGTCTTGTTAGAATTTTCGGCCAGCGTTATGGCATCGGTCAACGCCTGTAATGGATGTCCAACAGAGCTTTCCATATTCACTATTGGAACGGAGGCATATTTTTTAAATCCATTCAATACCACCTCTGCCTCGTCCTTTTCTTTATCGGTCAATGATGCAAATGCCCGTATTCCGATTACATCACAGTATTGGGAAACCACCTTGGCAGCTTCTTTAATATGCTCCGATGTACCCTGATCCATTATGGTGCCATCGCCATATTCCAAAGCCCAACCTTCATTTCCAAAGTTCATTACAATTACTTCCATCCCTAGATTTATGGCTGCTTTTTGGGTACTCAATCGGGTTCTCAGACTATTATTGAAGAACAACAATCCGATGGTTTTATCCTTACCCAAGGATTTTGACTGTAAAGGATCATTTTTTAAGGCCCTTGCCTCAGTAACCCAGTCAGAAAGTGAATCAATATCGTTTATAGAGAGGTAGTGTTGCATTATTTTATTTTAGTATGGTTACTCTTGCCAGTAATTGCATCGACTATAAAATTGTCTTTTAGTCCATTTACTATCCAGGTTTCAATTCCTGCTGTTTGGGCAATAGTAGCGGCTTCAATTTTCGATTGCATTCCACCTGTACCGTGGGTTGATTTTGATGCGCTGATTTCTTTCTGCAATTTTTGAACTCCAGAAACTGAGGTAATCGTTTCCGGTTTATTATTTTCTATGGATTCTCTTGTGTAGACTCCATCAGTATTGGTAGCGATCATCAACAGATCTACCTGCAATAGGGCAGCAGTCAATGCTGCCAACTTATCATTGTCACCAAATTGAATCTCATCGGTGGCGACTGTATCATTTTCATTGATGATGGGAATGAATTTATTAGCTACAAGGACATTAATGGTATTCTTTATATTCGCCTTGGCGTCTAAATTATCAAAATCTGAATAGGATAAAAGACATTGGGAAGTTGATAAACCCAATTCCCTAAAATTCTCTTGAAAGATACGCATTAAGTGCGGTTGCCCGATGGCTGCCAAAGCTTGTTTCACATCTATTGCAGCCCCATTATGCTCCAATTCCACAAATTGTTTGGCGGCGGCAATGGCCCCGGAACTGACGATGATAAACTCATATTCATCTTTCATGACTGCAATCTGTCTTCCAATGTCCTCTATTTTACCTCGTGAAATCTGGCTTGTTTCTTTGGTCAAGGTATTGGACCCTATTTTTAATAATATTCTTTTCATCTGCATATTCATCTAATTTGTCCATTGCCCTTTACAAACCATTTATTGGTTACTAAATGCTGTAAACCAATGGGGCCTCTTTGATGTAACTTATCAGTGCTAATTGCGAGTTCTCCGCCCAGTCCAAATTGGCCTCCATCCGTAAATCGTGTGGAGGCATTATGGTATACTGCCGCTGAATCAACAGAATTCATGAATGTTGCTGCTGTTTCTTCATTCGCGGTAATGATGGCTGCCGAATGCCCACCACCGAAAGTGTTTATTTTGCTAATGGCTTCCTTTAAAGAAGCAACTTGACCCAGCACTATTTTATAGTCTAAAAACTCTTCAATCCAAACACTCTCATCTTTAATAGGAGTTGTGCCTTCTAGAGCTGAAAAAGCGTCATCGGTTAAAATCTCAACCTTACTTTTCTGAAGTTCTAACAATAGATTTTGGACAAATTGTTGTTTTCTGGGCAAATCTGCAGCTATTAGTACTTTATCCAATGCATTACAGGCCGATATTTTGGTGGTTTTTGCATTGATGATTATATCAACGGCCATTTGTAGATCAGCTTCAGTATCTATATACACAAAATTATTACCTCTTCCACTAACGATTACAGGGCAGGTGGCATGTTGTTTTACAAAAGCAATTAGTTTTTCCCCTCCTCTAGGAACTATCAAATCCACTTTTTGTATGGGATTTTCTAAAAAAGCCTGCGTCTCTGAGCGATCATATTGCAAATAGCTGACCCAATCGCTATCAACTTGATTGTCTCTTAAAGCATTGTGCCATAAATCTACCAAGATCAAATTACTGTTCAGTGATTCCTTACCCCCTTTCAATAATATTCTATTGCCCGATTTAAAAGCAATCCCAGCTGCTTCAATGGTTACATCAGGTCTCGATTCATAGATAATAAGTACAGTGCCAAAAGGAGCTGTCCTATTGCTGATTTGCAGACCGTTTTCATGCTCAAATTGAAACCGTTCCAGATTCAAAGGGTCATTCAACAGTGTCAATTCCTTTAGGGATTTTATCATCCCAATAATTTTATCGTCATCAACTTTTAGGCGATCATACATGGCAATATCGTCACCAGAGTAAGCTTCCAAATCTTTTTTATTGGCTTCCAAAAGGGCGCTTTCCTCCTTTTTTATCCATTCAATCATGGATTTAAGGACAGCATTTCGTTTATCTATGTTCAATATAACACTCATGATAATGCTATTTTTAATTTCTCGAAAAATAAGTCCATATCGCTTTTTGTAATATTCATAGCAGGGAGAATTCGTAAAACGTTTTTATCCTTGGCCCCGCCGGTGAAAAGATGTTGCTCGTAAATTAGATTTTTGCGAAGTTCTCCTACTTCAAAATCAAACCTTAATCCCAACATAAGTCCCCTGCCTTTTATTTCCCTAACCTGCGGTATTTCTAAGGCTCTTTTTTTGAAATATTTACCCAGCCTTTCGGCATTTTCAACAAGTTGTTCTTTTTCCAGAACCTCTAAAACAGCTAAAACAGCTGTGCAGGCAAGATGGTTTCCACCAAAAGTAGTCCCAAGCAAGCCATAGGATGCCTGAATACTTTTATGAATTAATACACCGCCAACAGGAAAGCCGTTGCCCATGCCTTTGGCTATGGTAATGATATCGGGCTTTATTTCATGCTGCTGAAAGGCAAAAAAAGAGCCAGTTCGGCCAAAACCAGATTGTACCTCATCAGCTATCAGAACTACACCATATTTTCTACAAAGTGCGGCAATTTCCCTATAGAATATACCAGATGGTTCGTCCAGACCGCCAACCCCCTGTATGGCTTCCAGAATAACAGCACATACATCTTCCTTTTTGATTTCAGTTTCAAAGGATTTAATATCTTCAAATGATAAAAAAGTAACTTTTTGCTGTTTATTTATAGGGGCATTTATCTTCTCATTGTCCGTTGCAGCAACGGCGGCAGATGTTCTACCGTGAAAACTATTCGTAAATGCAATTACCCGGGATTTATTTGTATGGAAAGATGCTAATTTTAGGGCATTTTCATTAGCCTCTGCCCCCGAATTACATAAAAATAAATTATAATCCTCACAATTGGATAATTGTCCCAGTTTCTTAGCCAGTTGTCTTTGCAGCGGATTTTTAACGGAGTTGCTGTAAAACCCTATTTGATCTAATTGCTTCTTAATGCGTTCAATGTAATATGGGTGGGAATGTCCGATTGAGATAACAGCATGGCCACCATAGAAATCGAGATATGTATCTCCCTTATCATCAGTAATAACAATGCCCTTAGCTGTAACCGGGGTTACATCATATAGTGGGTATACATCAAATAGTTCCATTTATTGTTTTTTATAAAGGTTGATAAGTAATTTATCTCAAGGCCTAGTTCTTGGTTTTCAATTCATTTATTTTCTCAAAAGAAGTTACTATTCCTCTGATAAGAGAAGAACTTAAACCCTGATGCTCCATTTCGTTTAATCCCTGAATAGTACAACCCATAGGGGTGGTTACCTTATCTATTTCTTCTTCAGGATGATTCCCCGATTCTATAAGCAAGCCAGCTGCTCCATTACAAGTGTACATGGCAAGCTCCTGTGCCTCTTTGGCATCGAAACCTAACTGAATAGCACCTTGTGTTGTTGCCCTTATGAGTCGCATCCAAAAGGCTATCCCACTTGCACATATTACGGTTGCTGCCTGCATTTGATTTTCAGGTATTTCCAGGGAATAACCCATTCTGTTAAAAATGGCTTTTGCCAGGTCTATTCTTTTTTGACCAGCTATATTGGAGCAGATGCAGGTCATAGATTTCCCAACGGAAATGGCCGTATTGGGCATACTGCGAATGATATGCTTGTCCTTTCCAAGAATGGCTTCCATATTTTCAATGCTGAAACCAGTTATCGTCGAGATTATTACATGCTTATCCGTAAGAATATCTTTAACTTCTTCTAGGATCATTGCAAAATGGCCAGGTTGAACTGAAAATATTAAAATATCAGATTTTTTAACCGCTTCCCTGTTGTCCGAGCCAACCGTTACATTTCCATATTTTTCATAGTCCTTTATACTATCTACGTGTCTTTTGGTCAGATACATTGTAGTAGCCCCGCTGCTATGTAATATGCCTTTAGCAACAGATAATCCTAAATTCCCTGCGCCTATAATCGCTATTTTCATAATTACTTTTTTATGATCTAGTTATTTTTATAATTCTCACTCCTTTTAATAAACAGCTGCTTTTAAATTTAATCCCTCACTTTCATCAAAACCAAACATTAAATTCATGTTCTGAATGGCCTGTCCGGAGGCCCCTTTAAGCAGATTGTCAATTACAGATGTTATTAATAGAACATCCTTGTACTTATGCAGGTGAATATGACAATTATTCGTGTTCACCACTTGTTTTATGTGAACTGGCTCTTCTGAAATCATAGTAAATACGGCATTTTTATAGAATTCATGATATAAATCATAAGCTTCCGCCTCACTTTGTTCAAACTTTGTGTATGCCGTGCTGAGAATACCTCGGGAAAAATTCCCCCTGTTGGGAATAAAATAGAGTTCACCAACAGCTTCTTGCAGCGATTCGAGACTTTCATTTATTTCTCCAAGATGTTGGTGCGTAAAGGCTTTATACCAGGATGCATTGCTATTTCTCCAGCTAAAATGTGTGGTCGCC
>CAZHWD010000194.1:0-2133 GCA_964536335.1 uncultured Eudoraea sp. | reverse complement strand
CGGGGTTATTACAAGAAAATGGCCAAAGAGGAACAAAAAGCTGCCAAAAAGGAGCAGAAAAACAAATGAATTGAATTTATGTAGTAGTCATTCTCATTTATAAGGCTGTCTTATTATAGTCTTCCATTTTTCAGGCGCAGCCCTCCTAATATCTGAAAGGTAGATTTCATGATGCTTTTCCGAAAGTTTGTGTCCATTTTGGATAATGAATTCATGAACTTTTTTGATGGTAGGACCTTCTTCCGAAAATGGACCTATATGTAATGTTTGTGCTGCTTTTCCCTCCGCAAAAGCTTCAAAACGAATTTTAGATAATGCTTTTGGGTTCTTTTTTTTTCTTACCTCTTCCGTAGCGATTGCTACCATTTCATTAGTCACGAGTTCTGGTTGCATGATCATCGCAGTCCATTTCCAATCTTCCTTTTTGTTTTGATCAAATTTTGACATATCGTCTACCCACCAAAGCCCTTCAAGTGGCATAACGCCGTAATCAATACCTAGCTCTCCTTTTTTTATCATAAATTTTATAGTATAGGATAAGCTGAACAGGGCTTCAATAGCTTCTTTATAGGCTACAGAGGTATTTGGATCACCCGTGCCGTCTATCATCAAGAAATTCATTTTCGGGATATCCCTAAATTCAATTTTTTTTGGAGAAGGTTTATAGAGATGTTTCAATTCTTTTTTGTAATCAATCTTTATCATCTGGTGGCAAATTGAAGGTTATATGCAAAATAATTTTAAAAAATAGCCAGACTCCTGAAATCCAGCCTACTTATCCAATTCAGGTCTTAGAACTGTTTTGTTCAATACTAAGTCGTCTTTTGTCTTTTAAGGCCCAGTAGATACCTTTGACGCCGGCAACCCATTTGTCATATAAATAAATGAGCGTTATTTCTTCCATTGTTTCTAAAACACCTAAAATGATCATTGTATAAAATAACCAGTAAACAGGACCAAAAAATAACAGCCAGAGTATAAATACTCCTTGAATAACCGCGGATAATTTGGCCAGGTAGGTATGAAATGCAGTAGCTTTTCCATATTTTCGAAAAGCAAGTATCATTTGCAAAATGTAGGGTACAAAGGCAATTAAAATTAAGGCGTAGTTCGCCTTCATAAATTCGGTTTCAAAATTTATCAGCCCTATTAAACCAACAACAAGAGTCATTTGATCGCCGTAGGAGTCTAATTGAGAACCCCGTGCACTGGTAATCCCAAGTTTTCTTGCTAAAAAACCGTCAATAGCGTCAGTGGAATAGCTAACAAGTAAAAACCAGCTAAATAATTCTCGTTCATTAAACCATATTAAAGTAAGCAAAAGGGGTACAGCAGCTATGCGATAGAATGAAAACCAATCTGCGATATTAAAATCTCTGAATCTTGCCATATCCTGGTATTTAAATTTCCTTACGGGTACTTTATAAGATCTTACACAAAAACTAAATCTAGTACATATAAGTTATATCCGAAGGATATCCGTTGGAGTTTCAACCAATATGGTAATTTTTCCCCGGAGCGCAATCGGTTGTTTCATAATTTCAGGATTGTGTCTTATCATTTTAATCCAATCTTCAGATGAAAATTCGTGTGGCCCAAATTTAGAAGTATAGGCGGGATGATTTTGGTTAACCAGGTCTTTTACCTCCACTCCTAGACGATCTGCCAATTCAGCTATTTGTGTTCCGGTGGGTGGTGTTTTTAGTATGTCTACCTCATGTACGGGCCAACCCTCTGATTTAGCATAGGCCAAAGTTTGCCTGGCCCTTTTGGACCTGGAACTATAAAATAGGGTGATTTGCCTGTCTGAAGTAGCTATTTCTCCCATAATCCTCATTTTTGTTGAGTTATATAAAATTAGTTCATTTATGTAATAGCTAGTATGACAAATGTCATATGGCAGTTTTCTTACAGGATATGACTTAGGTCATTTTTTGTTGTTTTTCTTTTTTATAGATTCATCCTGTTATTTCAATTAATTCTAAATGCTTGTCCTATGAAAACTATACTCTGTGCCACGGATTATTCAGATAATTCAATTTCAGCACTAAAGTTGGCCAATGTGTTTCGAAAAAAACTAAAAGCCGAGCTTCATGTTGTTCATGTATTTGATATTTCAGCAACTTTTATTAG
>CAZHWD010000193.1:0-2644 GCA_964536335.1 uncultured Eudoraea sp. | reverse complement strand
TCATTAGCAGCAGCGATAGAAAAATATACTATGTTTTACTTACGCTTCGATAAAATAAGAATCAACCGGTTTCTTTTTGTTATTTTTTATCATATTAGCAATTTTATTAAATTTTTTTGCTTTATTTAAGCAATTATTTTGCAATTGCTCCATTTCCTCCATCATAGCTACTATATTTTTAGCTTCATCTTTAGAAGCCTTAATTGTTTTTGCATGTAGTCAATCTCTGTATATTTAATCTTTTTGTAGATGCCAGTGTTGCACATTCCAAATAAGATTTGTATGCATTTAAATAGTCTCTCATGCTTCCGTCGAAGTATCTTTTGTTCTCTTTATCGAAATTAAGAAAAACTTCGAATATACCCTTCAATTCTTGTGATACTAAATGTAAATCGTCTACGCAATTTTGATATACTTCCTTGTTAATTAAAGCGCTTATTACTTGTCTGTAACTATCAATTCTCTTTCTTACTTTATGAAAATCACTAATCTTTTCTTCCGCCGTTCGAATAATATCATTTAATTCCTTATGGACAATAATTCGATTCATTCATTTTCACCCATGATGTCTTCATTTTGAACATCCAACCGGTGCAACTTCATGGAGGATGATTCATTAATATCTTTTTCATCTTCAGGATTTCGCTTTGATAAAAATTTGATGCTTTCTACCAAGGCTCCCCTGCCTCGTACCTTCTTTGCACATCAGCCAGGGCAGATAGCTTCATGAGTTCGATCACCTTTGGGTCATATCCAGTATGACTGATAAGGAAGAGATACGTCTGAATGATCCCTTTTTTGACTTTCTTAAGTTCGTCTTCGTTCATTGGTTTTGGTATCATCTGCTCGGTATGCATAATATTTCCTCCTTTCCTGGAGAATATATTATCAAACACCTTTGTCAGATCCGGTCACACCTTAAATTATTTTTGGTTAAAGTTCCGAAAAAAATAATTGATCCCTCAATTTTTATCAATTTCTAACCACAAATCTTTCTAAAATTACAACCTGCCCGAATCCGCTCATCCTCCACCTTTGAAAAAGCTTCCTCATCCTTGGGAACATTATCGCTCACATCAACTACCAATTAAATTCATCGACACTTTATAATGTCAGCTAAATTCTAATCCACCTATTAATTTTTTCACCGACTTTAAAAACTGATCAAACGACACAGGTTTTTCATTGTTCCCAATTGAAACTACAGAATTGTCAGAATATGCTATTTCAACTATCCAATGATAACCATCTAAAACTTCCGGATTCTCATACTTTTCGGTCCAATCCCAAATATTAATATGATCACAGCTTTCCCAGAAATCACTCCAGCGCTTTGTATCAGGACTGATTTTCTTTGTTTCCCTTATCTTATATTCTTTCCCCATGGCTTTATAGGTTAAACAGCCGGTTCCATCTATCTCAACGGCATATGATGGGCCAAAATATCCGCCAATAATGCAGGCAAATTTACCTGGGATAGGAGATTGATTCTGATCATTCATACTTATATTTTCCTTCTTTTCCATTTATTATATACCGCAAGTTCCCTGATCGTATGGCGTAACAATTGGCGTAACAATACTCGCTGATGGTTAGCGAATTATTGCATATAGCCTATTTTCAGTCCTTTATTACTCGATTTTTTATTGAATTTTTGTGCATAAATTTGCCCCACAATACACGCAATTCCTATTTTCATCGCCCTGAACAAGCCCACACATCCCACAAAGCATCCCATCAACCGGCAGCCTCATCTTTCGAGTGTCAGCAAAAATACATTCCCCCCTGTCGTCAATCTCAATTTCAGCGGAACATTCCGGGCAGGTTTTCTTCCCCGATTTAGCATCCAGACTATGGTTCAGACAGAAGGGGCATTTCAAATAATCAAGTTGCTGTGAACTGTCCAAAATAATGTGCTGTCTCTCACGCGCCTATATAAATTCCTTTTCCAGCTCTTTTGATTTTTCCAGCCTTGGAGGCTCTATTAATGATGCTCCAAATTTTCCTTTGATCAAATCCGGTCTTCTTCATCAGGGCGGCTGTGTTAACACCATTCTTCGACCCATTAATAATCTCTAAGACTTGATCGGTTGCCGTTAGTTTTGCAGTTTTCTCTTTTGCAGATGCTTTACTGGCCGGGGCTCTTTTGGTGATTTTTGCTTTGATGGGTTTTGCTGTTGTTTTCTTTGCAACTTTAGTTGTCTCGCCTTTTTCAACCGCTGCTATAAGTTTGTCAATTGTTTTTCCAAGTGCCTGGATGTCCTTGTTCAGAGCCTGCAGATCCTTTTTCAAAATGGTCATTTCGTTCTCCTTCCCTTTTAATTTAGAAATTTTCTTGTTGGCCGGTAACTGCTTAATCCGGTATTCCAGTTTAAGTGCTTCGCTTTTTGTCATTTCAGGACTGATGCCAACCAACTCAACCGGTCTCCGTGATCTTGTATACTTGGCACCCTTACCTGAATTGTGTTCTATCAATCGATTTTTAAAGTTGTTTGTAACCCCACAGTATAGGGAATTGTCAGAACATCGAACCAGATAAACTGCCCATTTTTTATTGTTCATTTATTGGTTTTTTATTCTGTCAGTAATGAATATTTCTCAAAAAACGTGACGAAAGACCGTGTTGATATCGCACAGCATATGC
>CAZHWD010000192.1:0-11438 GCA_964536335.1 uncultured Eudoraea sp. | reverse complement strand
TGCAAATACAATATCTTACGAAATTATTACCGCTATATCACAAAGAGTAAAGAGGCTAATTCTAAATTAATCAAATAAACTTTTTAACATAATTGTGACTTTTTTACGTAAATTGTGTCTTAATAATACTAACTAAAAATTTAATATTATGTTAAAAGAGTTTAAGAATTTTATTATGACGGGCAATGTAATCGACTTTGCCGTTGCTGTAATTATGGCAGGAGCCCTAGGCCTGGTTATTAATGGCTTTGTAGCCGACATTATTATGCCAATTGTAGGTGAATTTGCAGGAGGTGTAGATTTTGCCAATTTAAAATATGTCCTCACAGAGACCTCAGGGGTTGAAGGAGAAGCTGGCTATGTAGCGGAAAATGCCATTCGTTGGGGAGCATGGGTAAACACTATTGTTAATCTACTTATTGTGGGATTTGTAATGTTTCTTATAGTTAAATCTTATAACAAAACAAAAACTCCGCCTGCTCCGCCTGCTCCCTCAGGTCCAAGTCAGGAAGAACTTTTAACACAAATAAGAGATTTATTGAAAAAATAGAAAGAATAAAACACCTTTTACAGGGGTTACCGCTACACTGCTAAACTAACTTAAAGGCCACCAATTGGTTTTCGCAAACTGAATTGGTGGTCCTTTTTTTAAATTTGTTTGTATTATAACAAATTGTTATATTTTTAAATATTCAATAAAAAGTCTTGTTCATCAACATTGGTTGCAATACCTTTGGGCATTAAATATTAAAAACATGAAGGTAGCTGTAGTTGGCGCAACCGGAATGGTTGGCGAAGTAATGCTAAAAGTGCTTAAAGAGCGGAGTTTCCCAATAACTGAACTGTTATTGGTCGCCTCTGAGCGATCTGTTGGCAAAAAGATGTCCTATAACGGGCAATCCATTAGCGTAATAGGTCTTGCTGATGCTGTGGCTGCACGTCCGGATCTGGCTATTTTTTCTGCCGGAGGAGATACATCACTAACATGGGCGCCAAAATTTGCAGCAGCTGGCACCACGGTAATTGATAATTCGTCGGCCTGGCGCATGGATCCTGAAAAAAAATTGGTCGTTCCGGAAATCAATGCAAATAAATTAACCAAAGCAGATAAAATAATCGCCAATCCCAATTGTTCTACCATTCAACTTGTTATGGTACTGGCACCTTTGCATGCCAGATATAAAATGAAGCGGGTTGTAGTTTCAACCTATCAATCCGTTTCAGGAACCGGTGTTAAAGCTGTAAAACAGTTGGAGAATGAAATGGCCGGAATACAAGGTGAAATGGCATATCCATATCCTATCAACAGGAATGCCCTGCCGCATTGTGACACTTTTATGGAAAATGGGTATACCAAAGAAGAAATGAAATTGGCCAGGGAACCTCAGAAGATACTAGACGATCACACATTTTCAATTTCAGCAACCGCTGTGCGCATTCCTACTGCAGGAGGGCATTCTGAATCTGTAAACGTTGAATTTGAATCCGACTTTGAACTCAATGAAGTAAGAAGAATTCTGAATAATACCCCAGGTGTTGTTGTACAGGACAATCCGGATACCAACACTTATCCAATGCCAGTTTATGCGCATGATAAAGATGATGTTTTTGTAGGAAGAATACGAAGAGATGAAACGCAGCGAAACACCATAAATATGTGGATAGTTGCCGATAATCTAAGAAAAGGTGCTGCTACAAATGCTATTCAAATAGCAGAATACCTGGTGGAAACAAAACTCATCTGATTGCTCTATTATAAAAACTGTTAAAACCTTTTTGTGCATGAGTGCTTAAAGGTTTTTTGTGGTATTTTTGGTCTTTAAAATTATTTTTCATGAGAAATATTGGGATTATATTACTTCTTGTATTCATTAACTTTTCTTGCCAGAATTCAGAAAAAAAAGATACCATTACTGTGAATTATCCATTGACTAAAAAAGCAGATACCGTTGACAATTATTTTGGGACTACAGTTAACGATCCTTACCGCTGGCTGGAAGATGACCGGAGCGAAGAAACAGAAGCATGGGTTAAAGAAGAAAATGCTACCACTTTTGGCTATTTGGATAAAATACCGTTCAGGAAAGATTTGAAGAACAGATTGGAACAACTCTGGAACTATGAGAAGCTTAGTTCCCCGTTCAAGGAGGGTGATTATATCTATTTTTATAAGAATGATGGTTTGCAAAACCAATATGTATTATATCGTCAAAAAGAGAATCAGGAAGCCGAAGTTTTTTTAGATCCAAATGGTTTTTCGGAAGATGGAACTACATCATTAATGGGGTTGAGTTTTACAAAAGATGGTTCTATGGCTGCCTACTCCATTTCCGAGGGAGGTAGTGATTGGAGGAAGGTAATTGTTATGGAGACCGATGGGAAGACTATTGTTGAAGACACCCTCATAGATGTAAAATTTAGTGGCCTTTCCTGGTATGGCAATGAAGGTTTATACTATTCAAGTTATGATAAACCTGAAGGTAGTGAGCTCTCTGCAAAGACAGACCAACATAAACTTTATTACCATAAGTTGGGTACTCCGCAAAGTACAGATGCATTAATTTTTGGAGGTATTCCTGAAGAAAAACACAGGTATGTAGGAGGAAGTGTGACTGAGGATAATAATTATTTACTTATTTCAGCTGCAAATTCTACTTCGGGTAATAAGCTTTATTTAAAAGATCTAAAAATGCCGGACAGTAAGTTGATAACTATATTAGACCATGAAGATTCAGATACTGAGGTCATTGAAAATGTAGGCTCAAAGCTTTACATGGTTACCAATTTAAATGCTCCTAATAAAAAGATTATAACTGTAGATGCGTCAAATCCAGGTCAGGAAAAGTGGGAAGATTTTATTCCTGAAACAGAGAATGTTCTTAGTCCAAATACCGGCGGAGGTTACTTTTTTGCAGAATATATGGTAGATGCCATCTCCAAAGTTTTTCAGCATGATTATGATGGTAAACTTATACGTGAAATTAAGCTACCTGGAATAGGCAGTGCAAGTAGTTTTGGTGGTAAAAAAGAAGAAAAAGAATTCTACTTTTCATTTACTAATTATAACACTCCTGGTTCCTCTTATAAATACAATGTGGAAACGGGTAATTATGAACCCTATTGGAAACCTCAAATTGATTTTAATCCGAATGATTATGAATCTAAGCAAGTGTTCTATACTTCAAAAGATGGAACAGAAATCCCAATGATTATTACCTATAAAAAGGGGCTAAAACTCAATTCTAAAAACCCAACTATTCTGTATGGCTACGGCGGGTTCAATATAAGTCTTACCCCTTCTTTCAATATAGTTAATGCCGTTTGGATGGAACAGGGAGGCGTTTATGCCGTAGCTAATTTGCGAGGTGGTGGAGAATATGGGAAAAAATGGCATGATTCCGGTATAAAAACTAAAAAGCAAAATGTGTTTGACGATTTCATAGTTGCTGCAGAGTACCTTATAGAGAACAAATATACTTCATCGGAAAACCTGGCAATAAGAGGTGGTTCTAATGGCGGACTTTTAGTAGGTGCCACCATGACCCAAAGACCCGATCTAATGAAAGTAGCCCTTCCGGCCGTAGGTGTCCTGGACATGCTACGTTATCATACTTTCACTTCAGGAGCGGGATGGCATTATGATTATGGCACTTCTGAAGATAGTGAAGAAATGTTTCAGTACCTAAAAGGCTATTCCCCTCTTCACAATGTAAAAGAAGGGGTCGAATACCCTGCCACCTTGATTACAACAGGAGACCATGATGACCGCGTTGTACCTGCCCATAGCTTTAAATTTGCGGCCGAACTTCAGGAGAAGCAGTCAGGTCCTAACCCGACTCTTATTCGCATTGAAACTAACGCCGGCCATGGAGCAGGGACACCTGTTAGTAAAACAATTGAGCAATATGCCGATATTTTTGCATTTACCCTTTATAATATGAACTATAAGGAATTACCAAATAAGGCAGTCATCAAGGAATTTAAAGAGTAACTATCAATAATTCAGAGCAAAATCCGTTTCTGTAGAAACGGATTTTTTTTTAGAAGTCGTTTAAGATAATAATCATGTTAAAAATAACCGGCTTATCATTTGCCTACGACAAAGATTCGGTCCTTGATGATATTGGCTTTTCTGTTGAGAGAGGTGAACATCTGGGAATAATGGGTGAAAGCGGTTGTGGTAAAAGCACCCTATTACAGCTGGTTTACGGATCTCTTCAGCCGGCTCAAGGAAATATATCCTGGGGAAGAAAAAAAGTTAAGGGGCCTCTTCATAATCTTGTTCCCGGAGAGTCTTACATGAAGTATATGTCGCAGAGATTCGACCTAATGGGCGTTACTACCGTGGCTGAAAATATTTCTGAATATCTTTCCGTATTTTATCCTAAAGAATTAAAAGAACGTACTGAGGAGTTGCTTGAGATTATCGAAATGAAAAGGTTTGCAAAAACCAAAGTAAAACATCTGAGTATTGGACAACAACAGCGCGTTGCTCTGGCCAGGGTTTTGGCTCAGAAACCTGAAGTGTTGCTATTGGATGAACCATTCAGTCATATAGATAATTTTAGAAAAAACAGCTTAAGAAGAAATTTATTTAACTTTCTGAAGGAAGAGGGGACAACTTGCTTAACTGCTACACATGACCACAATGATATATTGCCATTTGCAGACCGAGTACTCGTACTTAAGGATAGACAAATATTAGCGGAGGAACCCATAGTGAAGATGTATAAGAACCCCCTAAATCTTTACATTGCTTCGCTTTTTGGTGAAGCTAATTTGGTTCCAATCAATATTATCAAATCATATGCTGATACTAAACGAAAAATTATTGTCTACGCTCATGAATTTAAGGTATCCCAAAATTCCGGTCTCCCTGTGGTTGTTAAAAAAACATATCCGATGGGAAGTCATTATCTGGTTGAAGGACTTACAGATGAGCAAATAATTTATTTTCATTCAGAACGGAATATGGAGATTGAAACAGAAGTTTTTCTCAATATTTCTCTTGAAACAATTAACCAAAGGCTAAAACTCTAATCAACCTTTGCGATATGAACAAAGACTTGATTTTACAGGAAATAAAGTTCAGAGCCGTCCGAAGTGGTGGTGCAGGTGGCCAGCATGTTAATAAAGTATCTACAAAAGTAGAACTTACTTTAAACCTGGCTGGTTCTAGGGCGTTTAATGAATCTGAAAAGGCTCGCTTAAATAAAAAACTCTATAAACGACTTACATCCAAAAACAAACTCCAGGTTCAATGTGACGACTCACGGAGCCAACGTAAGAATAGAGAAATTGCAGAAGCTCGTTTGCTAAAACTAATTGAGGACGCGTTAAAGGTTCCAAAAAAACGTAAAAAAACTTCTCCTTCCAAAGCTTCAATAGAAAAACGATTAAAAACTAAAAGAGTAGTAGCGAAGAAGAAAACGGGCCGGAAAAAACCAGAAGATGATTAAATAAACTATTGGTCAACAGTATTTATTAAGGCACCAATTCCATCAATTTCAATTTTAATTTCATCGCCTTTTTGCAAGGTAAATTCAGTAGGCGGAACTATCCCGGTTCCTGTCATTAACAGGCTACCGTTTGGAAAAGAATTTTCTGCATAGAGGTAACTTACCAAATCTTCAAACTTGCGTTTAATTTGATCAATCCCTATCTCACCGGTGAATACCTTTTTACTATCCCTACGTATTTCAAGCCTGATTTTTGTTGTTTTAGGAAGAGGTCCCTCAACTACTAAAATACAAGGGCCAATAGCGGCGGACCCATCATAAGTCTTTGCCTGGGGCAAGTATAAAGGATTTTCTCCTTCAATGCTTCTGGAACTCATATCATTCCCAATAGTGTATCCAACAATTTTACCGGTTGAGCTAATTACAAGTGTCAACTCAGGTTCTGGAACATCCCAGGTAGAATCTTTTCTTATTCGGACTTTTCCTCCGGAGCCAACCGCTCTGTACCCCATAGACTTAAAAAACAATTCCGGCCGTTCTGCAACATATACTCTGGCATAAAAATTACTGCCTCCCTTTTCTCTTGATTCTTCTTCACGTCCCAGTTTGCTATTGAAATAGGTAACGCCGCTAGCCCAGATTTCCTGGCTTTCTGCTGGTGCAAGGAGTCCTTTTTTAATATAAGCTTCCGGATCTTGTAAAGGCTCATTTCCAGATATCCGTTGCTCAATCTTTGTAAAAAGTTTATTGTCATTAATAAATGAATCCCAATCTTCCCCTTCCAGAAGATAAAAGATTCCCTTATTTTCAATCAGAATCCCCTTATATACCTTATAAACTTTCATGTCAATATGGATTATGTAATTATTTAAAGGTTACCGATGGTAGAGAACAATTTATTGAAAAATATGTGATTCTGAGTAGTTTTGAGGAATTCCTTTATTAAAATTGTTAAAGAACATTTTTAATACAAATCGTTTTTTGATTAAAATCAAAACAATGACCTTGGGATTTCCCCAACAATTTTTTACCAATAGGGCTAAGTGCAGAAACACAATATATTTGAGTAGCGCCCATTTTGAAGACTCCCGCCGAAATTGAAATATAATACACACTATCTGTGGTAACCACAAGACTACCCTGACCAATATTTGCCCGACTCGATTGAGAATTAATCCCAGCTAAAGCCTGTTTCATCTTTTCCGCTTCGTATAGCTGATACCCCAGCTTCTCCCTTTCAAGTTGAATCATAGCCCTCCCCGTTTCATGTTTATCTCCAGCGCTACTTTTGGTCTCAGATTTTAGAGAATCGTTAATGCTATTAATATTATTTTGGATGCGTCCAATCCTCTCTTCTGCGAATGATATGCAAAATCTGCGCAATTCATCCTTGACAGCTACAGAAATTTCCATATCAGGTTAAATCAGCTATTTTTTTCCCCACCAAGCTACCTATAGCAATGCCCATACCTCCCAGTCTTATTCCGCATATTAAGTTATCTGAAAGTTGCTTTACAATTGGTCGTTTTGTATTTCCTATCCCCATAATCCCGCTCCATCTATGTTCAATCTCAAAATCCGTGTTAGGTAAAATTATTTCTCGTAACATGCTATCCAGTCGATTCTGAATTAGTTCTGTTTGTCCAAATTCTGATGTTTCTTCCGTTTTAAAATCCAGATTTCGTCCACCACCTAAAAGAATACGATTTTCAATATTTCTAAAATAATAAAAACCCTCGTCCATGTGAAAAGTCCCCTTAATCTGAAGGTTGTCGATGGGTTTTGTAATCAATACCTGTGCTCTTGCCGGCTTAACTTCTTCATCTAAAAGCTGATTGGCAAATCCATTTGTAGTAATAATAAGTTTTCTAGTTTCAAATTCAAATTGATTGGTATAAACCTTTACGGTTCCCTTGCTGTCATCAAAGGAAGTAACATCAATGGAATTTAAAATGTCAATTCCCGAATTACGGACCAATGACAGTAAAGAATTCATCATGGCTCCCGTATTAATTTGCGCTTCAAACCGACTTGAGATATATTGATTAAGGATATTATTAAATCTAAAGGTGTTAGAATGGAAATGATATGCATCTTCGCCATAAAGCGGCCTAAGCAATTTATTGATGTTATTTAGAGCTTCGGAGCATTCACTAAATAATTTAGTATTTTCCTTTAAAAAAAGTTCATGCCCCCCATGCCTTTGATAATCCATTTTGGAATCCCCTAAAGTAGTTCGTAATAATTGAATCCCTTCCCATCTGTTTCTCACAAGTTCTAACACTTCTTCCTGAGAATGGGTTTTAAGATCGTTAACTATTTCTGAGATACTTCCAAAACAGGCAAATCCGGCATTTTTTGTGCTTGCTCCCTGGGGTAAAGTTCCTTTTTCAAGAATAAGAATTTTGGCTTTTGGGTGTTTTTTGCTCAAATAGTATGCGCAATTAAGACCTACAATACCACTCCCAACAATAGTAAAATCAATGTTGGACAACCATGTTTTATATTCCCAATAACTAAGATTCATCGTATTATAAAAAACTCCGACGATGGCCGGAGTTTATATTCTATTCTTCTGGTTTAGGATCCATTTTAAAATCTTCCATGAATTTAGTGGTATAATTCCCAGCCAGGTAATCTGGATTCGTCATTAGTTGTCTGTGAAACGGAATAGTTGTGGCTATGCCCTCAATTACAAATTCGTCCAGGGCTCGTTTCATTTTATTAATTGCCTCTTCCCTTGTTTGGGCAGATGTTATGAGCTTGGCAATCATAGAATCATAGTTAGGAGGAATTGTATAGCCGCTATATACATGGGTATCCAAACGAATCCCATGACCTCCCGGGGTGTGTAATGTAGTTATTTTTCCCGGTGAAGGCCTAAAATCGTTATAGGGGTCTTCCGCATTAATCCTGCATTCAATAGCATGAAGTTTGGGGAAATAATTTTTACCTGAAATCGGCACTCCACCAGCTACCAGAATTTGTTCCCTAATCAGATCATAATCCACTACCTGTTCTGTAATCGGATGTTCTACCTGAATACGAGTATTCATTTCCATGAAATAAAATTCGCGGTGCTTATCTACTAAGAATTCCACTGTGCCCGCACCTTCATATTTTATATACTCCGCAGCTTTTACCGCTGCGTTACCCATATCTTCCCTCAGGTTATCTGTCATAAAAGGGGAAGGGGTTTCTTCGGTGAGTTTCTGATGTCTACGCTGAATTGAGCAATCTCGTTCGGAAAGGTGACATGCATTCCCATATTGGTCCCCGATAACTTGAATTTCTATATGCCTTGGTTCTTCAATAAGTTTTTCCATGTACATAGCGCCGTTACCAAATGCGGCAATCGCCTCCTGTACGGCACTTTCAAAAGCTGCTTCAATATTCTCTTCTTTCCAGACAGCTCGCATACCCTTTCCGCCACCGCCCGCGGTGGCCTTTAGCATTACGGGGTATCCTATTTTCTTTGCTTCTTTTTTTGCATGTCCAATGTCTTTCAGCAAACCTGCAGAACCGGGAATTGTAGGAACACCCGCCTTTTTCATGGTTTCTTTGGCGGTAGCCTTGTCTCCCATACTATCTATATGTTCTCCGGAAGCACCAATAAATTTAATTTCATGTTCAGCACATATTTTAGAAAATTTTGAATTTTCCGATAAAAATCCATATCCGGGATGAATTGCGTCTGCATTAGTAATTTCTGCTGCTGCAATTATATTAGGTATTTTAAGATAGGACTGGTTACTGGCTGCAGGGCCTATACAAACTGCTTCATCTGCAAACCGTACATGCAAGCTCTCTTCATCTGCTTTGGAGTAAACAGCCACAGTTTTAATACCCATCTCCTTACAGGTCCGTATTATGCGTAAGGCAATTTCACCTCGGTTTGCAATTAGTATTTTTTTGAACATAGCTTTTACTAAAGAATTCTCTAGAACCCGAATTCAAATACTTAAAAGTGTATTTGATTACAAGTCCCTATAAATAAATTTATGAGGGATCTACCAAGAACAACGGTTGGTCAAATTCTACCGGAGTAGAATCCTCAACTAACATTTTTATGATTTTACCTGAAACTTCAGATTCAATATCATTGAATAATTTCATTGCCTCAATTACACATAATACATCACCCTGCTTTATATTATCGCCTACTTCAACAAAGGGTGGTTTGTCTGGAGATGGTTTTCTGTAAAAAGTACCAATAATAGGAGATTTAATAGTGATGTATCTGGAATCTTCCTCCGTACCGGATGCGGCCGCACTAGTTTCTGAAGTACCTGCGCCTTCGGTTGTTACAGGAGCTAAAGAAGGGGCAGTAGGAGCACTACTTACCGGTATTTGCTGTACATAGGTTGTAGTTTCAGGTGGAGAGTTAAATGCTCCCGTCCTAATAGTAATCTTGATTTCATCCGTTTCAAGCTTTACTTCACTTGCCCCCGACTTAGCTACAAATTTTATTAAACTTTGAATTTCTTTTATATCCATGGAATTCTATTTTGATTCGTTATTGCCATTATATGCCCATTTTAAATAAATGGATCCCCAGGTAAATCCACCGCCAAAAGCTGCAAATACCAGGTTATCTCCTTTTTTGAGTTTCGTTTCGTAATCAGAAAGCAGCAGTGGTAATGTTGCCGAAGTTGTATTACCATATTTATCTATATTCATCATCACCTTGGAAGATTCCAATTCCATTCTATTTGACGTAGCATCTATAATTCTTTTGTTGGCCTGATGGGGTATTAACCAAGCCACATCATCATGCGTTAAATTATTGCGCTGCATTATTTTGACGGCCACATCGGCCATATTGGATACGGCAAATTTAAAAACAGATTTTCCATCCTGAAAAACGTAATGTTTCTTATTTTTTATAGTTTCATTGGAAGCCGGCATTAATGACCCCCCAGCTTCAATCTTTAAAAACTCTCTTCCCGTACCATCAGATCTCAAATATTCGTCCTGCAATCCTAATCCCTCAGAATTGGGTTCAAAGAGAACGGCTCCGGCCCCATCACCAAAAATGATACAGGTAGTTCTTTCTGTATAATCCAGGATAGAAGACATTTTATCTGCTCCTATCAGGAGAACCTTCTTATACTTGCCAGATTCTATATATCGTGCCGCTACAGACATCCCATATAAAAAGTTTGAACAGGCGGCCTGCATGTCAAAGGAAAAGGCATTTACAGCCCCTATTTGAGAAGCAACATAGGCAGATGTTGAAGCAACAGGTAAATCAGGTGTTGCGGTTCCAACAATAACCAGATCAATATCAGCAGGGTTC
Source organism: uncultured Eudoraea sp. (assembly GCA_964536335.1). Classification (GTDB taxonomy): domain Bacteria; phylum Bacteroidota; class Bacteroidia; order Flavobacteriales; family Flavobacteriaceae; genus Eudoraea. The sequence goes on along the minus strand of CAZHWD010000192.1, from coordinate 680 downwards.
AAATTAGACTTACTTATTAAATTTTCTGCCGCTTTAATAGCCAGGTAAGAAGTCCCCTTATCCTTATCTTTTAAAATTCTTCTTTCTTTAATTCCTGTTCTGGTGGTAATCCATTCGTCCGTGGTATCCACCATAGTTTCCAACATTTTATTGGTTAATATGAAATCCGGTACGTATGCCCCTACAGCTGTAATTGCTGCTGTTATTCTACCCATAGTAACTTTGGTTTTTATCAAGAAACCTTAAAAAATGGTCGAAAATCCGTGAAAAATAGTGATTTTTTGGGACTTTTTGTCCAAAAACCTGATTTTTAAAGATTTTGGTCTACCCCATAAAAAAACTCCCATCAATTATTCGTGGGAGTTTAAAATTATACCAGGTTTTCCTATACTGTTTCTTCTTCTGTCTTATCAATTAGAACTTGCCCGCGGTAATACAATTTACCTTCGTGCCAATGGGCTCTATGATAAAGGTGCATTTCTCCTGTTGTTGGATCCTTTGCAAGAGTAGGCGCTATGGCCTTATAATGAGTTCTTCTTTTATCTCTTCTTGTTCTGGATATTTTCCTTTTAGGATGTGCCATTTTGTAATCTATTTATCCGTTAGTAATTTTTTTAATGCCTCCCATCTGGGATCTATTTTATTTTTGTCTTTCTTATTCTCTTTTGGTTGCAATTCTT
>CAZHWD010000191.1:0-18218 GCA_964536335.1 uncultured Eudoraea sp. | reverse complement strand
TTGACCGTTCCCCTTAAGCCAGGGTACATGAGCATAACTATAAAACGCCAAACGATCAGGCATTAACAATTTGGTTTTTAAAATTGTATCCTTAACGTGTTCCAAAGTTTGATGTGGGAGTCCAAAAATTAGATCGTGGCCTACTGATGTATATCCAATTTCACGAGACCATTCCGTAACATCTCTTACCTTTTCAAAAGGCTGAATACGGTGAATTGCTTTTTGTACCGTATCGTTATAATCTTGCACACCATAACTCACCCTTCTAAACCCCAGATCAAACAGCACCTGTAAATGATTCCTGGTAGTATTATTGGGGTGCCCTTCAAAACTAAATTCATAGTTTTCCGCTCTTTCCGCAAACCTAAATATTCCGTTAATTAATATTTTAAGGTGTTCAGGAGAAAAGAAAGTCGGGGTACCTCCTCCCAAATGTAATTCCTTAATTTTGGGCTTGGCATCAAAAAGTTCGCAATATAAACTCCACTCCTTTAATAAGGTATGTATATAAGGTTTTTCTACCTCATGCCTTTTTGTAATACGCTTATGACAACCACAAAACGTGCACATTTGTTCACAAAATGGCAAATGAATATAAAGGCTAATACCCTCGGTGGCATTGCTTTCCTTAAAACTTCTCTTTATAGTAGCTTTCCAGGCTTTTCCGGAAAATGTTTCCAAATTCCAATAGGGCACTGTAGGATAACTGGTATAACGCGGACCCGGGATATTGTATTTGCGTACTAAGTTGGACATCTAAAAAAGTGTTTACAACAAATCTATTCGATTTAAGTTCAATATAATATGACATAAATCAGGTTTAATTTTTGGTTAAATCTTAATCGAGTTTACTATTTCCCGTATAAAAACTTATTTTTGCGGCCATAATAGCAGATATATGACTCTTTTACTTATGGCAGCCGGAAGAGGCAGCCGATATGGAAAACTTAAACAATTTGATGGCTTGGGGCCCAAAGATGAATTTCTTATGGAATTCAGTATATACGACGCTTTAGAAAATGGTTTTAATCATATAGTTGTAATTACTCAAAAGGACAATGTTGAATTTTTAAAGAATTACCTGTCTCCAAAATTACCCAAGCATATAGAGCTCGATGTCCTTTCACAGGAGCTAACAGACCTGCCTGACGGAACTGGATTTAATGGGGAAAGGAGTAAACCCTGGGGTACTGCGCATGCTGTTTGGACTGCCAGACATGTCATTAAAGATCCTTTTGCAATTATAAATGCAGACGACTACTATGGAAAGGGCGCGTATCTGAATGCATCAGAATTCATTAAATCAAACGAGAACAAAGATGCATATGCATTGGTGGCATATACCCTTAAGGACACGCTTTCAGAGCATGGTTCCGTTTCCAGAGGAGTTTGTAAAAGAGATGGGAATAAATTGAATTCGGTAGTGGAACGCACAAAAATTCAAAAAGTGAACGGAGGACTAACAGATACAGATTCCGGACTTCACTTTAATGGTGAAGAATTGGTGAGTATGAATTTTTGGGTTTGTAATCCTTCTATTTTTGACCATATTGAACATGATTTGCGAATATTTCTTGAGAATGAGGAAAACATTGCCGGAGGTGAAGTATATATTCCTTTTGTTATTCAGAAAATGTTAGAACAAAATGAAGTAAGCGTTGCGGTAATACCTTCAGATAGCAAATGGTTTGGAATAACCTATGCCGATGATAAGGAAAAAGCTATGAAAGAATTACAGGACATGACAAATATTGGAGAATACAGAACGCCACTATGGCCCGTTGAATTTGCGTAGATTATATATCAATGGATAGCAATGGCCCAAACACTGTTTTGCCATATTTTTCCTTTGAGAGAAAGGGCTATAAAATACAGCCCGTAAGTCAGGGGTATATCAATGACACTTACGCTCTCCTGCAAGATGGTGCACCTTCCTATATTTTGCAAAAGCTTAATACACAAGTCTTTGGCAATATTGAAGTATTAATGCAGAACCTTAATCATGCACTGCCGTACTTAAATGATAAAAACTACTTCCAAATATCGCTGATAAGAACGATTGATGGCCAGCCATATTTGAAAATTAATGAAAGTGACTGCTGGCGATTAATGACTATGGTTCCTAATAGTATTGCTTTTAATACTACACAGGATAAGGGAATCGCCTTAGAAGCAGGCAAAATTATTGGTAAATTCCATTCCCTGCTACAAGAGGCTCCTCTTGATAACTTCAAGGACACTATCCCCGGATTTCATGATCTTTCATTTCGAACCCAACAGTTTGAAAAAGCTGCGGGAAGTGCTACTCCAGAAAAATTAAAAGATGCAGAAAAAGCGATTTTTTTTGCAAAAGCTACCCTTGATGAACTACGATTTTATGACCCTGGGAGCTTACCCCTTAGAATTTGTCATAATGATACCAAACTAAATAATATTCTTTTTGATAAAGAGGATAAACGAGCGCTATGCCTTATAGATCTTGATACCGTTATGAAAGGATATTTTCATTTCGATTTTGGTGATGCTGTTCGCACTATAGTCAATTCCGCCGCAGAGGATGAAAAAGATCTTGATCATATAACATTTGACAAAGGTATGTTTGAAGCATTTACAAAAGGTTTGAGCAAGAATTCTGATTTCCTGACGAAGGCGGAGATTGAACATTTGGCTCTCGGCGTAAAATTAATGCCTTTTATGCATGGAATCAGGGCATTAACAGACTATCTACAGGGTAATATTTATTATAAAGTATCCTATGAAACCCAAAATCTGGATAGGTGTCTCAGTCTGTTCGCCTTTACTAAAATAGCTACAGAGCATATGGTTTATATGCAGGAGTTAATAGCTAAGAAATTATAAAGCCCGGGTTTACTTAAAGGCGTTATGGCCTGTAATATCTGCACCTGTAATTAGTAAGTGAATATCGTGCGTGCCTTCATAGGTGATTACGCTTTCAAGGTTCATCATATGACGCATGATACTGTATTCTCCTGTTATTCCCATACCTCCCAGAACCTGTCTTGCTTCTCGGGCTATTTTAATGGCCATTTCAACATTGTTCCGTTTAGCCATAGAAATTTGTGCTGTAGTGGCTCTTCCTTCATTTTTTAATTGTCCCAGACGGAATGCCAGAAGTTGAGCCTTGGTGATTTCGGTAATCATCTCGGCTAATTTCTTTTGCTGCAATTGTGTTGCCGCGATAGGTTTTCCAAATTGGATTCGTTCCTTGGCATAACGAAGTGCAGTATCATAACAATCCATGGCGGCTCCAATAGCACCCCAGGCAATGCCGTATCGCGCAGAGTCCAGACAGCCTAAAGGAGCTCCCAACCCATTTTTGCCGGGTAAAAGATTTTCTTTAGGAACTCTAACATTATCAAATATTAATTCACCGGTTGCAGAAGCCCTCAGGGACCATTTATTATGGGTTTCCGGAGTAGAAAAACCTTCCATTCCCCTTTCTACGATTAATCCGTGAATTCTTCCTTCTTCATTTTTAGCCCATACAACAGCAATATCAGCAAATGGGGAATTTGAGATCCAAAGTTTGGCTCCGTTTAATAAAAAATGATCTCCTTTATCTTTAAAATTGGTTACCATCCCACTAGGGTTAGATCCATGATCAGGTTCAGTAAGACCAAAACAACCCATATATTCTCCAGTAGCCAATTTGGGTAAGTATTTCTTCCTTTGATCTTCTGTTCCATATGCAAATATCGGGTACATCACCAAGGAAGACTGAACCGAAGCCGTAGAACGAACCCCACTGTCTCCGCGTTCAATTTCTTGCATAATAAGTCCGTAGCTTATTTGGTCCAGGCCTGCTCCGCCATACTCAACCGGAATATAAGGTCCAAAGGCCCCAATTTCTGCAAGTCCGCTCACAATTTGGTTTGGAAATTCTGCTTTTTGTGCAAATTCCTCAATTATCGGAGTGACATCACGCTTTACCCACTGACGGGCCGCATCGCGCACTAATTTGTGTTCTTCACTTAAAAGCTCATCAATGTTATAGTAGTCTGGTGCTTCAAATAAGTCTGGCCTCATCCGTAAAAATTTTGTCAAAGGTAATTAAAGGAATATAACAAACCAATCAAGAGAAAGGACATTTTATAACAGAAAATTGTTCTGAAATGAAGATTTATGAATTAATAAATTCTGCCAAAAGCCGGTGAAAATGATGCACCCCTTTTTCGCGTGTTGGCGAAAATCTGCCCGCCTTATAAAAACGGGATCGTATGCCCTTCTGTACTCCCTCTACAACAGCTTCATCTTCCATTTCTACCTTATCCAATTGCGAACCAGCCCCTTTATCCAATTTGGAAGAGTCATAAACATAACTGTAAAAGGATACTTTGGTTTTATTCATTTCAAGGGGTTGGATCAAATTTACGGAAACACCCCAGGGATAAAAATTGAACATCATATTCGGAAACACCCAATAATAATACGCTGCTATTTTCTTTCCATAATCCGGATGATTTTCAGGAAGGTCAAAGACCTCCTCGGTACCTTCAGCGTAGCCTATCTGTAAATTCATATAGTCATAAAGAAGTGTATCATAGTTGCCGTAATCTAAAACTGCATTCAGGTCCTCATGGACAAAAGGGATATGAAATCCTTCCAAATAATTATCGCAATAAAGAGCCCAATTTGCATTAATAAAATAGTCATCGCCTCGCTTTTCATCCAGAACGAACTCCCGCAATGGCAAAAATCCCACTCTTTCATTCATGGCATCCAGTATTTTTTGCAGTTCAAATGCAGGATTGAGTCCTACGAATAAAAAAGGTCCCCAATGTCGCAATGGAAATTTATTGAGGTTATCACATGGCCTTGGAAAATTCTCAACATCTTTAAACTCAGGCATATGCTCCATTTTCCCATGCAGATCGAAGCTTCGCCCGTGGTAGCCGCAGATAAGTTTTTTAGTAGTCTTTGTGCTTTCAACAACTAAATTCCCGCGATGTGTGCACACGTTGGTAAGACAGGAAATCCTGTCTTCCTTATCCCGGGTTAAAAGCATGGGTTCAGTTAAAAAGTTATCAAGCAATATAAATGGATATGCCTTCTGCCTGGAATCCACTAAACCCTCATGTCCAATCCATTGCCAGGACCTGTAAAAAATGCGTTCCCTAACTGCCTCAAAAAAAACAGGATCTCGATAAAAAGATGCTGGTAACGTCTCTGCTTTTGAAATATCAGGGTCTATAAAGAATTTAGTTGACATTGATTATTAATTGTATATTGGTTATGCTTCTAATTTACGTAATAAATTAAACTCCCGTAAAACAATTTATATGAATTCAAAACCTCAAAAAATTGGTTTGATTACAGCTACATCGCTTGTCATAGGAAATATGATTGGAGCTGGCATATTTCTCGTTCCGGCATCATTAGCTGGTTTTGGAAGTATAAGCCTAGTGGCTTGGGTTTTCACAGCAATGGGAGCATTGGTATTGGCAAAAATATTTAGCAATATGAGCAAGATGTTTATCAATAAAAGTGGGGGGCCTTATTTCTATTCAAAAGCTGGGTTTGGCGATTTTATAGGGTTCTTGGTTGCTTGGGGTTATTGGATTGCCATCTGGGTAAGTAACGCCGCTATTGTAATTGCTATAATTGGTGCTTTAAGTCATTTTTTTCCGGTATTGGACACCAATCCAGTAATTGCCGTTTCGGTGGGGTTGGTGATGATTTGGTTGTTGACCTGGATCAATTCAAAAGGGATGAAATCTTCAGGAAAAATACAAGTGATTACAACCGTTCTAAAATTACTACCCTTGATTTTTGTTATAATTGTTGGGATTTTCTTTTTTGACATAAATAATTTTCCATCTTTTAATTTAACGGGGGAATCAAGTTGGACTGCAATTTCAAGTGCTGCTGCAATTACCTTATTTGCGTTTTTGGGTATTGAGAGTGCCTCGATTCCTGCAGGAAATATTGAAAATCCGGAAAAAACAATTCCCAAGGCAACGATGTTAGGAACCATCATTGTCACATTGGTTTATTTATTGAGCTCTATTGTTTTGTTTGGAATTATACCTGTTGATGAATTGGCTAGTTCACCAAAACCTTTTGCAGATGCAGGTCAAATAATTGGGGGAGATTTTGCAGGATACTTCGTTGCTGCGGGGGCAGCCATTTCCGGAATAGGATGTCTAAATGGTTGGATTCTACTCTCAGGACAATTGCCTATGGCAACAGCACAAGATAATATGTTTCCAAGAATCTTTAAACGGGAAAACAGTTCTGGAGCTCCTTATATTGGGTTATTGATCGGAAGTAGTTTAACATCCCTGTTGGTGCTCATGAACCTTTCTGATGGACTAGTAAAAGCTTTTACTTTTTTATTGAACATTACCGTTTTCACAGTACTAGTTCCATATTTATTCGTTGCGGCAGCATACATAATTGTGCTGATCGAAAAGAATTTACATTTCAACAATGCGATTAAAACTTTTACATTGGGAACTTTGGGGGGGACATATTCTATATGGGCTATTTTTGGCTCAGGGTCAGTTACCGTTTTTTATGGTTTTCTATTACTATTGGTAGGAATTCCATTCTATGTGTTGATGCAATGGAACAAACGCGAGAAATAACGATGCAGACTTCTCATTCAGAATATTTAAAGCTAGAAACAGTTTACCTGAAATCTGTCCGCAACGGATTTGTTTCAGATAAGGTTCTAGCCGAACAATGGCAGGAATTAAATTATATATCAAAACCTAAATTTGATGAATGCATAAGTGAATATGAAAAATTTGAAACATTACTATTAAACAATTATACGGAAGTAAAACACTTTCCTAAAGATTCTAACACGAAGATTGATTCTATTTATTGTCGAGATGCGTCAATTGCTACTGATTTTGGAATGATCATCTGTTCAATGGGAAAAGAGGGAAGAAGATTGGAGCCTGAGGCGCAACATAGAATATTTAAAGCCAATGATATTCCTGTTTTAGGGACAATTAAAGCCCCTGGAACGCTTGAGGGAGGTGATGTGGCCTGGTTAGATAAAAATACTTTGGCAGTTGGGCATACATATCGCACTAATTCATCTGGAATTGCACAACTAAAAGAACTGCTGGCCCCATATAAAATTGAAGTGGTAGTGGCAGAACTTCCACATTACAAAGGCCATTCAGATGTCTTTCATTTAATGTCTATATTAAGCCTGGTAGATAAAGATCTGGCAGTCGTTTATTCCCCGCTGATGCCCTTTTCATTCAGAAATGAATTACTACATCGCGGATTTAGTTTTATAGAGGTGCCGGAACATGAATTTGAATCTATGGGTTGCAATGTGCTGGCCGTTGCCCCAAGGCAATGTATTATGGTAGCCGGTAATCCTCATACCGAAAATGCTTTACGCGCGGCGGGATGCACTGTTTTTACTTATAAGGGGCAAGAAATCAGTTATAAAGGTGGGGGTGGTCCTACATGCCTTACCAGACCTATCCACCGAATAAACTAAGTCTCACATCTTCAGGTAGAAATCTTTCGTAAGATTTATATAATCTTCGGTATACTCGTGTCTTGTTTTTTCTATAGTTAGTTCACTCATCAATACCGGGTTTTTTTTAAACTTGAATTCCACAAGACTTCTCTTAACTTCTGAATCCGGATGGCCTTTTACACGCAGTAAACGTGCTGGATAAAGTCCAACTTTTAAGGCTTCCTTTAAAACGCTCTTTTCTTCTTTATAAGGAATTACCAGGGCAAAACGGCCATTCTCAGAGAGCAACTCAGATACTCCTTTTAAAAGAAGACTAAAAGGAAGGGAACTATTCTGCCTGGCCTGGTCCCTTACATTATCACCACTGGAAACTTCTTCAGAATAAAAAGGGGGATTAGAAATTATCAGATCATATTTATCATCTACTTCATGGAGGAATTCATCAAAAGAAGCATGGTAACAAAAAAGCCGGTCTGCCCAGGGTGAAGCCTCGAAGTTCTCCACGCATTGTTCAAAAGCATCTTCGTCTATTTCTATGGCATCGATGCTCTCCGCGTAACATCTTTGAGCCAGCATTAACCCAATGATGCCTGTACCGGCACCAATATCCAAAATTGATTCGGGTGAATTAGAGATGTTAGACCAGGCGCCCAATAAAACGCCATCTGTGCCTATCTTCATGGCACAGCGATCCTGGTAAATGGTGAATTGTTTAAATTTAAATGGTTTTCTCATTCAATAGTACCCGCCAGTCTGTTTTCAGTTCCTTCTATTTCCTTCAATGAATCCCCTAATTTTTTTCGCATAGTATCTGCCAGCTGTTTTATTTTTTCCACAACCTCCGGATATTCACCAGCTACATTTGCGGTTTCGCCTAAGTCCTCGGAAAGATCATAAAGTTCAATTTCTTCTAAATCTAAATGCACGTAATTGCCGGGAAGACCATCCTTGCCAGGCTGCTGACCTTGCATGGTTCTGTAATTATGAGGGAAATAAAGTTTCCATTTTCCGTACCTGACACCGTGCAGTTCATTCACTCTATAATAAAAATAATATGCCTCCTGAGGGCTCTCTTCTTCACCGTCTCCAATAAGTAATTTCCAAACACTTTTGCCGTCAATAACAGTATCCGGTAATTCCGAACCAGTTATTTCGGCCAGCGTAGGCAGGATATCTATAGCCATTACCGGGGTGTCAATATTCCGGCCTGCTTTTAATCCCCTGGGATATCTAATTATAAATGGTTCTCTATGGCCACCTTCCCAGGCTGTGCCTTTACCTTCACGAAATGGCAAAGCACTACCCGCATGATTCCCATATGATAACCAGGGACCATTATCCGAAGTAAAAATTACAACTGTATTTTCATGGAGATTATTGATTTTTAAGGCATTCAAAATCTGACCTACAGACCAATCGATCTCCATAATAACGTCGCCATATAATCCCCTGCCCGACTTTCCCTTAAACTTCTCTGAAACAAACAAGGGCACATGAGGTTGCGGATGGGGTACATAAAGAAAGAAGGGACGGTCTTTATTCCTGTTAATAAAATCTATGCTATGCTCTGTGATTTGAGTGGTTAATTGAGCCTGGTTGGTTAAAGTATCTATAATGGTTTCATTCTCATATAATGGTAAAGGTCCGAAATTAAACACAGGGCCCTGTTGTGGGTGAAAGGGCCACATATCGTTGGAATAGGGAATTCCAAAATACTCGTCAAAACCTTGTCTGGTTGGTAAAAAATCCGGATGATCCCCTAAATGCCATTTCCCAAAAATACCAGTAGTATATCCGTTTGCTTTAAGCATTTCTGCGATAGTGGTTTCAGAAGGATGCAGTCCAATTTTACTATCTGGCATAAAGGCATTGTGAATCCCAATACGATTAGGATAACAACCCGTTAACAAACCCGCCCTTGAGGCTGAGCAAACTGCCTGGGCAGCATAAAAACTACTTAATTTTATGCCTTCGCCGGCCATCCGATCGAGGTTTGGCGTAGGGATGTCATGAGCTCCAAATACTCCCACATCCTGATAACCCTGATCATCGGTAAAAATTAAAACTACATTTGGAGGTTTTACCACCTTAGAAGCGACAACTTCTGCATTATTTTTACAGCTAACAAAAAGAAGGACCAGGATGCAAAAAGAGAGGCTACGATACATTGAAAAAATTATGTTTTCTTAATTCTTTTAAGACAAGATTTACTAAACACTTGTAAGTTGGGCTGAATATAATTAATTTTCACTCATCAGGTATAGTATTCGCAGTTGGTTCTAAATCTAAAGTATGAATATTAAAATATCCGGGAATATAAAAATTCCGGTCCTTTATGGTTTTTTCTTATTATTTCTAATTTCTTTTATAATCCCGGGTTGCAAACCAAAAAGCGAGGGGCCTCACCCTATTGAGAAAGTAATTAGTTCCATGTCGGATACCTTACCTATTTTAACCATTCCTGAAGATGCAGATCCGGAAAGTGAAAACTGGAAAGGTGTTGATCTGGACCCAAAATCTCCAGTACTTCCTTTCTATCCTAATGAAGAAGTAACCCACTTTCTATTACCTCCCGGGTATAAGATAGAACCTGTTCTGACAGAACCACAAATAGAACAGCCAGGGGCTATTTCCTTTGACGGAAACGGACGAATGTACGTACTGGAATTGCGAACTTATATGTTAAATGCTGATTCAGATGGAACCCTGGAACCGGTTAGTAGAATTTCTCGCTGGGAGGACATCGACAACGACGGACAATATGAAACCGGGGGTGTTTTTGTAGACAGCTTAATCTTTCCCAGATTTGTTCTCCCTTATGGAAAGGACGCTATTTTGACAATGAATTCAGATGAGGATAATGTTTACAAATACTCCGATACCAATGGGGACGGCAAAGCGGATAAAAAAGAATTTTTTACCAATAAATACGGTCGCTCCGGAAATGTGGAACATCAGCAGGCCTTTATGTATTGGGGCATGGATAATTGGCTTTACAGTACAGTGAATGCCTTCAGGGTAAAAGAAACTCCAGGGGGAGTAATTCGTGAGAAAACAGGGTACAACCGTGCACAATGGGGCATTACCCATGATGATGATGGTAAGCTTTGGTTTCAGGGAGGTGCTAGCGGTGTACCTTCCTATTTTCAATTCCCCATTCATTATGGGACTTTCAAGGTGGAAAATCAATTTGCTGAAGGTTTCGAAATTCCCTGGGGTGCCCCGGTAAAAATTGCTGATATGCAGGGTGGTATGGATGAAGTTCGCCAACCCGACGGCTCATTGAACAGGGTGACCGGGTCTGCTGGCAACGATATTTACCGAGGAGATCGTTTGCCCAGAGAATTATACGGACATTTGTTTTATGGCGAACCAGTGGCGCGGATAGTCCGGCAGATTAACCCGGTTGTTACCGAAGGACTTACTACACTGCACAATGTTTATCAGGATGAGAAATCTGAATTCCTGCGCAGTACAGATCCCCTTTTCAGGCCGGTTGACATGGCGACTGCACCGGATGGCACCATGTACATTGTGGATATGTATCACGGAATAATACAGGAGGGACAGTGGGCACAAAAAGGAACCTATCTGCGGACGAAGATCGAACAATATCAGTTAGATAAAGTAGTAGGCCTGGGACGTATCTGGCGTATTTCATATGAAGGAAATTCGCGCGATAAAACAAAACCCAGGATGCTTGAAGAGAGTCCGGCACAACTAATAAAGTACTTGGAACATCCTAATGGTTGGTGGCGTGATAAAGCGCAGCAATTGATTGTTTTGTCGCAGGATAGAAGTGTAGTCCCGGAGCTTAAAAAAATGGTGAGAGAGGGCAAGAACCTTTTAGCGCGTTTTCATGCTTTGTGGAGCTTGGAAGGTTTGGGTGCACTAGATAAAGTGCTGGTCCGTGAATCGCTAAAAGACCTAAATCCGCGCGTGAGAATACAGGCACTTCGGGTAAGTGAATCTTTATATAAAGACGGTGATAAGCAATTGGTAAAAGACTATCGCCTATTGATGAAGGATACAAATGTAGATGTTGCTTTACAGGCTATGCTCACAGCTAACATAACAAATATACCATCTTTACGTGATGACGTTACAGCCTTGATGACATTGAACAAGGCCAAAGGGATTCAAGTAGTAGCAGAACAAATCTTGAATCCACTTCAGATTAAGGGTTGGATGATTGATACGGGTCCCGAATTAACAGCGCCCCAACAGGAGATTATGGAAAGGGGTTCCATCATTTTTAATGAACTATGCGTGCAGTGCCATGGTCTAGATGGCACGGGCACTCCTTTAGGGAATGGAACAGTAATGGCACCTCCTTTGACCGGATCTCCCAGGGTTCAGTCGCATCCGGAATATGTCATAAAAACACTCCTACATGGATTGGAAGGCCCTTTAAATGGGCAGACTTATCCTGGAGGGATCATGGTGGGGATGGGTGATCAGTCTGATGACTGGATTGCCGATATTGCCAGTTACATTCGCGTAAATTTGACCAACGAAGCTTCAATAATTTCGCCAGAACAGGTGGCTGAGGTGCGTTTAAAAAGCAAAGCTCAAAAAGGGCCTTACCATTTTCGGGAAATATTGCTCTCTGTACCCCAAATCCTGGTTCCGTCTGAGCTTTGGAAAGTAACCGCAAGCCATACAACACCTTCACGAATTGGTGGTTCGGCCTCTCCATCCGGTGCGTTTAATTTTGAGGGATGGACAACTGGGGAACGACAAAGCAAAGGCATGTGGTATCAGATAGAATTTCCAGATGTTACCACCGTAACTGAAATACATTTTAATTCACCTCCAAAACGACGGGGAAATTATCGTGACCGTATACCTCCGTTCCAGAGCTATCCTAGATCTTATAAATTACAAGTTTCCTCAGATGGAGCCAATTGGAATACAATCAAAACAGGAAAATGTGATACTGCGGATACAATTCTATCTTTTGAACCAAATAAAACTAAATTCTTACGTATTCTCTTAACTGATAATTTAGAAGAAGAGGGAGAAATTCCGTGGACAATGCGGCAAATGAAGATATTCGGTTTGCTCCAAAATGAGAAGTTGATAAACTAAAAGAACACCTAACCAACAACATTATGGAAAATAACAAAAGTAATTTTAGCAGAAGAAAATTTATTGGAACGTCTGCCACTTTCGCAGCCGGTGCGGCCATTACAGGTCCTTCACTTTTTGCGGCTCCATCAATAATAAAATCCCATGACAAGCCAAATTCAATTATAAATGGGGTTCAGATAGGTGTAATCACTTATTCTTTTAGGAGTATGCCCGATCAAAGTGCCGAGGCCACGTTAAAATACATACTGGATTGCGATATCAATGCCATTGAACTTATGGGAGATCCAGCCGAGTCTTATGCCGGGAAACCGGAAAATCCTGTTGACCGTCGGGCTTATTTCACTCTTATGAGATCTAAACGCAAAGGAGAAGTCCTGAATGATGAACAGCAAAAAGAGTTCGCAGAAATGCAGGAAAAAATGACAGCTTATAAGAAAGAAGTTGCACAATGGCGGTCTACAGTATCCATGGATAAATTTATGGAACTCAGGAAGATGTATAATGATGCCGGTGTTACTATCTATGCCTTTAAACCCAGGGCCTTTGGAATGGACAATACTGATGCAGAAATTGATTGGGGAATGCGGACAGCTAAAACCTTAGGAGCAAGTCATGTAACATTGGAACACCCCGGTGATGATGCGCATACCCAAAAACTGGGAGATATGGCCAAAAAACACGATATTTTTGTGGCGTACCATGGTCATGAACAACAGACACCCACTTTTTGGGATACGGCATTAAAACAATCAAAGTACAACACCTTGAATCTGGACCTAGGCCATTATGTAGCCGCTGGAAATACAGATCCACTTGAAATTATAAAGAGTAAACACGCCCGTATTATGAGTATGCACACTAAAGATCGTCAAACGCCCGAGAATGGAAAAGGGAATGTTCCATGGGGTACTGGCGATACACCTATTTCCAAGGCGCTGCAATTAATGCGGGATAATAATTATAAGTTTCCGGCTACGATTGAATTGGAATACGAAATACCTGATGGATCTAATGCAATAGAGGAAGTTAAAAAATGTCTGAGGTATTGTGAAAAGTCCTTAACTTAGAAAAGGCTTTTGTCTATTCCTGATTATTTCAGGGAAAATAGTTAAGAAACTCGAAACCAATATCAGGAATGTAGATATCATTGTATTTCTTTACTTAAAAAAAGTCTACTAGACTATCAGTGGCCAATATATTATAAATTATTGCGCTTGTTGAAGAAACGCCAGCAAATCGGCCATTTGTTGTTTATTAATTCCAGCTTCCAGCCCTTCAGGCATTAGAGATTTTCCTGTAGACAAAAAGACCTCTATTGTATTTTTTGGAATAACTATTTCTTCTCCGCCGGCCATTTTTAAGACCAGTTCTGTATCTGTTTCATTGCTGACAAGACCAAAATAGATACTTCCATCAGTCGTGACTACTTTGTAGTTTAAATATCTGGTATCCACTGCGGCATTCGGATCTAGTATTTCATGGATCAAGGCCTCCTTGCTTTTTCTGCTGATTTCAGTTAACACCGGACCAACTTCGTTCCCCGAATTTCCATAAATATGACAACTTGAGCATAAATTCTCAAACACACCTTTCCCCTTTAACGAATCTCCGCTCAAAGCCAAAGCAGGTTTCATCTCTTCTATTACCTGTTTCCTTTGAACAACTCCGCTATCTGAAAATAATGCTTCGGCACGATTTCGTATGTCTTCATCATCCGAAAACAACATTACCCTCCTACGTTCCAGATCCAGATTAAATTCTCCTAAATTTACAATACCATTTTCCATAGCCGTTAGCAGTGGATCATGATTAAAAGACTTGTACAACAGAATATCTGTTGCATGTTTTCTGGCTTCCGGACCTAAAGAAGGCCACATATCTATAAGTCTGGGGCCCACTTCCCTCTCATTCGAATTCCATAATTGTTTAAGGGATTCCCTTTGCAAAACCAATGGTCTTTTACTATCTAATAGTGTGTAAAGCAAAGAGGCTCTTTGCTTATAATCAGAAAGACCAATCAATTGAAGTTGTATTAATTGGTCTTCAATACTACCTTGGTTGTTTAAGAGATCTATTTGTGCCTGAGCGATAAAATCATTAATCTTTTTTGAGGTTTCTATTCCCATCACCAATCGCAACTCACCCGTTGCTCTTATAATCTCAACAAGATCAGTATTCTCGAGGGCAATGAGTTCTTTTAGGATAATTTTTCTTTGTACATTATCCAGAGCCTTACCCTGTCCTTGAGCATATCCTTCAGAAAGAGAAGTAATTAATGAAGCCTTTAAAGCCCTAGGAGCATCACTTTTTTGTAGTGTAGAAAGTAAAACTGCAATATGTTGGTTATCCCTTTCTTTTCCAATCACCTTTACTAAATGAGTTATAACCTCTTTCTGATCATTTAATATAACCCTGCCACCTAACAATTCTTCTATTGTAAAGGCATATGCTTGTCGGCTCAGGGCCAGTACCATAGCTATTTTGCTCCACTGGTCTGATTTAATTTCTTGCAAAGTCATTCTAATTACTGATGCAATTTCATCTTTATGTGAATTATACAAAGTATCGGGCATGGTACTTAAAGAAAGAGCCGCCTGCATCCTAATCCTGGGAGTTCCTTTGACTACCAAACCCAGCATTTGGGCTATATATTCGGGAGATTCCTCAAGCCTTGTTTCCGCTATTTTAAGAGCATTTTCAATAATGGGGTCATCAGGATCATTTAATACATCTTTTAACTGATTATTATCCAAACTATTCAATCCTTCCAAAGTCCATAAACTATGTAGTTTGGCCAATGGATTTTCAGAAGTTTTCAATTGTTCTATAACCATAGGGACTGCATGTATTATATTATTGGTAACCAAAATTTGCTGTGCCGTTTTTCTTGTCCATTGATTTTTACTTCCTAAAGCCGTTACCAGTTCCTGTTCTGAAACCTCCTCAAGATTCTTTGATTTATTGTAATGATAGGAGATTGGAACAACCCGGTAGATTCTTCCCTGATCTTTTCCGGCATTAATATCCATTGTTGCTTCCATTTCATCAGGGATCCATTCCGGGTGTTCTATAACCACCCTGTGCATATCTACAACATATAGAGCCCCATCTGGACCAACAGACATGTTTACCGGACGGAAAGCCCTATCTGAGGACGCTAAAAACTCAACTTTCTCCCTATTCCTAACCGCTTTAGAAACAGATCCGTTCTGGGTGAGTAAGTCCATATGTACAAGGTTAAGCACGCAATCGGCTACTAAAAGCGGAGATTTCAAATTTTCCGGAAAAATTCCTCCACCATAATAAGTTATTCCACAGGCCCCGGAAAAATATCCAGATTGTTCTGGATGATTCACACGTGTATCCTGTTCGCCAATAGGATATATTCTGGACAGTCCATTCTCGTCATGATCAGAAATATTCGTAAGGGTGTGAGCGGGATAAATAGGAATGTCTTGAAAATATCGATCCTCAAAAACCAATTGGGACACATGTTCCAGATTGTGTGTTTCATATAATCTGCCCCAAGAATCAAATGTAAGTTTAAAGCCTCCTGAAGACTCCCCTACTCTTTGAGCAATTTCATTTTCTATGTCCAGACGAAGGTCTCCCCCCCTTAAGTCGAGAATTGTTTGAGGCTTTGATAAAAAGTAAGGATTCCCTGAGTTTCCACCATTTGCTGCATAAATCCAGTTATCCAATCCATAGGTTAAACCGTTAAAATTATGTTGTAAATTCTCATTACTAAATCCATCCATAAGAACAACACGTTCTTCGGCTTCATCGTTTTGGTCTTGATCATTGATCCAAATAAGATTAGGTGGAGAGGCCACCAGCAAGCCTCCTTTATAAAACATAAACGAAGAGGCTACTCCAAGGTTTTTGGCATAAATCTTCCTCTCATCAAATATTCCATCTTCATTATTATCTTTTAAAAGAATAATCCTGCTTTCAGCATCACTTAATGGATAACCTGGCATTTCTAAAACATAAGCGCTTCCGGAAGGAGAAAACTGAAAATCAACAGGATCAAAGACCAAAGGTTCGGAAGCCACCAGCTCTATCTTAAAATCCGGATGTATTTTAAAACTTTCTGGACTAATCTTCCTCTTTTTGGTACAGCTGATAAGCAAAAGAACTGTACCAAGGTATGCAGCAATTTTCATTTGCATTTCTATTTTAAATCAATGTTTCATTGAAAGATAGTGAAAAATGAAAAGGCATAAGCCCTTTACTAGATCACAAAAATTTCAGGAAAGATAAAGATCCACCAATCCTTCAGGGGTTGCCACATAAAGAATCTTATTAGCCCTGTCAACTTTGACAATAATACTATCCGCAACAGGAATCAGCAATTGCTTCTTTTCCTTTTGAACCTCAAAAAGGGCCTGTGAAGCAGAATCATTAACTCCTGTAATGACTCCAATATTTCCATGTTGCTTATCTATAACCGTAAACCCTATAATTTCATGATAATAGAATTTCTTCCCCTTGAGTTTGGGTAGAAATTCGAGGGGTAGATACAACTGAGAGCCCATGATCCTATCTGCATCGGACTCACTCGAAATGTCTTCAAACTTAATGCGCAGCAGATTCGATTTATGCAGGTAACACTTTTCAATAAAAAATGGAACCAGATTGTTTCCTAATGAAACAAAAACTGATTCCATGTTTTCGTATATCCCGGGCTCATCGGTATCGAGTTTAACAAGTACCTCACCCTTAAAACTATGTTTTGAAACGATTTTGCCCAGGTAGAAACAATCTTCCTTTTGCATTTCGTTCTAAAAATTATTTTTTCTTATCAGAAGCAGCTGGCTTTTCTTCCGTGTCCCCTTCTGTAGCAGCATCTTCTGCTTTAACAGGAGCAGCATCTTTGGCAACTTCTTCTTCAACAGCAGGAGCAGCCTCTTTGGCAACTTCTTCTTCAGCAACAGGAGCAGCTTCCTCTGCAACTTCCTCAGCTACGGGAGCAGCTTCCTCTGCAACTTCTTCGGTAGCAGATTCTTCCGCTACAACTTCTTCAGTTGCAGCTTCTTCCTTAACAACTTCTTCAGCTACTGGCTCTTCGGCAACAGCACTAGCTTCTTCAGTTACTTCTGCTTTAGCTCCGGCCTCTTCAGTAACAACAATTGCCTCTTCAATTATTTCTGCTTCAGCATCTTCATTTAATGCTTCTGACGCAGCTAAAGCTCGTTTTTCGTTTATTTCTTTTTCAGCTTCTAATGCTTTTGCTTTTGCATCAGCCTTTTCCTTATCTAATCCTGCCTCTTTCTTTGCAATAGTCTTTGCTTTTTCTTCAACCCAGGCATTAAATTTTGATTCTGCTTGTTCTTCCGTCAAAGCACCTTTTCGAACACCACCTAATAAATGATGCTTGTATAAAACTCCTTTATAAGATAAAATTCTTCTGGCAGTATCTGAAGGTTGAGCTCCGTTTACCAGCCATTGAACAGAATTATCAATGTTTAATTCAATGGTAGCAGGATTGGTGTTTGGGTTGTAGCTTCCTAATTTTTCAAGAAACTTGCCATCTCTTTTTGAGCGTGCATCTGCTGCTACTACCCAATAATATGGTTTTCCTTTTTTTCCGTGTCTTTGTAATCTAATTCTAACTGGCATATCACATTAATTTTGTAGGGTGCCCGACCCTCGA
>CAZHWD010000190.1:0-17310 GCA_964536335.1 uncultured Eudoraea sp. | reverse complement strand
CTATTATCACCGGCTGCTATTTGTGAGGTAATTCCCTGTTTAATAGTGGCGCTAATTCCCTGATAATCCCATGGGCTTTTACCGCGCATAAAAAGAATCCCATTAAAAGCATTTGCACCGTATAAAGCTGAAGACGCTCCCGGCAACAATTCAATACTTTGTACATCCGGTTCAATTAAACCAACCAGATTGCCAATAGGAAAGTTCAAAGCAGGTGTAGAATTATCCATACCATCTACCAACTGCATAAAACGAGTATTAGCAAAGGTGGCAAAACCTCGGGTATTTACTGATTTAAAGGTTAAACTATTGGTGTTTATATCAACTCCTTTTAAATTTTCCAATCCGCCGTAAAAGTCTGCTGCGGTGGAATTCTTTATTGCTTCGATGCCTAAGCGTTCTACGGTAACCGGGGATTCAAAAATCCGTTCCGGAGTTCTGGAAGCTGAGATCACAACCTCATCTAAAAACGTTTGAGTCTCACCAAGGATAACAGAAACTGTTTGATTGTTCGCCGTAACTTCAGCAGTTGCCTCCGAATACCCAATACTCGTTATTCTCAATTGGAAGGGAGGTACTTCAGAGGTTTCCAAAACAAAATTACCATCAAAATCGGAGGTTGTTCCTATCGCTTTCCCAACGATAACAACGTTGGCTCCCGGAACAGGTTGGCCATTTTCACCCGTTACATTTCCATTCACGGTAGTCTGCGAATAGGCCCCAATGCCCAACAGTAGTATGGAAAAAAGAAAGATTTTTCTCATGTTAATTTTGAGTTAAATTAGTTTGTGACCAAGATACAGAATTTTTTAAATTGAAAATGTAAAAAGCTAAAAAAGTGGGCCTGTATAGTATTGATTTCGCAATTTAATACTACAAAAACTTATAAATTAATAATTTTAATAAAAAAAGCGACCATAAAAATGGTCGCCTAATTAGTTATGATTTTTAAAATTAAATTATTCTACTGTAACCGATTTGGCTAAATTACGAGGTTGATCTACATTACATCCTCTCATTATGGCGATATGATAAGATAATAATTGCAATGGTATGGTTGTGAGAAGCGGGGTGAGACATTCGATAGTTTCAGGGACCTCTATCACGTGGTCTGCCAACTCTTTTACCTGTTCATCGCCTTCTGTAACAATGGCTATAATTCTTCCCTTTCGGGACTTTATTTCCTGAATATTACTAACTACCTTCTCATAATGACCTTTATTGGTAGCAATTACAATAACTGGCATTTGTTCATCAATTAGTGCAATAGGGCCGTGTTTCATCTCCGCCGCGGGATACCCCTCAGCATGAATATAACTTATTTCCTTAAGTTTTAGCGCTCCTTCCAATGCCACAGGAAAGTTATAACCCCGTCCCAGATATAAACAATTTTCCGAATCCTTATAGTCTTTTGCAATTATTTCAACCAGGGGATTGGATTGAAGTGCTTTTTCAACCTTACTGGGTATCGTCTCTAACTCTGAAAGGAATTCACGAAACTTAGATTCAGAAAATTCCCCTTTTTCTTTTGCTAGTTTTAGAGCAATTAGTGTCAGAACTGTTATTTGTGTTGTAAATGCTTTAGTAGAGGCTACACCAATTTCGGGCCCGGCATGTGTATATGCACCTGCATGAGTCTCCCTTGCAATCGAAGATCCTACAACATTACATACGCCAAATACATATGCTCCTTTCTCTTTGGCCAGTTTAATCGCTGCTAATGTATCAGCAGTTTCACCGGATTGCGAAATGGCAATAACTACATCTTGTTCTGTAATTACAGGATTTCTATATCTAAATTCTGATGCATATTCTACTTCCACAGGTATTCTTGCCAAATCTTCGAAAATATACTCTGCTACCAATCCGGCATGCCAGGAAGTTCCGCATGCCACAATTATTATTCTGTTTGCGCTAAGAAATTTTTCAATATTCTGGTCAATCCCAGACATTTTTATTATGCCCTGATCAACTAACAACCTTCCTCTGTAAGTATCTTTAATAGCACTTGGTTGTTCATAAATTTCTTTTAACATAAAATGATCATACATCCCCTTTTCAATTTCTTCAAGATTAAATTGAAGCTCCTGCACCAATGGATAAGCTATTGCATCATTCTTTATTTTTCGTAGTTTAATTTCTTTGCCAAGACGCACAATGGCCATTTCCTGGTCTTCCAGATAAACCGTTTTATTAGTAAATTCAATAAAAGGTGACGCATCGGAAGCTATGAAAAACTCATCTTCTCCAATGCCTATTGCTAATGGGCTCCCTAATTTGGCGACAACAATTTCATCCGGTTTTTGAATATCAAATACGGCAATTGCATAAGCCCCAACAACCTGGTTCAAGGCAATCTGAACGGCCTTTCCTAATAATACCTTTTCCTTTTTCTTTACTTCTTCAATAAGATTTACCAAAACCTCAGTATCAGTGTCAGATTCGAAGGTATAGCCTCTTTTAGTTAGTTCTTGTTTTATGGATTCATAATTTTCTATAATCCCATTGTGAATAATTATAAGATTTCCCGAATTTGAATAATGCGGATGGGAATTTACATCATTCGGTATTCCATGAGTTGCCCATCTTGTGTGACCGATGCCAACATTCCCATTTAAGGGAATTTTAGTTTCTGACCGTTCTTTCAGATCTTTGACTTTGCCTTTGGTTTTGGCCAGATTAATTCTATTCCCGTCGTATAAAGCAATTCCTGCACTATCATAACCTCTGTATTCTAGACGTTGCAAACCCTTCATGATTATGGGATAAGCATCCCTAAATCCTATATATCCAACTATTCCACACATATATTTTCCATTAACTGTTAGAAGATGAGCAAATTTACAAGAAGAAAACAAAACTTTCCCTTAAATTCGGTTATATAACGCTAAAATACTGTAAGTGGTGTATGTGCAATGTATGTTAATTTACCTCAGTATAGAATATCTCTAACTTTAGCTTCATATCCTCTTCTTCAACAGGAACATTATTGCCAAAGAGAACCGTACTTAAGGGGGTAATAGTAGCAGCAACCGGTAAATCTTCTTCTGTCATATCAAGCACAGCATTTTTAGAAGCAATTATTGCTAAATCTGCAGTTACTGAGAGGCCTAGAGTAGCATTTGTAGAATCTCTAATAATAATATCATTGATATAATTGGTTATTTTCAATTTATATTTGACCCCTTTGTTATTCTCTTTTTCCAAAGACCCGCCATAGTTAATATTAATTCTGTTTCTGATATCAGGATCACTAGCCACACTAAGATCATATAAGGGGATGTTTGTTTCCGCATTAAAAAGGTATAATGCAGGAGGTTCATTAGTAATGCCTGCCATATCCAACTGTTCCCTGTCTACATAAAAGATAAGGTTGGCTTCATTAACAATCCAATTTTTTGCTTTGATTTCATTTAGAATATCCTCTCCGTTATTTTCCTCAAACAATTGGATTTCCGAATAGGATCCTGAACCGCCTTTAAGATATATCCTATCTGCATTTTCATTTGTATCTAAATCATTTGCAATCTCAGATGGAAATGGGTCATTTATTAAAGTGTTAACTGCATTGCCACCAATTGTTCCAAAGGTTAAATCTCTGTTAATTAATGTCAATTCGTACTCTGCTTCTTCCTTAACTATTTCTTCATCCTCCTGCTTATCGTAATCATAAGTTATTGTAATTGTGGCATCAGTCACGTCGAGAATAAGCAGAATATCATCGGTGATAGCAGAAACAGATAAGTGCAAGCCTCTAAGGAACTCACTGAAATTAGCTTGACTTAATAATTCTGACTGACCTTCTTTATCCAAAATGTTTTGTTGAAAAAAAGCAGGATCTAATGCTACCATTATACCCGGTTGGATTCGCTCGGGCTCATCGAGAGATTCGTCCGCTTCAGTGTCGGGGTCGTCTTCGGGAAATATCAAAGTTTCCTCATCTGATATGGTCACTTGCCCGTCATAAAGTACATCAGAAACAAAATCAGGTGAAAATGCCTGAGTTGAATAGTATTCCTGTGATTCCAGAAACCCTGTATCAGGATCCAAATTTCTTAAAAAGTACGTAGATCGTTCTACTTTAAAATTGTAAGGTGCTTCCCGGTTTCCATAAATACTGTCAAGATCAACTTTTCGGGGATACCTATTTACAGTAGTTTCAGTATCTTCACTATCCCCTATACCATCACCATCAGTGTCTTCATCAAGCGGATTTGTTCCAATTATTCTTTCATCATTATCAGTCAGGCCATCTCCATCACTATCACTATTAGGATCCTCCGGGTCTGCATCAAAAGTATCCGGCACGCCATCTAAATCTCTATCCCCATTTGGGTTCTGAAGGTAAGGGATATATAGAATTACTTCTTTAACCGTTTCATTCTCCTCAATTGCAGTTGCATCCGGGTCTGATACCGAATCATCTTCTCTTTGCTGGCTAAAAAGCCCAAATACTGGATTACCAAAACCTCCTTGTAATCTTAGTTGAGAAGTTATACTGGCCTCAGTATTTCCGTAAAGCGGATCATTATAAATTCCTATTTGGTATATTGGAAGTTGGTTAGTCTCAACAGCATTGATTTTTTTGTTAAATACAAAAACGTCAAATACCTCTTTGCTTGTATTAAAAGGATCGCTTGCAATAACCCTATCTCCAATTGTAGTGAGGTCTTCATCACATGAAATGACGCTAAGTATAAGCACAAAAACTGCAATTGCAGAGTATACTAATTTTAAAAAAATCTTCATTAGGCCTATTTTAAAACTTCAGTGCTATAAAAATTTGCATATGCTTCTTCAAATTCCTGTAAAGGAACATATGGCAACAGAGGTTTTTGGAGGTTGGTAATGTAATCACTTAAATCTTCTGAAATTTCTTCGGCTGCTAAAATAATAGCATCAGAAAAATCTACAGCAACTTTTAACAAATTATTATAGGTGGGAGAGGCAAGATGGGAGATACTATCATCAGTAATACCATCAAATAAGATTTTCTCTTTCATATTAGTATCCAGATTTCCATCAAAACCTTTGCTATAAACTGAAGTTACAATTTTACTGTCGGCAAATAGTGGTTCATCTGCGTAATAGGTTTTTAAGTATAATGGTACAAGTGAAGCCATCCATCCATGAACATGGATAATATCTGGTGACCAATTTAATTTTTTTACTGTTTCTACCACTCCCTTCGCAAAGAAAATTGCTCTTTCATCATTATCCGGGAAGAGTTCTCCATTCTCATCAGTAAAAGTAGCTTTGCGTTTAAAATATTCCTCATTATCTATAAAATAGACCTGTATGCGCTCCCGGGGTATTGAAGCAACTTTAATAATAAGTGGCATGTCCATATCATTGATGACGAGGTTCATTCCGGATAATCTGATTACCTCATGCAACTGATGCCTCCGCTCATTGATATTGCCATATCTTGGCATAAATATTCGTATTTGGCCCTTTTTACTATTGACCATTCTTGGCGTTTCGTAAGACATTAAGGAAACTTCATTCTCTGGTAGGTAGGGCACTAATTCAGAAGATACAAACAATATCTTTTTACCATTCATAAAAAAATGTATTTTGTTTATCGGAAAAACATAGCTGCAAAATTACAAAAATAATGTAGAATAGCAGTAATTATAGTAAGTTTGCTGGCTTTTATAATTGATTATGTTATTATTCAGTAACAAAAAGGATCTTATAGCCCATTTAGCCACATTAAAAAACACTACAACATCTGTTGGTTTGGTTCCTACTATGGGAGCATTGCATAAAGGACATCTTTCCTTAGTTAAAAAAGCCATCTCGGAAACTGAAGTTGTTGTAGTCAGTATTTTTGTGAATCCTACCCAATTTGATAATAAAGATGATTTAAACAAATATCCCGAGACACTAGATACAGATCTTGAATATCTAAAAAATATTTCAGAGGAGCTCATTATTTTTACCCCCTCGGTATCAGAATTGTATTCAAACAACATCAGTTCAAAGGAATACGATTTTGATGGTTTAGATACGACAATGGAAGGGAAATTCAGATTGAATCATTTTTTGGGTGTTGCAACGGTAGTCGAAAAGCTTTTTTTGATTGTTATGCCGAATAAGGCATATTTTGGAGAGAAGGATTTTCAGCAACTTCTAATCATTAAAAAATTAGTTGAAAAAACCAATATGCCAATTGAAATTATTGGCTGCCCAATTGTCAGAGAACCCCATGGACTTGCAATGAGTTCCAGAAATGAAAGACTGCCAAAAGACTTAAGGGTCAAAGCCTCTTTTATCTATGAAACACTTTTGGCTGCCAAAGAAATATTTGGCATGAAAAGTGCTGTAAAGGTAATGAATTGGGTTAAAAATAAATTTGATAAAAAGCCTGAATTCGATTTGGAATATATAAAAATTACTGATCAGGACACTTTAAATCCTGTAAAAAGAAAACAAAAAAATACAAAATATAGGGCCTTTATTGCAGTTTATGTTAACGGGGTGCGCCTCATAGATAATATAGCCCTTAATTAATTAACTTTGTGCCATGCAAATAGAAGTTGTCAAATCCAAAATACATCGGGTTCGCGTTACCGGAGCCGACCTTAATTATATAGGGAGTATTACTATAGATGAAGATCTAATGGATGCTGCTAATATTATTCAAGGTGAAAAAGTGCAGATTGTCAATAATAATAATGGTGAACGATTAGAAACCTATGTTATTCCCGGACCCAGAGGTACCGGTGAACTAACACTAAATGGTGCCGCAGCCAGAAAAGTGGCAGTAGGTGATATTCTGATTTTAATTACATATGCCAGAATGGATATTGAAGATGCTAAAAAGTTTAATCCGGCTTTAGTGTTCCCTGATGAAGAAACTAATCTATTAAAATAGTCTTGACTAAAGAACTGAAAAAGATCTTAAAAATCATACTCCCAATTGCTTTGGGAGTTTTTTTAGTCTGGTATTCTTATAGTATTACCTCAGAAGAAGACAGGATACAAATAATCAGGTACATCAAAGAGGCTGATCTGTTTTGGGTAGGAATCTCTGTATTTATAGGAATATTGAGCCATATTTCTAGGGCGATCCGATGGAATTATCTTTTGGAACCCTTAGGGTATACCCCAAAAGTGACTAATAATATTTTCATCATTTTGATGGCTTACTTTGCTAATTTAGGCATCCCAAGGTCTGGCGAGGTATTAAGAGCAACAGCACTTGCTACTTACGAGGACGTTCCTTTCCAAAAAGGTTTTGGGACAATTGTTACAGAAAGGGTCGTAGATTTACTGATGTTACTTCTAATAATTCTAATAGCTCTTATTTCACAGACCGATATAATACTTGCCTTCTTAATTGAAAAGGGTTTGGGATTTACATCTACTCTAATTTTTATTTGTGCGGGCTTTCTAGGGTTTTTATTCATCATGGCTTTTTTAAGACGTTCAAGTTCAAGATTTGCCATTAAAATCAGAGACTTTATTAACGGCTTATTGGACGGTGTTTTAAGCATATTTAAAATGAAATATAAATGGGCCTTTATCCTGCACACTGTTTTTATTTGGGGCGCCTATGTTCTTATGTTTTGGGTCATAAAATATACCGTCCCAGAAACTATTGATCTCTCATTTGGGCAAATACTGGTAGCCTTCGTTGGCGGTGCCTTTGCTATGTCTACTACAAACGGAGGCATAGGGCTATATCCTATAGCAGTAAGTAAATCCCTATCAATTTTTGGAATTACAGCTGTTTCCGGTAATGCATTTGGTTGGATTATGTGGATAGCACAAACTATTATGGTCGTCGTATTTGGTGCAATATCTTTCCTGCTCTTACCGTTATTGAACAGGAATAAATAGCATAAAGCTGTTTTCAAATACTTAGGCATGATACGTAATTTTTTTCTATGTGCTGCAATACTGTTCTGTACAAATTTAGGGGCACAGATAACACAGGAGATTTTTGAATCTTTTAAACTGCAGGAAAGAAGGGATGTAAAATATTATATCCCCGAAGATTATAGTCCAGAAAAAAAATATCCTTTAGTGGTTGTTCTGGATGGAGAATACCTTTTTGATCAGGTGGTTGCAAATTCTAAATTTTACTCTACTTTTCAAGGGACTCCAGAGACTATAATAGTTGGTGTCTTTCAGAGTGAAAATGATTTGAGATGGGAAGATTGTGCCTTTGAAGAGGGCTCCGGACTACCTTCGGAAAAAGGAAAATTATTTTTTGAATTTCTTGGCATGGAACTTATCCCATATCTGAAAACCACATACAATACGGCCCCTTTCAGCATGTTTGTTGGTTACGATATTACTGCAAACTTTGGGAATTATTATTTATTCAAAGAAAAATCTCTATTTAATGCATTCATTAGCATATCTCCTTATCTGGCGCCGGAAATGGAGAACAGAGTACCCGCAAGGCTTAATGAAATAAATCAACAAATTTTTTATCATTTAATTGTTGGTGGAGAACAGGATAATAGCAAAAATGCAATATCGCAAATGGACAAGGCATTGAAAAGCATAGATAAAGTAGGTTTCAATTATCACTTTGATGAATACCCCACGGCAAATGAGGTATCGGTAGCAACCTATGGAATTGGGAAGGCCTGGGGAAGCATGTTTGAAATGTTTAAACCAATTAGTCCAAAAGAATACAAAGAAAAAATTCTTACATCAGAAGAACCCGTTTACAAATATTTGGAAGATAAATACAATTCTATTGAAGAATTATTTGGGTTCAGGAAAGAAGTTGAATTAAATGATATTATGGCCATATATGCGGCAAGTAGGAAAAAAGATGATTTTGAGTCTTTAAAGCCCCTGGCTGAATTGTGTAAAGAAGAATTCCCTAGTACAATGCTTGGATTTTACTTTGAAGGAGAGTATTATGAAGAATTAGGAGAGGGTAAAAAAGCACTGCGTACTTTTGAGAAAGCCTTCGCAATGGAAGAGATCGATTTTCTTACAAAGGAAATGGCTTTAGAAAAAATGGATGCTTTGAAAGCAGACTTTGGCTTTTAAAACAACCCCGCTTTAATATTTTTTGCTTTAATATGGAATGATATTTAAAGTATCAACTTTCTTTTGATTTTTATAGTAACCACAATATCTTTAGCCAAAACCAGCTTAGCTTCAAATGGCTAAAACAAAAACAGCTTTTTTTTGTCAGAATTGCGGTACACAATATGCCAAGTGGATAGGACAATGTGGTGCCTGTAAAGAGTGGAATACCATCATAGAAGAAATAATCCAAAAAGATAAGGATATTCCTTGGAGAAGTGTTAAGAATGCCAAAGCTATTACTACCAAGCCTGTTTTGGTTGGACAGATCAATACTTCCAGGGAATTTAGACTGGACATTTGCGATAAAGAATTTAACAGGGTTTTAGGCGGAGGTCTGGTCCCTGGCTCATTGGTTCTACTTGGCGGAGAACCCGGTATAGGTAAAAGCACATTGCTGCTGCAAATTGCCTTAAGACTCAACTTAAGGACCTTATACGTTTCTGGCGAAGAAAGTCTGAAGCAAATAAAAATGAGAGCAGAGAGAATTCATCCTAATAATCAGACCTGCTACATACTCACCGAAACCAAAACCCAAAATATTTTTATTCAGATAAATGATATTGCGCCAGATATAGTAGTCATTGATTCAATTCAGACCCTTCACTCAGATTATATAGAATCTTCCGCGGGCAGTATATCTCAGATTCGTGAATGCGCTGCAGAACTTATAAGATTTGCCAAAGAAACGAATACACCTGTTATCTTAATAGGACATATTACTAAAGATGGAAATATTGCAGGACCTAAGATTTTGGAACATATGGTAGATACGGTCTTACAATTTGAAGGCGATCGAAATTATGTTTACAGAATATTAAGGTCGCTTAAGAATCGATTTGGTTCGACGGCAGAGTTAGGGATTTATGAAATGCAGGGAGATGGACTCAGGGAGGTAAATAATCCCTCAGAAGTATTACTTTCAAAAAGTGATTCAGGACTTAGTGGAACAGCTATTGCTTCAACCGTAGAAGGCATGCGCCCGTTGTTGATAGAAATTCAGGCTTTAGTGAGTTCAGCGGTCTATGGAACTCCACAACGCTCTGCCACCGGATATAATGCTAAGCGTCTGAATATGTTACTGGCCGTTTTAGAAAAAAGAGCCGGCTTCAAACTTGGGGCAAAAGATGTATTTTTAAATATTACGGGGGGAATAACTGTAGATGATCCGGCAATTGATCTTGCAGTAATCGCTGCTATTTTGTCCAGCAATGCAGATATGCCAATTGAGAAAAATGTATGTTTCGCTGCAGAAATAGGCCTGGCCGGAGAAATAAGACCTGTGCAAAAAGTGGAACAAAGAATTCTTGAAGCCGATAAACTTGGATTTACTATAATTTTTGTTTCAAAGAATAACAAAATTGCTCTTAAGAATACAAAAATAAATATTGAATTGGTCTCTAAAATTGAGGATGTAGTTAACAAACTCTTTATTTAAATAAACCTTTCAATTATTCTCTAAACTTTTAAAGCATTATTCAACAATAAATGATGATATCCCCTTTTTAAACAAAATTAAGGAGCCGGATCGGGTATATTATTGTGAATAGATTCGATCCCCTTTATCAACTCATCAGAGAGATCAACTTCTATGCTGGATATGTTTTCCTCGAGTTGTTTCATAGTCGTTGTACCAATAATATTACTGGTTACAAATGGTCTTGAATTCACAAATGCCAGTGCCATTTTGGTAAGTGAAAGATTATGCTCCCGGGCAAGTTTGTAATATTCCTGAGTAGCCCTGTTTGCATTGTCACTAATGTATCGGTTATATTCCGGAAATAAGGTAATCCTGGCATTTGCAGGCTTCATACCACCTATGTACTTTCCACTAAGAACACCAAATCCTAAAGGAGAATAGGCTAAAAGGCCTATATTTTCCCGGATTGAAATTTCAGATAGGCCTACTTCAAACTGGCGGTTTAATAAATTATAGGGGTTTTGTACAGTAACCATTCTGGGTAAGCTGGAGTGCACTTTACTTTCTTCTAAAAAGCGCATGGTTCCCCAAGGGGTTTCATTGGAAAGTCCGACATGTCTTATTTTGCCTTCACTAATAAGATCCCTTAGAGTTTCCAATACCTGGTGAATATTATCCTGCCAATGATCTGTCAGATCATGTTTATAACCTCTTTTACCAAAATAGTTTGTAGAACGCTCCGGCCAATGCAATTGATATAAATCTATATAGTCTGTTTGAAGTCGTTCCAGACTTCCTGTAACCGCTTCAATTAAGGTTTCCCTTCTAAAGCCTGTAGATCTAATAAATTTAGTGAAATCGGCTTTCCCCGCAATCTTGCTGCCTAGAATAATCTTGTCTCTATTTCCTGTTTTCTTAATCCAGTTGCCAATTATTTTCTCGGTATCAGCATATCTGTCTGGATGTGCCGGAATAGGGTAAAGTTCGGCGGTGTCAAAAAAGTTTATTCCCATATCAACTGCATAATCCATTTGCTGATGTCCTTCCTCTTCCGAATTCTGACGGCCCCAGGTCATTGTACCCAAACAAATCTTACTAACTTCTAAATCCGTGTGAGGTAATTTTTTATATATCATAAGCAAACACTATTCTTTTTTGACCAAACAAATTTAGTAATTCCCATGTTTACATTTTATCAAGAGTACTTTAATTATTCATGTAATTCAATCAGAATTGGGCAATGATCACTGTGTTTTGCTTCCGAAAGTATAACGGAACGTTTTAGCCTATGCTCCAGAGAACGACTTACCATGCCATAATCCAGACGCCATCCTTTATTATTATTACGGGAATTTGCTCTGTAACTCCACCAGGTATAATAATGTGGTTCTTTGTTAAAAAATCGAAAGCTGTCTATAAACCCGCTCTCAATAAAACTACTAAGCCATTCCCTTTCAACCGGTAAGAAACCAGATACATTTTTATTTCTTACCGGATCGTGGATGTCAACTGCGCGATGACAAATATTGTAATCCCCGCAAATAATGAGGTTGGGATGCTTTGTTCTGATCTTATCTATATAAGTTTGCAGATCTGCCATATATTTCAATTTAAAATCCAATCTGGCCATATTGGTTCCAGAAGGAAGATACATACTCATAACAGATAGCCCGTCAAAATCTACCCTAAGATTCCGGCCTTCAAAATCCATATAATCTATTCCGGTACCATATTCTACATGATTCGGTTGCTTTTTAGACAAAATAGCAACTCCACTATAACCTTTTTTTTGGGCACTAAACCAGTGATTATGAAAGTATCCACTTTTTTCAAAAACACTAATATCTAACTGCTCTTTCATTGCTTTAATCTCCTGAAGACATATCACATCAGGATCAACTTGTTTTAGCCATTCAAGAAAACCTTTGTTCAGGGCTGCCCTGATACCATTTACATTGTATGAAACTATCTTCATATCAATTTAATTTAATTTCAAAAATAGTGAATGTTTAACCCAACTTGTAAAGTGTATTAAAATCTATAACTTAGTCCAAAATCTTAAGCATGGCCTTTATACCGATTTTTGCAATGAATATCATTTAATGAAGTACTACATTCTATTTTTTATCCTTCTTTCTAATTATTTTTACGGGGTTTCACAGGAAATTGAAAAGGATTCTATTACTTATCTAAAGGAAGTTATTATTTATAATCCCAGCAAAACCAATAAAACTCTTGGAATTACCCCATCGACAATTATTCGGGAAAAGGCTTTTCAAAATCATAGTCCAATAGATGTTGCCTCCTCAATTAATCAAATCTCCGGAGTTTATGTTCTTTCAGGCGCATTAAACACAAACCGTATAACCATTCGGGGTGTGGGTGCAAGAACCCCGTTTGGCACAGACAAGTTGCGTTTATATTTTGAGGATATTCCGGTTACCAACGGTAATGGTTTTTCAACAATTGAAATTTTTGATCTGGAAAATCTTACTTCAATGGAGGTGATTAAAGGGCCCAAAGGAACTGCCTATGGCACCAATCTGGGAGGTGCTGTACTTCTTAATACTAAAAAACAAATTAACAAAGGAACTGTTTTTACCAATAACTTTACTATAGGTTCTTATGGACTTATAAAAGACAATTTAAGTATTGCTCATTCTACAGATAGTCTGGAGTTTAATTTACGTTATAACCATTTAAATACAGAAGGCTATAGGGAGAACAGTAACTTTGATCGTGATGGTATACTTCTGACAACTGCTATTAAACTTAACTCCAAGAGTTCAATTGCTATTTTGGCAAATTATATTGACTACACCGCTCAAATACCAAGTTCTTTGGGGATAACTGCTTTTACAGAAAACCCCAGACAAGCCGCTTTTACATGGAATCAGGCACAGGGATTCGAATCTAATAAATATACACTTCTGGGGCTCTCCTATAATTATAAGATAAGTAGCAAACTAGAGAATACTACAAGTCTTTTTTACTCATATCTAGATCATTATGAAGCCCGCCCTTTTAATATTTTAGATGAGTTTACTAATAGTTATGGTTTCAGAACCCAATTTATAGGTCATTTTGGATATCATGATAGAATAGCGTCTTACCTATTTGGAGGAGAACTCTACAAAGATGAATACAATTGGAAAACTTATGAAAATTTATATGAGGACAACAATGGAAATGGAAGTCTGCAGGGAAATGAACTTAGCAGCAACAAGGAATTCAGAAGGCAATTTAATGCTTTTGCCTCTTTGACACTCCCACTTGCTAAAAAATTTAATATGCAACTTGGTATAAATCTAAACAAAACTCATTACGATTACAGAGATTTATTTAACTCCGGAGAAGCTAATAAGAATGCAATACGAAATTTTGATCTTATAGTAATGCCCAGTCTGGATTTGGTCTATTCCATAGGTGAGGGTAGGCAAGTTTATGCAAATATTAGCAGGGGATTCTCTAATCCGGGTTTGGAAGAAACACTTACACCTGAAGGAATAATAAACCCTGAGATAACCCAGGAAAAAGGAATGAATTATGAGCTTGGCACTAAAATTTTTCTTATAAGGAACAAACTATGGTTGAACTTGGCTATATTCAGGATGAATATTGATGATTTATTGGTTTCACAGCGCATAGGAGAAGATCAATTTGTTGGTATAAATGCCGGAAGCACAAGACATCAAGGTATTGAATTAGATATGAATTATACATTCGATTTAAGCTCTAAATTACAAATCATCCCTTTTGCAAGTTATACCTTAAGTGACCACATATTTGTTGATTTTGTAGATGGAAACAATGATTATTCAGGAAATCCTTTAACTGGTGTACCAAGGAATAGAGTAAATTTGGGACTGCGCTTTAACTATACAAAGGATTTTTATTGGAATACTACCTATCAATATGTAGATGGTATCCCTCTAACAGATGCCAATACCCTGTATAGTGAACCATTTAATATTTTAAATACAAGATTAGGTTACAAAAAGGAGATAGTAGAGAATTTGTACATTTCTTTAGATTTTGGCATAAATAATATTTTTGATGTTAATTATGCTCAATCTGTATTAATAAATGCAGTAGGATTTGGCGGAACCGAACCTCGCTATTATTACCCGGGAAATGGCAGAAATTTTTACACAAGTCTGGGATTGAGTTATCAACTATGAATTATATGTTCGAGAAAAACTTTATTCCGTTTTCTTCAACCAGTGCCTTATTCCAACTTCATTGGAGATAGTCTCATTAACAGCATCTATGGTTATTCTTTTCTGCTCCATCGTATCTCTATATCGAATAGTGACTGTTTCGTCTTCCCGAGTTTGATGATCCACGGTAATGCAAAAAGGCGTCCCAGCCGCATCTTGCCTTCTATACCTTCGCCCTACTGCATCTTTTTCATCATAGACCACATTGAAATCCCATTTAAGATCATCAATAATTCTATGCCCTATTTCTGGTAATCCATCCTTTTTCACAAGTGGCAGAACAGCTGCTTTTATGGGCGCAAGTACGGCAGGTATTTTTAATACTGTTCGTGTTGTCCCATTTTCCAATTCCTCTTCCTTCAACGAATTTGATAAAACGGCCAGGAACATTCTATCAACCCCAATAGAAGTTTCCACAACATAAGGCACATAATTCTGGTTGAGTTCAGGATCAAAATACTGCAATTTTTTACCTGAATATTTTTCATGGCTCCTCAGATCAAAATCGGTTCTGGAGTGAATCCCCTCAAGTTCTTTAAATCCAAATGGAAATTTAAACTCGATGTCCGAGGCAGCATCCGCATAATGGGCCAGTTTTTCATGATCGTGAAAACGGTAATTCTCCTCACCCATTCCCAGTGATAAATGCCATTTCATACGTAATTCTTTCCATTTTTCATACCATTCTATCTGTGTTCCTGGTTTAATAAAGAATTGCATCTCCATTTGTTCAAATTCGCGCATCCTGAATATAAATTGTCTTGCTACAATTTCATTTCTGAATGCCTTTCCAATTTGGGCAATTCCAAATGGTATTTTCAGTCGCCCGGATTTTTGAACATTAAGAAAATTTACGAAAATGCCCTGGGCTGTTTCTGGTCTTAAATAAAGATCGGTCGCATTTTCCGCCGAAGCTCCCAGTTTGGTACCAAACATTAAATTAAATTGTTTAACATCTGTCCAGTTTTTAGACCCTGAAACAGGACAAACTATCTGCAACTCTTCGATTAGACTTTTAACATCTTCCAAATCTTCCGCTTCCAAAGATCTTGCTAATCGTTTTATTATACTTTGTCCTTTCTCCTGATATCCCAAAACACGCGGATTTGTCGTCAGAAATTGTGTTTTATCAAAGGACTCCCCAAATCTTTTTGAAGCCTTCTGAACTTCCTTGTCAATTTTTGCTTCTATCTTGGCTACATGGTCCTCGACCAATACATCTGCCCTATACCTTTTTTTGGAGTCTTTGTTATCAATCAGAGGATCATTAAAAGCATCAACGTGTCCTGATGCTTTCCAGGTAGTAGGGTGCATAAAAATAGCGGCATCAATGCCAACAATATTGTCATGCATCTGCACCATGGCCTTCCACCAGTATTCTTTAATGTTTTTTTTAAGTTCTGCTCCGTTCTGTGTATAGTCGTATACAGCACTCAAACCATCATATATTTCACTTGATTGCACCACATAGCCATATTCTTTAGCATGTGAAATTACCTTTCTAAAGATGTCTTCTTGATTTGCCATCTGGCAAAAATAGAATATTATGGCATTTAATTTTTAAGACTTAGAAATAAAATGAGATAACCTTAAAAAAGTAATGTTTATTTTAAATGAAATTCTGAAGATGATAGTAGCTTTTCGTCTTCAAAAACATTAAGGGTGTAGGTGCCAGGTTCCAGCGAACCTTGAGGAATTGTTATAAAATCACATACACTGATATCCTCTCCGGTGGATATCAACTCTACTCTTTTACTATAGATATTTCCACTTACGGAAATGACATTAGCGTTATCCTCTATAACCCCCATGTTAGGGCCCAGGAACTGAAAATAAATAACCTTTTCCTCATTTATGTCATTGGGGTTTCCTACAATAGTAACGCAACCCCTAAGCTTTTCAATAGTCGATGCCTTAGTGGTTTTAATGGGTTTACTGCTGCGTAACCTAAATCCGCTTCCTTCAGAATTTTGCAGCTTTAAATAGCTTTTAATTCGTAATTCCTTACTAAGTTCCTTATTTTTCTCCCGTAATAAAGCTTCTGCTTCGGCAAGAGAACTACTTTTGCCTCTTAATTCTTCAATCATTTTGCGAGTCTCCTCATATTTATCGGAGAGCAACATATTATTATACTTCAGGAAATTGTTTTTAAGTTTAAGGCTATCGTGTTTTATTTCCAATTCACGAAGCTCCTTCTTGTATTCCTTCAATTTGGTCACCGTAAAGTTTAGCCTCCCAACAGAATCCAATAGCTGCTGAACACGATATCTGGAATCTTGTAATTCTATTTCGTTTACTTCATTAAGTGCTGAAAGCCGGTCTACTTCGGTCTTCATAAGGGTTAAATCCTTTACAAGCAGCCCTTTTTCATCTTCCAGGTAGTTTATTTGAGTCCTGGATTGGGCATAACTATAGTAGAAGGCTATTAATATGCCTATAATTACGGCAACTAATGCAGCAAGTATTATCTTATAGTTAAATTTATTATCTTGAATATCCATTCAGATAGGCTAAGTAAATAAGATTAGGTTTATTTAAGATTTGTACTTTTCCAAGCTATCAAATATAATAAATGATATCAACACGGTACTTCTACCGAGGTTGTGTTTT
>CAZHWD010000189.1:0-38785 GCA_964536335.1 uncultured Eudoraea sp. | reverse complement strand
CTTATACATCCCAAAAAGGAACCCGATTTCCCTTGCTCCTACTCCAATATCCCCTGCCGGAACATCTGTATTAGGTCCTATATGCCTACTTAACTCTGTCATAAAAGCATGGCAAAACCGCATAACTTCATCGTCAGATTTTCCTTTAGGGTCAAAATCTGAACCACCTTTTCCCCCACCCATTGGAAGGGTAGTTAAACTATTTTTGAAAACCTGTTCAAAAGCCAGAAATTTAAGAATACTCGCATTAACTGATGGGTGAAAACGAAGTCCTCCTTTATAAGGTCCTATTGCTGAATTCATTTGTATACGATATCCTCGGTTTACATGTATCTCACCGTCATCATCTACCCAGGAAACTCTAAAGGAAATCAACCGCTCCGGTTCCACCATCCTCAACAAGATGTTTTTCCCGTAATAGATTTCATGTTGGACTACGTAAGGAATTACCGTATCAGCCACTTCCTGTACCGCCTGGATGAATTCCGTTTCATGACCATTTCGGGTTCTCACCTCATCCATAAATGTTTCGATAGTTGTGTTCATATTGTAATTGATTTGCTAAAGTTTTTATTGAATTAAAAATTACAGAGCAAAATTATATCTTTTCTGTAATTTAAAGTAGCTTTTTTTTAAAATATGACAAAATTTATGCGATTGCCTGTTCCAGGTCAGAAATAAGATCTTGGACATCTTCAATTCCTACACTAAGTCGAATAAGTGAATCAACAACCCCGCTTTTTTCCCGTTCTTTTTTAGGAATACTGGCATGGGTCATACTTGCCGGGTGACCCGCTAAACTCTCCACCCCTCCCAGAGATTCTGCAAGTGTGAAAACCGTTAGCTTTTCTACTATTGCAATGGCATCCTTAAAACTGCTCCCTTTGGGTACAAAAGATATCATTCCACCATATGCTTTCATTTGTTTTGTGGCAACCTCATGATTGGGATGATCCTTAAAGCCGGGCCAGTATACTTTTTCAATTTTAGGATGTGCAAACAAATATTCGGCAATTTGTTTTCCGTTTTCACAATGCCGCTCCATTCTTACGTGCAATGTTTTAATTCCTCTAAGTACTAAAAAACTATCCATAGGACCACATACGGCACCACTAGCATTCTGAATGAAATACAATTTCTCTGCCAATACCTCATCTTTCACAACTAAAGCTCCGACGACCACGTCGCTATGCCCACCGAGATATTTAGTAGCAGAATGCATAACTATGTCGGCCCCTAAATCGAGAGGCTGTTGCAAATAAGGTGTTGCGAAAGTGTTATCTACGGCCATAAGTAACTTATTACTTTTGGCCAATTCTGAAACCGCCTTAAGGTCAATAACATTCATCATTGGATTTGTTGGAGTCTCAACCCAAATTAGTTTCGTGTTTGAATTAATTAATGCAGCAATCTTAGATACATCCTGCATGCCTAGGAAGTGAAATTTGATTCCATACTTTTCAAAGATCTGTCGGAAAAGCCGATAACTTCCTCCGTAAAGATCATTAGTTGAAATCACTTCATCACCTGGTCCCAATAGTTTAATAACTGCATCCATGGCGGCTAATCCACTGGCGAATGCCAATCCGAAATTCCCATTTTCAATACTGGCGAGTGCCTTTTCCAATGCACTCCTTGTTGGGTTGGCACTGCGGGAATATTCATACCCCATATGTTCACCCGGGCTAGTTTGGGCATAGGTAGAAGTCTGATAAATAGGGGGCATCACTGCACCATAAGCCTTGTCCGGCTTTTGCCCCCCATGTATTACCTTGCTATTAAATCTCAATTTTTTTTCACTCATATTATAATTTTATGTTCACAAATGTATTGTTATCTTTTGGAGAAACCAATGAATCCTTAGTTTTGCAATAGATCCAAATTCATCTCAATGAAGCGTATTGTAACCTGCCTTTTTTTTCTAGCTCTAATAACTAGCTGCCAGGACAGTGGTAATATTACGTTTGAAGCGTTAGCGCTGGCGAATAGTATATGTAAAGAATGTCCTGAAGTTACCATTGAAGTGCCTAAGGCATTGGGTACTAATAAACTGGCTAAATCTATTAATCTCGCTTTACAGGAAGAAGTTATTTCTAAATTAACTTTTGATGATGAAATTAATGCCGAAACTATACAAGAGGCCATTGAGTCCTTTACAAATGGCTATTTTGAATTAAAAAAGATCTATCCTGATGAAACTATTGGATGGAAAGCAAAAATAAATGGAATGATTACCTATGAAGATGACGAACTCCTCACTATTGAACTGCAGTCTTATTTATTTACCGGTGGTGCTCATGGTTATGGATCAACAAATTATTTAAATTTTAGTAAAAAAAGAGGGAAGGAAATGGAAGACTGGGAGTTATTTGAAGATAAGGAAGGTTTTGAACAGTATGCAGAAACCCAATTTAGATTACAACAGAATATCCCTGTAAATAATCCCATTAACAGTACAGGTTTTATGTTTGAGAAAGACCATTTTTATTTACCCGAAAATATTGGTTTTACTGAGAAAGGGCTCAAACTATTGTATAATCAATATGAAGTGGCTTCCTTTGCAGATGGCCCAATAGAGCTGACACTTCCTTATAAGGATATTCAAAAATTTTTATCTGGGAACATCAAGACTTAGAACGCCTCTTCTTTTAATAGTATTTTTTCCAAAGAAAGTATAACTCCAAGGTGTAAACCTTCATGATAAAGATTATACGCCAATGCATCTTCAACATTACGCAATATGACCTTGGTACTGGTCTTGTATTCATTGTACTCCTTGAAAACACTATTTTCATAATCCTCCTGTGCCCATTCTGCCGTCGAAAGTAAAAAAGCACCAATATGATCTATCTCCTTACTAGTAGGATTTATATCCGGTAATGTCCCTTTTCTGAATTTTTGAATCAGAGAATCATCAATACGCGTGGGGAGATTACTAAATTTGTATATAAGTATTTGTTGAGTCGCAACAACATGAGCTATATTCCACCAAATATTATTGCGATAGCCTTCCGGAATTTCAAATAGAAGTTCAGAAGGAGTTCGTTTTAATATTTTGTATAGTATCTTCCTGTTTTGTATTGTGATATCAAATAATTTTTCCAAAGCGTGCTTATTTTACGATTTTAACAATGCGTTAATGAATACTAAAAATAGCATATTCATTTAAAAAAAATTAACGATAGATATTATAATTTTGAATTCGATAAAAAATAGTCATGAAGAAAATTTATTACTTAAGTAGTTGTGATACCTGTAAACGTATTTTAAATGAACTAAAACCCCTTGGTAATATAGAGCTTCAGGATATTAAATCAGATCCAATTACCCCGGAGCAATTGAAAGTAATGCGAAATTTAGCAGGTAGTTATGAGGCCTTGTTTAGCAGAAGAGCTCGCCTATTTAGTGAACGCCAATTAAAAGACCAGCAACTTGTAGAAAATGACTATGAGGCGCTAATATTGGAGCATTACACATTTTTAAAAAGACCTGTTATTTTGGTTAACGATCAAATATTTATTGGAAATAGCAAAAAGGTAGTTGCTACAGCCAAAGAATCTATTCATTCTTGAGTAAGCGAACTCTCGCCATATTGGCCGCCCTGGGCGCTACAACAATTTATGGATTAAACCATACTATTGCTAAAGGGGTGATGCCTGTGTATATTAAACCTTTTGGTTTTATAATGCTTAGGGTACTAGGAGCAACCATTTTGTTTTGGAGTATTTCCTTTTTGGGGCCTAAAGAAAGGATCGAATGGAAGGACTGGGGCAGGGTAATGCTGTGTTCTCTTTTTGGTATGGCGATTAATATGTTGGCGTTTTTTAAAGGTTTAGATTTATCAACTCCAATTAATAGTGCGGTTCTTGTAACTACCACCCCAATCATTGTAGTGATTTTATCTTTTTTTTTAATTAAAGAAAAAATTAGAGCGCTTAAAATCGCCGGTATATTGATTGGTCTTTCAGGTGCCCTTTTTCTTGTACTTTACGGTAATGAAATTAGACAAGATGCATCAAATATCCCTTTGGGCAATTCTCTCTTTTTATTAAACTCATTATTTTTTGGACTATATCTGATTCTTGTAAAAAAGTTGCTGGAAAAATACCACCCTTTCACTCTTTTAAAGTGGATGTTCCTGATTGGAATCCTATATAATTTACCAGTTGCCCTACCTGATTTTTTAGAAGTTTCTTGGTCGACCCTGCCATTTGAAGCAATTTGGAAAATGGCATTTGTGGTAATAGGGACTACTTTTTGTGCTTATTTGTTTAATGTGTTTGCCTTAACTCAACTAAAAGCATCCACAGTAAGTGCTTTTGTATATGTTCAACCTGTAATTGGGATTCTTTTTGCCATAATAAGTGGAAGGGACAAACTCACCACCGTTAAAATAGCTGCCGCTTGTTTGGTTTTGTTAGGAGTTTACCTTGTAAGTAAAAAGCCAAAACCGGGGAAAATAATGGATTAAGTAGCTGTTTCTAAGGTATGTTTAACAAATTCACTAAGTTCTACATTGCTTTTAAACCCCTTAACCTTATTCTGCTCTCTTAACTAAAGCAGCCCAATCCTCAGTATAATCCGAAGGTGGACTCCCAATTTGAACCCAGGTCCCACCGTCAATATGTTGAATAGATCCTGATTGAAGGTTTCCCCCAACTCTGGGATTATACCAGAGTATTTCAAATTTTCCTTTCTGTCCTTCCAGATTTAAACTGGCAGTGCCGCCATTTTTTAAATACAAGGCATAGATTTCTCCTTCCTGGCCAAAACAATAATTATTGGAGTTTCTGATTTTATTGTCAAGATCTGACATTTCCTTATAGGGTAGTTCATTAAAGAAATGACAGGCTATTGCAGATTGCTCCCATATATTATTTCGGCTTCTCCAATCTTCTGCATTTAGGTCATGAGGTGGTTTTAACCACCCAAAATACCACTCTATCCCGGCGCCTCCGGCCATTAGTGTACCCCATAGTGCATCTTGTCTCAACGCGTCATGAGCAGGGTCATCATCATCTGTTTTGGTTCCCGTATGCCATGGGCCAATTTCGTCCATCATTACAATCCACGGCCTTTCTGCATCCTCAGATTTATGAATCCAATCTATAATATCAACATGAATATTTTCTATGTTGGATACTTGCATTGAAAGTCCATCTAATTTATCAAAATGCAGCAACTTATTAAGAATAGGATTTCTGGATTCCTCATCCGGTAAGGTGTGTATTACTACAGGATTCTTATATGGATCATGGTCCTTTATATAGCGTATCATAGCATATCTTTGTTGGTCATTCTGTCCATTAGGCCACCATGGTGCTGAACCATTTTCTTCTCCCATATTCCAAATGATATTTTTGTGATACCCAAACCTTGCTATAAGTTCCCTGTAATATAGTTTGCGCTCAATTCCGGTATAACCATCATCTAGTATTAACTCGTTTTCTTTTTCCTGAGTCACCAAATTCAATATTATTCCTAAATTTTCGGCATGTGAGAAAATAATATCCCATTGTCCAAGTTTACTCACATCATACCTTTTAAAATCCCTTTTCCTATGACTCAGAAATGGCCATACATCTCGTGCATCTCCTTCTATGTTCAGGGTGAGGGCATAGACACTATTCATACCCTTTGAAGCTAAATAGTTTAGTGCCCCAATTATTCCCTTGCCCTTTGTACCCTGCCAAGTAGGGTCTCCATTTTTCCAGTCTTGTTTATGTGGATTCCAGGTTTTTATAAAAGATTTTTCACGGTCATAAGAATACGTGCTATCAATATCTGTATATGCCAAAAAATTCTCGGGAGAATTAGTCCCAAACTTCAATAGAGGTTCTCCGTTTTCTGTATGCAGATATCTGTTATTGGCATAACAAAGTCTCCCTCTTGCATTAAAACCTGGTGCGTCTTGATCAGCTAAAACTACATTAATCTTGCCCGTTTTGCCATCATGCGGGGCAATTGAAAGCCCTGTATAAGTATCTTCATCTAAGGCAATATTTCTTCCTTTTTTGAATGAAACTCTGTATTTCCAATTCCCTATAGCATTTGGTGTAAATATTACCCTCCAGATACCTCCAGAAGAAGCCCTGGTATCGGCCGCATTTCCATCAGCCGCATAATATCCAGGTATTGAAAATAATTTATCCTCAAGCACAAAATCTACCTGTAGACGATAATCGGTAAAAGGATTTACTGATGCAGTTTCACTGGTAGACTCAATTTTAAAGTCCAATATTATCGGTTGGTGTTGCTTATGATCATTTTGTGCGAAACCTATTCCATAGAAAAACAGTAAAAAAAGGATCTGAATTATATATAAATTATTTTTCATAAAACGAAGATTTGATGTTCAGGTGTGCATCTAATTATTACAATTTGTTTTAATGAGAATCACCTAATAAGCAGTGATCGAGACATCTAATGTAGCAAAGATGTAATTACTTAAATAGGTTCTATTAAAATATTATTCTATTGTACTAAGTTCTTTAAGGTGAATAAGAATCTAATAAAATAAGGTTTTGATTTCCGGAGGCTTGTGTTGGCTAAAAATTTATACCTATTTTTAAAATCACAAAATTTAACTATGGCTAACAAACCTTCATTTATCAAAGAACTTGCTTTACCTGCTATCGCAGCGCCCATGTTTCTCATCTCTGGCCCACAATTGGTTATTGAATGTTGCAAAAATGGAATTATAGGAACTTTTCCTGCGCTGAACCAACGGACAAGTGAAGGATTTGAAAAATGGCTAATCCAAATAAAATCTGAATTAGACACTTTTGAAGAAAAAACAGGAGTTAAAGCAGCACCATTTGGTGTAAATCTGATTGTTCATCCTACAAATCCAAGGCTGGAAGCGGATCTAAAATTATGCATTAAACATAAAGTTCCTATCATTATTACCTCTTTGGGTGCTGTATCACAAGTCGTTGATGCCGTACACAGTTACGGCGGTCTGGTTTTTCACGATATAATTAAAAAAAGGCATGCAGAAAAGGCGGCGGCAGCCGGCGTAGATGGTCTAATATTAGTTGCTGCTGGGGCGGGGGGACATGCAGGTACGATTAATCCTATGACACTTGTTGCAGAAATTAAAAAGTTCTACACTAAAACCATTATTCTTTCAGGTTGTATAAGTACCGGCAGAGATATTGCATCGGCCTTACAAATGGGCGCAGATTTGGCTTATATGGGTACTAGATTTATTAACACTCTAGAAAGTAAAGCGCCGGAGGAATACCGGCAGATGATCATAAAAGCAGGGGCCAGTGATATAACCTATACTGCTGCCATATCTGGTGTACATGCTAATTTTCTTGGAGCCAGTCTTGCCGCAGCAGGAATTACAAAAGAAGATCTTAAAAAGGATGTTAAAATTGACTTTGGAAAGGAATTAGATACAGAAGCGAAAGCCTGGAAGAATATTTGGTCTGCAGGTCAGGGAGCAGCTACGGTAGAAAATGTGCTTACCGTTGCAGAGCTTGTAAAAATACTTAAATCTGAATTTAATGAAGCGATTAAAGCACAAATTGCCTTATTGGACATTTATCCAAAATGATACTTAAATAATTCGCAAATATATGTACGTCAAAAGAAACATTGGCTGGGGAGTCATTTTTAGATATGCCTGGAAGAACCTCATCTTTTTTACTTTATATGCAAGCTTAATATTTTATGTGTATCATTTTCTGGGTTGGAACT
Organism: uncultured Eudoraea sp.; assembly: GCA_964536335.1. GTDB lineage: Bacteria > Bacteroidota > Bacteroidia > Flavobacteriales > Flavobacteriaceae > Eudoraea. The sequence continues at coordinate 31,078 of CAZHWD010000189.1, read as the reverse complement.
TCATTGATATTCCCTTTCAACCTATTAGTGTTATTGGTATTGCGGTTGCATTTTATATTGGATTCAAGAACTCCCAAAGCTATGATCGTTTTTGGGAAGGTCGAAAAATATGGGGTGGCATTGTCAATTACAGCAGAACCTGGGGCATACAGGTATTAAGTTTTGTGCGCACTGACGATAAGGCTTACGATAAAAAGATGCAAGCTCAATTAATTTACAGACAAATTGGATGGATTAACGCGCTTAGGGTGCAGCTAAGACAACCGAAACCATGGTCCTTAAAAGAGGACAGATCAGTTGAAAGAATGTTTGATAAGCATGGAGAGCGAAACCCATCCTGTAATGAGGCTTTTAAATATGTGAATAAAAGAGAGTTTATTGACCTTAAAAAAAGGGTGAATCCAGCCACACATTTGGTCAAGAACCAGGCAATGGATATTGTTGCGCTAAAAGAAAAAGACGTTATTGATGGCTTCCAGGAAGATCAGATGCAGTCTGTTTTAGAAGAACTCTATAATCTGCAAGGTAAAAGCGAACGAATAAAAAACACTCCTTTTCCGAGACAATATGGATATTTTTCAAGGGTATTTACCTGGATATTTATATTGGTTTTACCTTTTGGTCTGCTCGACGTTTTTGAAGATGATAGATTAATATCAGTAGATTCTATGCAAGCCTGGTACGTATTTTTGATGATCCCGTTTTCAGTTCTAATCTCATGGATTTTTATTACAATGGAGAAAGTAGGTGATAATAGTGAAGACCCATTTGAAGGCAGAATAAATGATGTGCCCATGACCGCCTTATGCCGAACAATTGAAATTGATTTACGCGATATGTTGGATGAAGAAAACCTTCCCGATCCTGTTGCGCCTAAGGACCATGTACTGTACTAATGCCTCTGGTTAAATCTCATTATAATCCTCCCCTTCCGTTTAAAAATGGTCATATATCCACTATTTATTCCGGATTGATTAGAAAGGTTACTAACCTAAACCAGCAAAGGGAGCGTCTGGAACTTGAGGATGGAGACTTTATAGACCTGGATTGGAGTTTTTCCCCTGCGCCCAGTAATGTTGTTGTTATTCTTTTACATGGTCTTGAAGGACATGGGCAACGGCCGTACATTAAAGGAAGTGCCAAGCATTTTAATTCCAATGAACTGGATAGTTGTGCTATTAATTTTAGAGGTTGCAGCGGAGAAACGAACCGTCTATTCAGATCATATCATTCCGGGGATACAGAAGATCTCAGAGCCGTAATACAACATATCCTTGCTACACGGAAATATAGCAGCATTTATATTAAAGGATTTAGCCTAGGAGGAAATTTGACACTAAAATATCTGGGAGAAGGGCATGTGGCAAAAGAAATAAAAGGGGCTGTAACAGTATCCGTTCCGTGTAGTTTGCACGATTCGCTCATTCAATTGCTTAAATTGAAAAATACACTTTATGCCAAAAGATTTAAAAAACATTTGGTTGAGAAATTATATTTAAAACGGCAGAAATTCCCAGAATTAATCTCTATGGAACAAATAAAGAAGATCAGGAACCTGAAAGATTTTGATGATATTTATACCAGTAAAGCTCATGGGTTCAAAGATGCTTTGGACTATTATACACAGTGCAGCAGTCTTCAGTTTTTACCCCGGATAAAAATCCCAACCTTAATTATCAATGCCCGGGACGACTCATTTTTAGGTACGGATTGCTACCCGATAGAAGAAGCAAAAAATAACACACTTCTTTTTCTTGATATGCCTAATCATGGTGGGCATGTAGGATTCTTTGGTTCACAAAACATATCTTATTCCGAAAAAATTGGTTTAAAATTTATAAAGGAACTTTTTTGATTCATGCTATTTCATATCTTAGCGCTTCAAATCTAAACAACATGCGAAAAATATTTACCCTAATTGGAATTTGCGCCATGACCGTGAGCTGCGGCGAAAAAAAAGAAGAGAAAAAAGAAGGAGGTTTTGAAATGAACCGTACAAAGAAAGAGGTAAAAGTAGAAACCAAAACTGAAACTGTTCCCGTTGATTTAAATAACAAAGGAATTGGACCTATAACTTCTTTAGAATTTGAACCAGAAATAGATTCCGATTTAGCTGCCGCAGGTGAAGCAAAGTTCAACGCTATTTGTACAGCGTGCCATATGGCTAACCAACGGATGATAGGACCTGCTTTAGCGGGTGTTTATGAACGTAGAAGTCCTGAATGGGTGATGAATATGATCCTAAACCCGGATGTTATGATTAAAGAAGATCCTATTGCTCAAGCCTTATTGATAGAGTACAACAATGCCATCATGCTTAATCAAAACTTAAGTGAAGAAGATGCCCGGGCTGTTGCAGAGTACTTACGTACCCTTTAAAACCGCATTAAGTATATTAATAAGTGCTGTTCTCAGTTTATAAATTGACGAGTTCGGCACTTTTACTTTTTACAGAATTTAATCAATGCAGCGGTATTTACTTTCTTATTGGTAATTAACACTCACTGAGAAAAAGACTTCCCTCATTATATCTTTTAAAAGCGACAAGAAAATTTTAGTTTCGTAAACAAATTGGAAAAATGAAATATTTAGTTAGACAAAAAATAGTTTTGAGGTTTTTGATTACACTTCTTTTTATATCAAGTCTCTCAAGTTTCGGGCAAAATAAAAACTTTATTGATCAACCGTATTTAGAGACCACTGCACGAGTGGACACCTTAGTTATACCAGATCGTATTTATTTGTCAATCCTAATTACAGAAGAAGACACCAAAGGAAAAACTTCAGTTGAAAAATTAGAAAATAAAATGGCAGACAAGCTGAAATCACTGGGTATTGATATTGAGGAACAACTTACCCTTGCTGATTTGGGAAGTAATTTTAAAAAGTATTTTCTCAGGAAAGTGGATGTTCAAAAAGATAAAGAATATTCTTTATTAGTGTATGACGCCTTAACGGCAGGTAAAGTAATAATGGGTCTTGAAACTATTGGCGTCTCAAATATAAATCTGACAAAAACCGAATATTCAAAGCTTGAAAAGTTAAAAATTGATCTAAGACAAAGAGCTGTAGGTGCGGCAAAAACCCAGGCAGAAGCAATGGTTATCCCTTTAGATCAAAAGCTTGGACATGCTCTTTTTATATCTGATCTAAACACCGGGGTACAAAATAGGATGGATGAAAGAATGGTTAGGGTACAAATGTCTAAAGAGGCAGATGAAGATCAACCCATTGAAATTGAATTTGAAAAAATAAAAATAGCAAGTACTGTGAACGTAAAATTCGCAATACAGTAATAATCAGACCTTATCTATAACTAATTTATAAGTAGGATCCTCCAAAACATTTACGTCAATTATGGCATCGGCGTTTGCCAACAAGCGTCTGCAATCCTCACTTAAATGCCTTAAATGTACCTTCTTGTTTACTTTGTGATAGCGTTCCGTTAATTTGTTTAAAGCTTCTATAGCGGACATATCTACTATCCTACTTTCCTTAAAATCTATAATAACTTCATCAGGGTCTTCAAGTACCTCAAACTTCTCATTAAACAAGGTCACAGACCCAAAAAATAGTGGCCCGTAGATCTCATAATGCTTTATTCCCTTCTCATCAACATATTTTCTGGCGCGAATTCTTTTAGCGTTGTCCCAAGCAAAAACAAGGGCCGAGATAATTACCCCAACCAAGACAGCCAGTGCCAAATTGTGCAGAAAAACGGTAACCAGCGTTACCAGTATCATAACCAGAACGTCAGATTTTGGCATTCTTCGGAAGGTACGGAGGCTGGCCCATTCAAATGTTCCCAGTGCAACCATAATCATTAATCCCGTAAGTGCAGCCATAGGTACTTTTTCAATCAAATCAGCACCAAACATAATAAAGACAAGAAGCATTACAGAAGCCACAATACCTGATAATCTTGCCCGTGCACCATTAGAGGTATTTATTAAACTCTGCCCTATCATGGCACAGCCACCCATTCCGGAAAAGAGTCCGGAAAGTATGTTCGCGGTCCCCTGGGCAACTGCCTCTTTATTGCCACGTCCACGTGTTTCTGTAATTTCATCTATAATATTAAGCGTTAACAAGCTCTCAATTAAACCTACGCCCGCAACTATAGCCGCATAGGGAAAAATAATCTGCAGGGTTTCCAAATTAAAAGGCAGTTGTGGGATATGAAAGGGTGGAAAACCGCCCTGAATAGAGGCTATATCGCCAATTGTTTTTGTATCTATATCGAATGCAAGAACCAGTCCAAAAACAGCCAATATGGCAATCAATGAAGCAGGAACCGCCTTGCTTAATTTAGGTAATCCCCATATAACCAGCATTGTGAAGAACACTAATCCTAAAAAAATAAACAAGGTGCTACCGGACAACCAAGAGCCATCAGACGACTTGAACTGGTCTAACTGTGACATAAAAATAATGATAGCCAGACCGTTTACAAATCCAAAGATTACAGGATGAGGCACAAGGCGCATCAATTTGCCTAAACGAAGAAATCCAGTTGCTAACTGCAGGATTCCGGCCAATATCACCGCGGCAAATACATATTCCACACCGTAGTCAATGGCAAGTGAAACTATGACAACGGCTACCGCCCCGGTTGCTCCGGAAATCATTCCAGGTCTCCCTCCCAGAATAGAGGTAACCAACCCCATAACAAAAGCCGCATATAAACCAGTTAATGGTGATAGGCCTGCAATGAGGGCAAAAGCTATGGCCTCCGGTACCAAGGCCAGTGCAACTGTTAATCCGGATAGGACTTCTGTTTTGTAATTTACTTTTTGAGAAAAATCGAATAGATTTAAGTACTTCTTCAAACCCTGTTTATATTAAGGGGGCAAAAATAGTACTTATTCGCTGTTAAAAGACTTAATTGAAAAGAATTATGGAATTCATAAATTACCAACTATGCAGCCCTAATAATTTCTTTCCAAGTACAGATAATTTAGCAGTATCATATCTCAGTTGCTCCCAATTTCTTGGATCACCTGGAAATGCGTAACCTTCAGGAGCTATTCTGTTCTTCCAGGAATTAATGCGCCATTGCCTTAATTCTTCATTTTCCTCCTCTGCAGGCATCATTGAAATATATTGGGCAATCCTAACTTTATCCCCAGATTTGTTAGGTCTGATCCCATGGGGTTGGGTACTATTAAATATTAGAAGATCACCAATTTCTAATTTTACTTTTACAATTTTATCTTCTAATTCTGATATGTCAGGTTGAAAGTGATCCCGATCTTCAGGTTGGGTAAGCTTCCAATTATCATAATTCCTATATAACCAGGGAATACATTGGAACCCTCCCATATTCTCATCCGTTTGATCTGCAAGTGCTAATACTCCCTGTACATTCTGCGGTTTAGTTTCAGGATCATAATCCCAATGAATAAATCCTTTCCTTTCAAATCCCGGTCTTTGTGGAAAATTAAGATTTGCTCTATCAATTGTTACCCACAGTTTTTTCGTACCCCAAACGTCAACAAAGGCATCATAAACACGTTGCATTTGCCTGTTGTTCCATAGGTGCTGGTTATTGTATACCTCAACCATACCTGTGCCTGTTAGTTCTTTCATTTGCATTTCAGCTCTTGGTGGAACATACCAGGTTTCACTATTGTTAGGGTCCTTTTCATCAAATTCCCACAAAAATTTTGCTGTTACTTTTGCCTGGGATACAGGGACCGCATTTTTAATGACTATATAGCCATTATGCTTCCAAAATTCCCAATCCTTTTCGCTAAGAACCCTTAATGGAACATTATTAGACCGATCATTTAGTTCTGTTTTGCTACTTGTAGCCGTTGAGGGGTTTCCAGGAATATCCTTATGAGCCTTATTGGCCATTTCCAGTTTGGATGCTGCTTTTTCCATGATAATTTTGAATTGTGATTAAAAGATAGTCAAATCTAAATAGATCAAATGGCAATCTCCACCTTGATTTTGATCAATATTTGAATTATATTGATCTTTTATATCGATATTTAGGCCTATAATAACAATTATGTTAAATTATTCATTTGAAAATACAATTAGAACAAATAGATCCGGATGCCAAAAGTTCATTCCGATTACTCCACAATCCGAGATTGAATGATTTATTCTACTGGCATTTTCATCCGGAATATGAATTAGTCTATATAGAAGGTGCTGATGGAACCCGGCACGTAGGAGATCACATCTCGCTATATGAACATAGTGATCTGGTGTTAATAGGTTCCAATATCCCTCATCTAAACTTCGATTATGGCATACAGGCTGAATACAAAAAGGAAGTTTTGCATGTTAGTTCGGCGTTCAAGAACAAAATATTTACTGAAATTCCGGAGCTAACTGAAGTTTTTGAACTCTTTGAAAAATCTCAGCAGGGAATAGCATTCACAGGAAGAACAAAGGTAAATATTGGTTCGAGGCTCAAAAAACTTCATGTTTTGGAGCCCTTTTCACAGTTTCTGGAAGTACTGCATATTTTCTCCATTTTGGCGGCCTCTAAGGAGTATGTATTGTTGCATGATTATCCGGTAATAAATAAATACAGTCAAAAACAACAGGACCGCTTAAAAAATATCTATTCATTTATAGATGAAAATTACCAAAGAAAAATAGAGCTAAAAGAAGTGGCGGCACTTTGTAATTTGAGTAAAGAAGCTTTTTGCCGATATTTTAAAGACGCTACAGGTAGTCCTTTTACTTCTTTTTTAAATCAATATCGTATAAGCCAGGCAAAGCGTTTACTTCTGAAAGGAAAAAATATCGGTGAGACTTGTTACGACTGTGGGTATGAAAGTCTTTCCTATTTTAACCGTATTTTTAAAAAAATCGCCCATGAAAATCCTTCTGATTTTAAAAAAAGATATCTGAAAAGGTAATTCTTAGTAGTGTCCAAAACCCGGAAAATTTACTTTCATCCTATGCCATTAAATAGCTTTTCTTTAGTGATGGTAACCAAAATAATTAATGACATAAAAAAAACCGCCCTGAATTTAAATCCGGGGCGGTTTCTAACTAAATAACCAACCAAAAATAATTTTTCATTCTCATTCCATTCCCTACTATCTTAAATAACGCATAATGCAAAGTTTTCATTGCACAGATACAGGGAAACCAGTGTTAAAATTTTATGCATTTCATCGTTTTCTAAATTGAGAGTTTTATAGTCTCCGGCAATGCCAATTTACTCGTTAATTATTATAACTCAATGACTTTCAAATAAGTAAGTCGTTATTTTTTTTAATTACATTTGATGGTCTAATTTAATTTGATGGAAAAAGAATTAAAAATTGCAGTTCTTGGTGGTGGAAGTTGGGCAACCGCTATTGTAAAAATGCTCACAGAAAACCAGGATAAAGTAATCTGGTATATGCGCAATGAGGATGCTTTAGAGTATATAAAAGCCAACAAACACAACCCTAATTACCTTACTTCTGTTGAGTTTCAACTGAAACAATTAGTTCTTACCAATGATATGGACGAGGCGGTTTCCATGGCTAATCTGTTGATTTTTGCAATTCCATCTGCTTTTTTAGAGAGTGAACTCAAAAAACTTACTATCCCTTTAAGGGACAAAATTATATTCTCAGCTATCAAAGGAATTGTTCCCGAAACTGGTTTAATTGTTGGAGAGCATTTTCATCAAAAGTATAATATTCCCATTGAAAATATTGGGGTGATTACTGGTCCTTGTCATGCCGAAGAAGTGGCCCTGGAGCGCTTATCCTATTTAACAGTTGCCTGTGCAGATAAGGCTAAAGCCTGGATGCTCTCTGAACATCTGAACAGCCATTATATTAAGACCAAGATTTCCGATGATATCATAGGCACTGAATATGCTGCAATGCTTAAAAATATTTATGCATTGGCGGCAGGTATAGCTCACGGATTAGGATATGGCGATAATTTCCAATCTGTTTTAATGAGCAATGCTATCCGCGAAATGAAACGTTATATTTCCAGAGTTCACAAGATGAAACGGAATATTAACAATTCTGCCTATCTGGGGGATTTACTTGTTACGGGTTATTCAATTTTTAGTCGGAACAGGATGTTCGGAAATATGATTGGCAAAGGGTATAGAGTAAAAAGTGCTATGATGGAAATGAAAATGATAGCAGAAGGTTATTACGCAACAGAAAGTGCTTATAAATTAAAATCAACATTTAAAAGGAAAGTTAAGACTCCAATTATTGATGCCGTGTATGATATCCTTTATAATCAGAAGAGCGCCAAATTAACTTTCAAGGCACTTACAGATAAATTAGATTGACCCCGAAATTTTGCAATCACTTCTATTAAAGCAGGAGGAGTTTTAAGTGATGCGGAAGATGCATTAAAAAAAGGGAGTGGCCTGATGCCTGAAGTATAAAGTTGGGACACCATGCTTCCCGTAACACTGGATGAGAATGGATTTTACTCGATTCCATTACCTGGAGAGACCATAGTTTTAGAAAAAAAGTAAAGAGGTGCCAACCATAGCCCGATTTACACATTAATTTCTGATTCCGGGACATTACTTTTTAGAAAATTAATATTAAATCCGGTCTAAAGAAAAAATAGAATGCTCATAAATTTCTTGCATCATTTTTTCTTTCCAGGAAAGGATTTGCGAATCATTCAATTTAAAAATTGTCTTGAATTCATCCAGAATCGGATCCAGTAAAAAAGGTATGCTTTCAATATCGAAATATAAGCGCCCCGTTCTGCGGATAAAAAAGTCCATGGGAGAAGTTATCATTTCATAATTAATTCCGTAATGAAGTTCGGCTTTGGCCATTCTTATGTATGGATCTTTATCTTTTAGAATAGAATAATCCTCCAAAATAGCCTCGGTTTGCTTGCCATAGGTTGTTACCAGATACCACACATCATATTCTGTAAAACCTTCTGCTTCTATTCGTTCAAATATTTCTGAAATATACTTTTTAACGTGTTTGGATTTTTTGAAATCATTACCACATAGGGGGATCTGAACAGTTGTACATTCTGGGAGTTCAATTCCTTCTTCTTCTTCCATTTTTTTAGATAGCAGGTTCACAGCTCTTTCTGCCATTTTTCGATACCCGGTAAGTTTGCCTCCAGCCATACTTATAAGACCGGTATCTGAAATAAATATCTCATCCTTACGGGATAATTCGGAAGTAGATTTTCCCTCTTCATGGATTAAGGGTCGTAATCCTGCCCAGGAAGAGATTATATCCTCCAATTCCAAATTTATCTTAGGAAACATATTATTAACCGCTGATACTAAATAAAGGGCATCAACTAAATTCAGTTTAATATCATCTTTATCCTGATCATAGTTCGTATCGGTTGTACCTACATAGGTAATTTTACCTCTGGGGATTGCAAAAATCATTCGCCCGTCGGGTACGTCAAAATAAACAGATTGTTTTACTGGTAATTTTGCATAAGGAAATACCAAATGAACCCCTTTTGTAAGATGAAGGCGTTTCCCATTTTTAGAATTATTTATACTTCGCAGTTCATCTATCCACGGGCCGGTAGCACTTATCACATATTTTGATTTAATAGTAAATTTATGACCGGATATAACGTCCTTAAAATGTAGCCCTGAAATATTATCGTCAGTATAATCAAAGGCTGTGACCTCTGCATAATTCAATGCTACCGCACCGAATGTAAGGCTGGTCTTTATATTTTCAATTGTTAACCTGGCGTCGTCTGTGCGATATTCAGCATAATAGCCGGCCCCTTTTAATTTCTTCGTTGGCAATAACGGCTCCAGTTCTAATGCCTCTTTTTTTTCAAGCATTTTACGTTTATCATCGCCTGAAACCTGTGCCAGAATATCATAGACCTTTAGCCCAATAGATGTAAGCCATTTTCCATAAGACCCGCCGTCAATTAAAGGAAGTAACATTTTTTCGGGAAGCACAAGGTGCGGTGCGAGTTTATGAACTATAGCCCGTTCAGATCCTATTTCTTTTACTAACCAAAAATCAAACTGCTTGAGATATCGAAGGCCACCGTGAATTAACTTAGTAGATTTACTACTGGTTCCTGAGGCAAAATCCCCTTTTTCTAACAGAGCCACTTTTAGTCCTCTGGCAGCTGCGTCAAGGGCAATACCACCTCCGGTAATTCCACCTCCAATAATTACAAGATCGAATTTGGTTTTGGTTAGGTTTTGAATGATTTCATTCCGGTGCAGGTTTGAAAATGCTATATTCTCCCTCATGTTTTTGTAATTCAAGGTATATAATAATTTACGCCCTATTACAAATGTAAAGGTTTATACCCCCTATACCAATGCGAAGGTTTTAAGCAAATGTTATCATTAAATTAATTTACTATTGAAGTATTGAATAAAAAAGGGATAGCTTGTTTTAATGTGAGGCTGTAAATTCGTATTCCCTTTCAACAAGGCAGATTCTTATTTTGTACCATTTATACCATTCTTTTTTCCCTATTTCCTGCGCAGCCAGGTGTTTGAGATTGGATTTCCATCTTGATATAGATTCCAGGTTTTCCCAATAACTTACAGATATTCCTAATTCCCCCGTTGCGCTTTCAAAACCCAAATAACCAGATTGTTTTTTGGCTAATTCTTCCATTTGTATGGACATTAGGCCATATCCTTTATCCCCGGAAGTCCTGGTACTGGTAAAGATTACGGCATAATAAGGTTTTATCATGACCGTTTATTATATAAAAGCTCGTTCTACAAAATAATTCACTATAGCCTCTTTCATTAATACAGATTGCTCTCCTGCCTTTAATGGCGGAAGTGACTCCTTGACAATATAGTGCGGCCAACCTTCCTCGTCAAAAAACTCAAACTCATAATATCCATAAGGTTCCAATAGTTTGCATATGGCAATATGCATCAGGTTAACTTTTTCTTCCTTTTTATACGTCCTGTGATATTGACCTAGCTCCTGGATGCCAATAAGGTAAATAATCCCATCTAAATCCATTGGATCTCCATCGGAAAACCTGGCAGATAATTTCTTAATGAGTTCTTCCCACCTATCTTTTAATTGAATATCTCTACTCATTTTTATTATCAATAAAGATTTAAAAATCAAAATTAATTCTGAATTCCTCTTTTAGAAAAAATCAAAGGTACAAATCAAAATTCTATATTTGTGTAAACAAATTTTCGTGAATCTTCTGGATATCATTTTGGGATTATTACTGGCATATGGCCTTTATAAAGGTCTGAAAAATGGTCTCTTTGTTGAAATCGCCTCTCTAGCCGCTATTATTATTGGACTTTATGGTGCAATTCAATTTTCTTACTTAACGGGTAACTACCTTTCTCAAAACATGGATTGGGATGAAAATTACATAAAATTAACGGCATTCATAATTACTTTTGTAGCCATTGTGCTTCTGGTAAATATGGCTGGAAAAATACTTACAAAAATTGCAAATTTTGCCATGCTTGGATTACTCAATAAACTTGCTGGTGGGTTATTTGGTGTATTAAAAACTGCCGTTATCCTTGGTACACTTTTGTATTTTTTTGAAAGTGCAAGTTCTTCATTTAATCTAATTGAAAATAATACGGTTGCAGAATCTATTCTTTATAAACCGGTCAGAGATATGGGCGCTCTGGTTTTTGGAAACGTAATTGAAGTATTTAATGACTGATAATTGATGAAAAGTGCAGTTCATCGAAAAAAATGGGTTTTTCATGCGCTTTTTTCATAATTTCTTTAATATTACCAGGATGACCTTTTTAATAAGGATCCAAGAGAACACCCCACTCTACCTTTACCCTGCTTACAAATAGAACAATAGAACACTGTATGAAAATGAGATTGCACATTGCTGTCTCGGTTTTATTTGTATTGTTGGCTGGATCTTGTAGCACAGAGTCAATTGAGAATACAAATATTCCGAGTTCTGAAAATGCCGTTTTGGTAGAACAGGCACTTTTGGATATTGTAAATGACCATAGAAAGAGTTCGGGTTATTCATCATTACTTTTTAGCGAAGTTGCTTATGAGTATGCCAACACTCATACCGATTATATGATTTCCAATGGCAGTTTAAGTCATGATAACTTTAGTTCAAGAGCCTCTAAAATTTCGAGCGCAGTAAATGCTGAATACGTAGCTGAAAATGTTGCCAAAGATTACCCGGATGCTACCACAGCTTTAGAGAATTGGCTTGATAGTCCTAATCATCGTAAAACAATTGAAGGCGAATTTACACACACTGCCGTAAGCGTAAAGAAAGACTCCGGCGGTAAATTCTATTTTACTCAGTTGTTCTACCGTTAGTCTGCTCCAGAAAATTTTCTTTTCTTACATTTGACAGGGAGTATTACTTTTAATACATTCTAATATCATTCCTTAATAATTAGAAAACAATGTCTATAGAACCTCCATTTAATCTTCACAAGTGGATTGAAGAAAACAGAGACTTACTAAAACCCCCGGTTGGAAATAAGAATTTATATAAAGATGCCGGTGATTATATAGTTATGATCGTTGCCGGGCCAAATGCACGAAAAGATTATCACTACAATGAAACAGAGGAACTTTTCTTTCAATTAGAAGGTCATATAGATATACACGTGCAGGAAGACAGACAAAAAAAAACAATGAAACTGGGACCTGGTGATATGTACCTGCATCCTGCAAAAGTCCCCCATTCTCCTGTTAGGCACGAAGGCTCCATTGGTTTGGTTATAGAACGTAAAAGAGACCAAATGCAAATAAAGGACGGTCTACTTTGGTTTTGCGATAATTGCAACCATAAACTTCATGAAACTTATTTTATACTGCACGATATTGAAAAAGATTTTTTATCGCATTTTTCATATTTCTACGGTTCCGAAGAATTAAGGACCTGTGATAATTGTGGAACGGTTATGTCTGTTGATGATAGATTTACTGCTATAAAAGAAAGATAAAAAATGAAACTTACGATTACTATTTTTATCGGAATTGTGGCGGCACTGCACCTATATTTTCTTTGGTTCGAAATGTTTGCCTGGACTACCAGGGGTAAAAAGATCTTTAAAAAATTTCCTAAGGACATGTTTGAACCAACAAAATCTCTTGCTGCAAACCAGGGCCTGTATAACGGCTTTTTAGCTGCTGGCCTTATTTGGACTTTTTTTATTCAGGACCCATTTTGGAGTGTAAATATTTCTATCTTTTTTCTGAGTTGTGTTGCAATTGCTGGTATTTATGGAGCCCTAACTGCTGATAAAAAAATATTCATTGTGCAGGCACTACCTGCTCTGATTGCACTACTTCTTATCTTTATTAATCAGGCTTAAGATTACATAACTTTCGCTTTACATAATCACTATTATTCGTAGCTTTGTCAGAATCTAACAAACTACCTTTTAAAAGTTATAAAATGACACTAGTTGCTGTAGATTTTGGAATAGACCAAGCATTAGAAAAATTAGGAATAAAGGAAATCAACAATGGTACCTCAACAGGTACCGATTATTTTTCTTCAGGGGAAGTTATCGAGTCATTTTCCCCGGTAGACGGTGCTTTAATTGGCAAAGTAAAAGGCACCTCCCAAAATGATTATGAAAAAGTTATAGAAACTGCCTCCAAAGCATTTCATATTTGGCGATTAAAACCCGCTCCCCAAAGAGGCGAAATTGTTCGCCAGTTTGGAGATAAACTACGCCAATTAAAGGAACCCTTAGGCAAGTTAGTTTCATATGAGATGGGGAAATCTTATCAGGAGGGTCTGGGTGAGGTACAGGAAATGATAGACATATGTGATTTTGCTGTAGGGTTGTCTCGGCAATTGCATGGACTAACCATGCATTCAGAAAGACCAGGGCATAGGATGTATGAACAATACCATTCGTTGGGAATTGTAGGAATAATTTCCGCTTTTAATTTCCCCGTCGCTGTCTGGGCATGGAATACAACACTTGCATGGATTTGTGGTGATGTTTGTGTTTGGAAGCCATCAGAGAAAACACCACTTTGCGGCATAGCTTGTCAAAATATTGCCGCTGAAGTGTTCAAAGCCAATGGCCTTCCAGAAGGCATCTCCTGTTTGATAAATGGGGATTATAAAGTTGGTGAAATGATGACAAATGACAATAGAGTCCCTTTGATTTCGGCGACAGGTTCTATTCGGATGGGGAAAATTGTTGCACAGGCAGTTGCGGCAAGATTAGGGAAATCACTCCTTGAACTAGGTGGTAATAATGCGATCATTGTTACCCCGGATGCAGATATAAAAATGACGGTTATTGGAGCTGTATTCGGAGCAGTTGGCACTGCAGGCCAGCGATGCACTTCTACAAGAAGAATTATCATACATGAATCTATTTACAACCAGGTAAAAGATTCAATAGTTACTGCCTATAAGCAATTACGTATTGGAAACCCGCTGGACGAGAATAATCATGTAGGTCCTTTAATAGATAAAGATGCTGTAGCTATGTATAAAAAAGCCCTTGAGCAGGTGGTGGCAGAAGGTGGAAACTTGATTGTGGAAGGCGGTATTTTAGATGGGGAAGGTTACGAAAGTGGTTGTTACGTATATCCGGCCATTGCTGAAGCAGATAACAACTATGAAATAGTGCAGCATGAAACTTTTGCGCCTATCTTGTATTTATTAAAATATTCTGGTGATGTAGAAAATGCCATAAAAATTCAAAATGGTGTTGTTCAGGGACTTTCATCGGCTATTATGACCAATAATTTAAGGGAAGCAGAAAATTTTCTTTCAGCCGCAGGCAGTGATTGTGGTATAGCCAATGTAAATATTGGCACCTCGGGCGCGGAGATTGGTGGAGCTTTTGGAGGAGAAAAGGAGACAGGAGGCGGGCGTGAAAGTGGTTCTGATGCCTGGAAAGTATACATGCGAAGACAAACCAACACTATTAACTATACTACTGAGTTACCTTTGGCCCAAGGTATAAAATTTGATCTTTAAACATATAAATCCCTACGGTAGCTTTGGTTTCTTCGTTCACCAAAAATGAAACAGGCTCAAAGCTTCTGCACGAATTATTATTAGAATACCTAACTTCCTTCGATTAATATGAAAGGGGTACAATTAACTAATAGGATTATGTTCAGAACATCCGGGGTTTGGTTCCTTAACTTTCCAGCTGCCGTGAATCAAGTTTTGAATTCCAAGTACAACTACCATACAAAAAAATGTGAAACCTTCTCTAATTCGTTTTTTTAATTTTTTCATCTTCCCCTTATAGTTTAATTCATATTTAAGATACCAATTCTTAACAAGAGAATATCAAATAATTGTATCAATAACCACAAAAAATATACCATTGGAAGCAGAGTTTGTATACTTTGATAAATAAAAAAACCGCTGCTATAATTAGAACAAATAGCAACGGTATTCCTTAACTAACCCAAATATTAAGAAGCAATAGACCCTTTTTCAATGCCGGATCCTAGTCGGGAGAAATAGAGCTGCAGCTTAATTTTTAACAAATATCCTAAATGGTAGTTTAAATCCATAGAAGGAAATTATAAATGGCGTAAAATAATGTGCAATCGGTAGTGAATATGGTATCTTCTGTATTTATTCGTATTTAGAAGGAGCATCTTAATCATTATTAGAGGGTTAACCCAATAATTCAAGGTATAAAGCTTTTCAATTTTAACAAAAATTAAGATTTTTTTAATACATTGTAAACGGAACAAATAATAACAATTATAATGACAAAAAAGACCACGAACTTGCTCGGAATTATAATTACCATATTAGCAGGGATCTATTTTTTTGTAATGTACTGTAGTGAATGCGGATTATAAGATGACCTTGCCTCCATAAAAAGGGTCGATTCTTTTATTGCCAAAAAGGCAATGAATTTTGAAAAGACCAAAGATAAGAGCAAGAATGAATTGTTGAATAAGAACTAATTAATTAATATCAACTTATGAATTTTGAAAGTATAAACATCTGGTGTTGGCTTATCCCTTTACTTGTAGGCGTTCTTTGTGCAGTTTTTGGATATTTAATAGGTAAAGGTGCAAATACAGCCATTGACCATTCTTCAGAGCTAAACTTACTGAAAGATCAAAATACAAAATTAGAAGCTGATCTTGCTGCTTGTAATAAAAAAATGGCTGCTGAAAGTTCGGCTGTGGTTTCTTCTAAAATTGCTTTTAATAGAAGTGCCGCCAAGGCAGCATTTGGAAAAAATATAAAACAGGATGATCTGAAGGTGGTGGAAGGAATAGGTCCCAAAATTGAAGGCCTTTTTCACAATTATGATATAAAGACCTGGAAAGCCTTGTCTAAAACTTCTGTTTCCAAGTGTCGGCAAGTATTGGACTCAGGAGGTGATCGTTACAAGGTTCATGATCCCGCATCGTGGCCAATGCAGGCAAAAATGTGTTCTGAGGGAAAATGGAAGGCATTACACAAATGGCAGGTAGAACATAAACGTGGTAAATTATAATTAAAAAGACCGGATTTAATCCGGTCTTTTTAATTATAACATTCCGTTGGCCTCTACCCATTTAAACCGGAATTGATCCTCACCTAGTCGCATTCTCTCTGCAATTCGTTGTAAACGATCTGG
Organism: uncultured Eudoraea sp.; assembly: GCA_964536335.1. Classification (GTDB taxonomy): domain Bacteria; phylum Bacteroidota; class Bacteroidia; order Flavobacteriales; family Flavobacteriaceae; genus Eudoraea. The sequence continues at coordinate 14,553 of CAZHWD010000189.1, read as the reverse complement.
CATTCCTACAAGATAGTCTCTGGCTTTTTGGGCTTCATCTGACAAGCCTCTTATTGCTTCCAGATCCCAATATTGATTTAATTTATTAAAGATGTCTACATAATCCTGAGAGGTATATACTCCCAACCTTTGTGCACAGATGGAGAAATTTTCAAATGCAAGTCCAATTCCCTCACCAGATTCCCTCAAAAAATGAGCAGGCATTACAATTTTTCTCTTCATCATATCTGCATATGCAAGCATCATTCCATTAGGGTCTTGTCCAAAAATGGTCTTTACGAATTCTCTATATGCCAAATGATGACGCATTTCATCACCCGCAATTATACTGCACATTTTACTTAGAAGTGTATTCCCTTTTTTCTTAGCCATCTGACCTACCCTTTTATGGGAAATATTTGTAGCTAATTCCTGAAATGAAGTGTATACAAAATTCTTATACGGGTCTCTGTCTGTTCCTATGTCAAAACCATCATTAAGCAAGTACTGAGTTGAGATCTCAACTTCTCTCATATTTACTCTTCCCGAGAGGTATAGAAATTTGTTAAGTACATCACCATGCCTGTTTTCCTCGGCTGTCCAAGCTCTCACCCATTTGGCCCATCCACTGGGTTCTTCCGTGTGTTGATTAATTCCCTCAACATCCATTAACCAGGATTCATACGTTGGTAAGGCCTCTTCCGTAATTGTATCTGCCACCATGGTTACCCAAAAATCATATCCCAACTCTTTAGATTCCTCTCTGATTTGCTCTACCTCATCAAAAAAAAATTCACTTTGCGAATCTGGAAGAAAATCTGAAGGCTGCCATATCTCATCAATAGGAATCAAAAATGAATCCATAAACCCGGCAACTTTAGGTTCAATTGCCTGCATCACCTCCAGCCTTATATTTTTAGTAGACATAATTATTTTTCTTGCAAAGTACGAAAATAAAACTCTGAAATTATTGCAGATATAATACAAATATTAATTTCTTCCTCTTTCATTCGGATAAAAAAGATGTACCGGGTCACTTTGCCAAACTTGTTTTGAATCTACATCAATAATTGACAAAGGCCCTTTAAAAGCTGCACCTGTATCAATATTCCAGACATTAGCTGCTCTTAGAGGTATGGTTTTCCCTATTCTTGTTACCGGTGTATGGCCTATATATATTTCATAGTAATTGGCAAGTCGCTCAGGATAAAATAAGTCCGTTTGTGTTAGTTCCGGATCCAGAGATAATGCCAATTCCCATAAAGTTCTATCCCAGTAAAAAATTTTGGGAAAATATTCAAATTTTGCACCTTTCAAGTTAGTAAAGCCTGCATGTACAAATAGGCGGTTTTTATCATCCAGGTAGTAATTATCCAGATTATCATAAAAATCCATATGAACTATTTTTGACCCATCACTCAGAACCTCGTAAGAAGTTTTGCTCGCCATACCTCCGTGTTGCAACCACATAGGCTTATCCTTCCCTGTTCTCAACCATTCATAACAAAGCTCATCATGGTTTCCCCTTAAAAAAATACATTGGTGTGTTACTCTTAGTTCAATCAAAAAATTAACGGTTTCAACAGCCTGGCTCCATCCGTCAACATAATCTCCTAAAAAGATAAGTAGATCATCTTCACTAACCCCGGCCCTTTCCAAAACTTGTTGTAAAGCTTTCAGCCCTGAATGTATATCTCCGATTACTAAAGTTCTCATTTGGCTAAATTGGCGATTATTCCAATGATAACAATAATAAAAAGTATAAGAAAGAATATTTTCCAAAAGGAATAGGGTCGAATACCATGAATATTACCGGTTTGTCCATTAATATAAAAATGATATTCTTTCCCTTTGTAATTGTAGAAACTTATATAAACAGGTAAGAGCACATGCTTAAAAGTTTCTTTTGATAGTTTTATATCAGAATGATAAATCCTCTGCGAATCACCTCCAATATCTCGTCGTATCCATGAATGAGCTATCTCCTTGGCTTTTTGAAATGATTTGCGATGCCCTTCTCTCAAAGGAATTGTGTATTTTTCAGTTACAAAACCAGAGAGATATTTTGAATTAAATACACTAAGCTCTTTCAAATTCCAATGTGATATGTTTGACGGAACTTCTCTTCGTTTTTTTTCCGAAGCATTGATCAGGATATCATCTACAAAGCCATCTACTGTTCCATAAGCAGGTGTCCAGCGTGTTTTTCTTACTTGCCTGGTTTGAGTTCCATTTTTAGTTCTATAGGTTTGTGTTTCATAATAATAATCTCCCCTTTGACCTTCATAAGATGCAAAGAGCTCTGCATCAAAAGTCCAAAAAGGGAGATAAAGACCGTGAATAGCTTCCGGATCTAATGCAGCGCGTTTAAGTTTATTCGGAGCAAACCACAATCCTTTCACCCAATCTCTGAATATCTTACCCGCCTTTTTATTATCAAATTGAAATGGAACCAGTGCACCTGGCAGTATCCAGCCCTCTCTTTCTATATCCTCTCTAATAAGAGGTTCTCCGCAATAAACACAATGAAGCGACTTGTAATTTTCTTCGACATGTTGGTTAGCACCACAATTCTTACAATGTAGAAGATCTATAGTCTCGGTAAAGGCGTTATCCCCTACTGCCTTAATATAATGTTGCAGTTCAAGTTCTTCAAAACTTCGCTTTGTCTTTTCAATAAATTCTTCATATCCGCAATACTCACATTTAACCTGGTGTGAACCCGGTTTGTATTTTAGTTCTGCTCCGCAATTGGCACAGGATTTTTTCTTTTCAGAATACTGGGTTTCTTCCATTTGTAATTATCACCAAAATCAACAAAGTGTTTTTTAATACTTACGGTTACTACATTTGAGGTAATGGTGGTGGTGTACTACCGCCTAAAAACGCCTTTAACTCCTCTATTTCCTTAAGTGCTGTCCACCCCACAAGGCCTTGTTTCCATACCAGAGAATCCCGATTAATAGTCCTATTTGCAAAGAGTTCCTTTAATTTATCGAAAGAAACAGGGCCAAGTTGTTGCCCGTTTGCCCCATAGTAATACATTACCTGAACAGGAATTGGAGGTGGCAGAACAGCTCCTTGCGGCTGTTGTGAAGTAAAGGGTTGTTGTGCCGGCTGCCCCATTAAAGTTCCCATTTGCTGTGCCAGAACAAAACCCATACCCATACCCATTCCTGCTCCGGCAGTACCGCCTTCATTTTTGGCAGCAGCTTCCATTGCTTTTGCTGCCTTAAATTGAGTGAGTTTGGACAAGTCCAACTTTTCTAATCTGCTGTAATCAAAAATCTCCTTTTTCAGTTCTTCGGGCATGGAAACGTTTTCTATATAGAATTTTTCCAACTCTATCCCTACACGTTCAAATTCCGGTTTCATAACTTCCTGGCAAGTTTCGGAAAGTTCACTTGTATTAGCAGCGTATAATTCCAGAGGTAGGTTTGCCTCCCCCACAGTATCCGTAAATCGCGTCACAATTAAACTCTTGAGATGTTCGTTAACCTCGTAATTTGTAAAATTACCATCAGTACCAACCACGTCTACCACGAACTTGCCGGCATCGCTAATTCTAAAACTATAGGTTCCAAAAGACCTTATCTCAGTTAACCCAAAGCGTTCATCACTTAACATAATCGGGTTTTTTGTTCCCCACTTTTCATCTGTAAACAATCTGGTATTAACAAAATATACTTCTGCCTTAAAAGGGCTGTCAAATCCATATTTCCATCCCTTTAAAGTAGTTAGTATAGGAAGGTTCTTAGTATTTAAAGTATGTGTCCCCGGTTTAAAAACATCCGCTAATTGACCCTCGTTTACAAATACGGCCTTCTGACCTTCTCTAACTACCAATTTGGCATTATTTTTAATTTCATTCTGATAACGTTCAAATCTGTGAACTATGGTATCATTAGTCGTGTCAATCCATTCTACTATATCAATGAATTCGTGACTTAGTTTCTTTTTAATCTCATCAAATAGGTTCATTTTGTTAGATTTTTAATTCCAGAAAAAGGTAATCAATTCTTTAAAACAGACCAAGTGTCTTTTCGGAATATAAAGGATTAGTACAATGGTGAGAATCGATTTAATAAATAGTTCTGTTTTTTTTGGAGTAACACCTTATTTCTCATTACTTTGGGAATTGCTTTAAGTATAGATTTATGAAAGAAGTGTATTGTATAGGTGAATTACTCATAGACTTTGTAGCCGAAAAACAAGGTTTTAATTTAGCTTTAGCCAGTGAATTCACAAAAAAAGCGGGTGGTGCCCCGGCCAATGTAGCCTGTGCTATAACCAAGCTCGGAGGGAAAAGTGCATTTATTGGTTGTGTTGGGGATGACCCTTTTGGTACATTTCTATTAAAGGTGTTGGAAAATGAAGACGTGGACATTTCTTTAGCTCAACGATCAGAAACTTTTACTACCCTCGCCTTTGTTTCTATTGATGAGGAAGGAGAACGTGATTTTGTCTTTAGCAGGGGTGCAGATAAAGAACTTAAATACAGTCCGGCGATTAAGAAAAAATTTAATAAAAACATTGTTCATTTTGGGTCTGCGACGGCACTTTTGGGCGGAAGTTTGGAAGAAGCGTATGGACGATTTTTATTTGATGCCATAACTAAAGAAGCCTTTATCAGTTTTGATCCAAATTACAGAGCAGACCTATGGAAAAACAGAACTGATATTTTTATAAAAAAATCAATGCCATTTATTGAAAAATCCACGCTATGCAAGTTTAGTTTAGAAGAAGCAAAATTAATTTCGGGAAAGGAAAATATTTTGGATGCGTGCGAGTTTTTCCACGAAGCCGGCTCACAAATCATTACCATTACTCTTGGTTCTGAAGGTACATTTGTAAGTTCTCAAGGGTATTCAAATACAATCCCCAGCATCATTGTAAAGCCGGTTGATACAACAGGTGCAGGAGATGCCTTTATTGGCTGCCTGTTAAAACAAATTTCTACTCTGGATAATATAGAGAGTGCTATAAGCAATTACGATTTGCTATTCAAAATGATCGCTATAGCAAATAAAGCCGGAGCAATAACAACAATGAATTACGGAGCCATAAAGTCATTGCCAACTCAAATTCAACTTGACAATTAGAATGAACCAAACCTCATTAAACAGATTGTTGGCTTCAAATAAGCTGGATAACCCGGAGAAAGCGAATCTGAAAGAACTATTTGATTTAAGATTATCCACTAACCTTGCTATAATACAAAACCTATTCTTATCTCTATACCCTGAGTCAACATTACAAAATTTATTTCCGGTATTGTTGGAACTTTTACCTGAACTTTTTAAGAAAAGATCTAAAAATCTTAAAATCCAGGACCTGAGAAAGCTTAAACATGCAAATTGGTATCAATCTGAAAAAATGGTTGGCATGCAATTGTATGTGGACAACTTCAATAAGGATCTGAATGGTCTTGAAACTAAAATTGCATATTTAGAAAGATTAGGCGTCAACCTTCTACATATCATGCCTGTCACAACAAGGCCTAAAGGAGAAAATGATGGGGGATATGCAGTCAACAGTTACACCCAAGTGGCCAAAAAGTACGGTTCAAAAGCAGACTTGTTGAACCTAACAAAAAAACTGCGCTCCAAAAAAATGTATCTGATGATGGATTTTGTTGTAAACCATACTTCAGATGAATTTCCCTGGGCAAAAAAAGCAATGGCGGGTGATAAAAAATACCAGGATTATTATTATACCTACCCGGACAGGAATATGCCAGATGAATTTGAACATTCCTTGCCCGAAGTGTTTCCTCAAACCTCCCCTGGAAACTTCACTTTTAATACGAAAATGAAAAGGTGGGTTATGACTGTATTTAATGACTATCAATGGGATCTCAATTATACAAACCCAATGGTGTTTATGGATATGCTCTCTAATATGGTAGAACTGGCTAACTTGGGAGTAGACATTATTCGATTTGACGCACTGGCATTTCTATGGAAAAAATTGGGTACAAATTCTCAAAATCTTCCCGAAGCACATAGCTTAATTACCCTATTTCGAATGTGTTTACAAGTCGTTGCTCCCGGGGTTGTACTGTTGGCTGAAGCTATAGTTTCTCCTAAGGAAATTATCAAGTATTTTGGTGAAGGTATTAAAAAAGGTAATGAATGTGAAATTGCCTACAATGCCACTTTGATGGCGCTACTTTGGAATTCAATCGCTACAAAAAAGACTCATCTCTTGTATAAAAATCTGATTAATTTACCAAGTAAGCCCTCAGAGGGGACCTGGATAAATTATATCAGATGCCATGACGACATTGGTCTTGGTTTTGATGACCGCTATATTTACGAAGTGGGCTGGGGCGCGGCAGCACACAGGAAGTTTTTATTGGATTACTATTGTCAAAAACTGGATTGGTCACCTGCTAAGGGGCAAGTTTTTATGTATAATCCAAAAAATGGCGATGGCAGGATTACTGGTAGTACTGCCTCTTTACTTGGATTGGAGAAAGGATTAGAGCAGAACAATCAGGAATTGATAAAATTAGCAGTAAATAAAATCCTAATGCTACATGCCATTATATTGTCCTATGGGGGAATTCCTATGATCTATGCCGGTGATGAAATAGGGACCTTAAATGATTATTCTTATCTTAAAAATAAAGACATAAAAGAAGATAGCAGATGGGCTAACAGACCTAAACAAGATTGGAAAATTGTTTCTGGATTAGATAAAATTGATACTCCTCAAGCACAAATTTACCATTCTCTAAAAAAACTAATTAGGATTAGAAGAAATACACCAGTTTTTGCTGACAAGAACAATTTGTTGCTGCATCATTCCGCAAACCCGCATATTTTTATGTTTGAAAGAACAAATAATTCTGATAAGGATGTCCTTGTAATTTGCAATTTTGATGAAAGCATTCATGTGATAGAAGGTGCTAATATTGTGTCCAAGGGTTATGAGACAGGAGGTAAACTGCAGGACCTGGTATCAGGTGAAAGCATTACTTTAAAAAGTGCTTTTTTAGAAATAAATCCCTTTCAAATTCTATGGCTCAGCAAGTCCTAGCTATATTTTACTTTTCTTAATATTCGAAAAGATTCCTTCAGGGATTCATAAATGTTTACATCGTATTTCTTTAATAGAGGCCGAGCTGATTCCATAAGATCCTTCGCCTCTTCAAAACCATTAAAATAGCAAATAAGATAAGTTGCCGGTAATAGCTCCAAATCTAATTCTTCTGAACGCTTGAGTGATGCCCCCTTTTCAATTTTTTGCAATATAGCCTTGTTTGAATTGAAAATATGAAACAAGGTCTTTTTATCATATTGTGGTGGTTCAAAAACTAAATTGCTTTGAATTTGATAGGTTCCGTTATCTGAGAAAAATATATCAACTTTTTCCAAAGGATAGTATTTATGTTGATTTCCCAAGCCCAACTTCACGTATTCTATGATAGTAAAAGATTCATCATTATAGCTTATTGAGATTTCATCGAGGGCAGAATAGAAAAGTTTAACCTGTTCATTTATAAGTTCTATATCTACTCTTGAATAAAAAACTTCGTTTTTTACTTTTTTTTGATTGCCCGCCCAGCAGAGTACAAATTGTTCTTTAAATACTTTATAGCTGCTAATCAGATCTTTATGCCTGTAATTTATAAAATCTATTACGCCATCAAGAGTAAGTTCTATATTATTTCGGGCATGTTGTTCTATAGTCGCAACGGTATCTGAATTGATATCTTTTAATAAAATATCAAATACCTTGGGCATGCTTATACTCCCATCTCTGAAAAAAACTGCACCTCCGTAATATTTCCATATATTGCGACGCATTGCGCATACTTTGCCATTAGAACTTATAGTAACTAACCCTACGACCTTACCCTCAGGTAAGTGAGGAAACGGTATATTTTCATAAGAGATCAGGGGAGGGTTATCCAGGTAGGCATTTACAAGGTTTTGAATCTTACTGTCATCAAAGAAATCTACTCCTACAATTTTGTTATCTTCATCCTCAACACCAACAACAATAAAGGAATTATTATTTGGATTACTATTAGCAAGTGCACAAACATGCTTTAGGAATTTAGCTTTACCTTCTCGTTTTCCTATATTGATAAACCTTTTTTTATCATAAAAACTATTTTCGTCATTATGAGCCAAAAGGTTTTTTACAAGAAGGCGCTTATTAATCATATTGTTTTCTTCACTAGAGTACTACTTGCCTGTGCGGTTGGCATAACTACGAGATCTGCAATATTTACATGGGCAGGTTGTGATATTACAAAGTAAATTATTTCTGCTATATCTTCAGGTTTTAAAGGTTGAAAACCCTGGTAAACACTTTGGGCTCTTTCAACATCCCCTTTAAATCTGACATTGCTAAACTCTGTCTCTACCAATCCAGGGTTAACAGCACCCACTCTTATACCATATGTGTTCAAATCAATTCGCATTCCCTGATTAATTGCATCAACCGCATGTTTACTAGCACAATAAACATTCCCTTTGGGATAAACTTCTTTGCCGGCAGTTGAACCTATATTTATAATATGTCCCGTATTACGCTCGACCATCTTAGGTAAAATTGCCCTGGAGACATAAAGCAGGCCTTTTACATTAATATCCAGCATAGCATCCCAATCCTCAAGACGGCCTGTTTCTATGGAATCCAAACCATGTGCATTCCCCGCATTATTAATCAAAATATCTATATGAGAAAATTCCTCAGGTAATGAGTTTATTGAATTTGAAACGGCATTTTTATCACTGACATCAAAGTTTAAAACATAGACATCCGTTAGCGGCTCTAATTGCTTCTGCAATTTTATTAAAAGTTCTTTTCTTCGCCCACAAATTATCAATCGGATATTCTTTGATGCGAAAAGTAGTGCAGTAGCCTTTCCTATGCCACTGGTTGCGCCGGTAATAAATGCTGTTTTTTTCATTAAATTTATTGGAATGATTATAACTAGGGAACTTTATGTCCCTGAGATGTAACTAATAACAAAAACCAATCTTCCATCTGCAAATCAATTTTAGTGGCTTCTACAGAAGCCTTTAATCGTTCTTTGTTAGTGGTGCCAACAACTGGGTGAACTCTGGAAGGATGATTTAAGATCCATGCCAGGAGAATTTGACTGCTATCTGCCTCATATTTCTTTTTAAGTCGTTTTAGTACTTTTTTTATTCGCTTTCTTCTTTTGTTATCCTTCCTAAAATAGCTACCCAGAGGACTCCATGCCAAGGCAGTCCGATTATGAATGATACAATCATCAAAAGTACCGTCATACATCAACTTTTCGGCTGTTAAAGAAAATTCAACCTGGTTAGCGCTTACTGGCAATACCGACTCTATTAGGGCAATCTGCACAGGAGAGAAATTAGACACTCCAAACTCCCGAATTTTACCTTCTTTTTGCAAATAAAGAATTGCTTCCGCAATTTCATCGGGTTGCATTAACGGGCTGGGTCTGTGCAGTAAAAAAAGGTCTAAATAGTCAGTTTTTAGTTTGGACAGAGAACGCTCTGCAGACCATATAATGTATTCTTTAGAATAATCATAATGTTTTACTTTATTCTCTCTGGTCTTACAGACATATTGTATTCCACATTTAGTAATAAGTTGTATCCGTTCCCTGGGTATTGAACTTTGCAAAAACGCTTTGCCAAACGCCTCTTCATTATCATAACCTCCATAAATATCAGCATGGTCAAAAGTTGTTATTCCTTTTTCAACACAATAGCCAATAAGGTCAGTCATTTGATCTTTTGTAAGATTCTTCCCCCAACTTCCCCATGTCATGGTTCCAGCAATAATTTTGGAATAAGATATCCGGTTTTTCATAAGTATGTGAAAATATAAAATAAATCCCTTAAATACTTCATAAAACTTAGGGTTCTAGGCATTTTTTAACCAATCATTAACAGCACTTATATAAATAAATTTTCAATTTGCGCCCTACTGTGATACCAACATATTAAAAACCAAAAAATAAAATTATTAATGGAGGAAAATACTACTGTAGATATTAGTGCGGTTAATGAGAAGATTGCACAGGAAAGTGCTTTTATAGACCTGCTTGTTCTGGAAATGAATAAAGCTATTGTGGGTCAAAAGCATATGATAGAACGATTGTTGATCGGACTTTTGGGACAGGGTCATATTTTGTTAGAAGGAGTCCCCGGACTTGCGAAGACCCTGGCGATAACCACTCTGGCAAAGGCTGTTAAAGGTAGTTTTAGCAGAATTCAGTTTACTCCGGATCTTCTGCCTGCGGATGTCGTAGGAACAATGATATATAATATGAAAGTAAATGATTTCTCAATAAAGAGAGGTCCCATATTCGCCAATTTTGTATTAGCTGATGAAATTAACCGTGCCCCTGCCAAAGTGCAGTCTGCACTGTTGGAAGCCATGCAGGAAAAACAAGTTACCATTGGTGATGAAACTTTCATACTTGATAAGCCATTCTTAGTAATGGCTACTCAAAACCCGGTGGAACAGGAAGGAACATATCCGCTCCCTGAGGCTCAAGTGGATCGTTTTATGCTAAAAACGGTAATTGATTATCCTAAGATGAATGAAGAACAACTTATTATAAGGCAAAATCTTCAGGGTATACTTCAGGATGTTAAACCTGTTATATCAATTAAACAAATACTTAGTGCTCAACAGGCAGTGCGAGAAGTCTATATGGATGAAAAAATTGAAAAATATATTCTCGATATAGTATTTGCCACAAGATATCCGGAAAAATATAATTTGGGAGATCTTAAACCGCTCATAAGTTTTGGAGCTTCGCCTCGTGGAAGTATTAATCTGGCAAATGCCGCTAAATGTTATGCTTTTATAAAAAGACGTGGTTATGTAGTTCCTGAAGATGTGCGTGCCGTTGTGCATGACGTACTAAGGCACAGAATTGGAATTACCTATGAAGCGGAAGCAGAAAATATTACTTCAGAAGAAATAATCAACCGGATTGTTAACGAAATTGAAGTGCCATAATAGTTCAACCTATGTATTTCAATGCCGTAAAGGGCATTTGCTTATATAACTAAAAAGCTTGAACCCAAATGGATACGAAAGAGTTATTAAAAAAAGTTCGTAAGATTGAAATTAAGACCCGTCGTCTTTCAGATCACATATTTGGAGGGGAATACCATTCTACATTTAAGGGTCGTGGAATGACTTTTAGTGAGGTTCGCCAATATCAGTTTGGTGATGATGTTAGAAGCATTGATTGGAATGTCACAGCCAGATATAATGAACCTTTTGTAAAAGTATTTGAGGAAGAAAGGGAGCTAACCATGATGCTAATGGTAGATGTCAGTGGCTCTGAGCTCTTTGGAACAACGAATAGGTTTAAAAAGGATATTATTACTGAAATATCCGCAACTCTGGCGTTTTCTGCACTCCAAAATAACGACAAAGTTGGTCTTTTACTTTTTTCTGATGAAATTGAACTTTTTATACCACCTAAAAAAGGAAATAGCCATGTCCTGCGAATAATAAGAGAATTACTGGAATTTTCTCCTAAAAGCAATAAGACTAATATTGGGGAAGCACTTAAATATTTAACTAACGTCATGAAGAAAAAAGCAATTGTATTTGTGCTTTCAGATTTTATGGCAACAGATTATAGGCAAACACTAAAAATTACCGGGAAAAAACACGATGTTACAGGTATTCGTATTTATGATGAAAAAGAAGAGCACATTCCAAATTTAGGGGTAGTGCAAATGCTGGATTCTGAAACCGGTTCACTGAAACTTGTAAATACACAATCTAAAGGTGTTCGGAATGCATATAGTGAATACTATAGAAATAGGGTAGACTATTTTAAGGAAACTTTCAATAAATCGGGGTGTGGTATTTTGGATTGTCGAGTGGATGAGAGTTATGTTAAAAAATTATTGGGTTATTTTAAGCGAAGAGGATAAATGAATAAGGTTTCAATGAAATTAAGGCATATTATTAGTTCCTGGTCCGGACCGGTAATATTCTTATATCTTTTATTTTTTGGGAATTCCATAATTGCTCAGTTGCAACCCGTAATAACATCAAATGTAGACACTACCAACATTAAAATTGGTGAACAAATTCATTTTACGGTTTCTGTTGAAGTAGATACAACTGCTCAGGTATTCTTCCCCGAAGGGCAAACTTTTGCGCCATTGGAAACTGTTGAAGCTTTTAAAACAGATACAACCAGAAAAAAAGACAGGATAACGCTTCAAAAAACATACGCGCTTACACAATTTGATTCCGGATCCTATGTACTGCCGGTTCAGCGTATTGAAATTAACGGGGCTGGATTTTTTACAGACTCCCTTAAGGTTGATGTTGCCACGGTACCCGTGGATACAGTCAACCAAAAAATGTATGATATTAAACCTCTAATAAGCGTACAAAAAAGTAATAGTGCCTTTTGGAAAATCTTCCTGATTGTTTTGCTTATTGCCGGAATTGCAGGCGGCCTTATTTATTGGTTCATAATTAGAAAAAAACCATTGACAGAAGAGGAAAAGGTGGCATTGCTCCCACCTTATGATCGAGCACTTTTGGAATTGAAACGATTAGAAAATTCTAAATATTTAATTCAGGATAAGTACAAAGTGTATTATTCAGAATTAACTGCAATAGTGCGATCCTATCTTGAAGAAGAGGTACATATTTCAGCACTGGAAAGTACAACAAGTGAATTGATTCAAAAATTAGAATTACTGCAGGATGCCGGTGAATTAAAGCTAAAGGATAATACCATTAAACAATTTGAAAAAATATTACAAACAGCAGATCTTGTAAAATTTGCAAGGTCTAAACCCCTTACAACAGTGGCCGAACAGGACAGAAAAGCTATTGAGGAGATTGTTGTTAAAACGAAAGAAGCCCTACCAGAACCTACAGAAGAAGATATGTTGGAACTGGAAGAGTATCAGGAGGTTATTGCCAAGAAAAAACGGAAAAAGAAAATAATATCAATTGTCTCTGCTGCGGCAATTGTATTGCTAGTCTCCCTCGGCGGACTTATAACCTATTTAGGCCCTTCTTATGTTTGGGACACCATTACGGGCCATCCTACAAAAACACTTTTAGAAGGAGAATGGGTTTCCAGTTCTTACGGATATCCGCCAATTATTGTTGAAACTCCCGAAGTATTAGTAAGACAACAGGTTAAGCTTCCCCCGGATGCAAAGGCCAATATCAAAGAGCTGCAGGCTTTTATGTACAGAAGTGAAAAAGGTTTACTTACTATTGGAACAACTTCGACCACATTAAATAAACCTGAAGAACCGGATTTCAATCAGGTTGTTGATCAAATATTGAAAAACTTTGAAGACCAGGGCGCAAAAAATATTATTACTAAGCAAGAAGAATTCGTGACCGTATCTGGTGTAAAAGGAATTAAAGTTTTTGGTCGGGGTAAATTTACAGTTCCTGAAACAAAAGAGTTAGTTAGCGGACAATACACTATTATTCTTTTTGGCGGAAATGGTTTTCAGCAGCAGTTAATCTTATCATGGTTAGATAAAGATATTTACGCCGAAGAAATTATAAATAGGATAATTGGTTCATTAGAAGTAAAAACAGAGGCATAAATGTTAGAAAATATAGAATTTGCAAATCCTCAGCTTTTTTGGTTGCTTTTACTGCTCCCCATGGCTTTGATTTGGCATGTATTCAAGCGCCAAGAGGAGACTGCCTCCCTGAAAATTCCGAGTGTAGATGGATTTACCGCTAACGACCTTTTGCCAAAATTAAAACCTGTATTATTTGTGTTCCGTTTGTTGGCATTGACAGCAATTATAGTAGCAATGGCGCGTCCTCAAACTGAGGATATTTCCACTCGAACGAAAACCACGAAAGGTATAGATATTGTAATGGCGATAGATGTTTCTTCAAGTATGTTGGCAAGAGATTTAAAACCTAACCGACTATCGGCGCTTAAAGAAGTGGCAGCAGATTTTATTCGCCAAAGACCAAATGATAGAATTGGTTTAGTAGCCTATGCAGGCGAAAGTTATACTAAAACACCAATAACAAGTGATAAATCTATTGTATTAAATGCGCTCAAAGAAATTACATACGGTCAATTGAACGATGGAACAGCCATTGGCATGGGATTAGCAACTTCGGTTAACAGGTTAAAAGAAAGCAAATCAATAAGTAAGGTAATTATTTTACTTACTGATGGAGTAAACAATTCAGGATTTATTGAACCACAAACAGCTGCTGATCTTGCTGTGGAATTTGACATCAAGACTTATACTATTGGCTTGGGTACTAACGGAAATGCTCTCTCTCCAATTGCTTACAATGAAGATGGGTCCTATAGATATGGGATGAGACAGGTTGAAATAGATGAGAAATTACTTAAATCTATTGCCGACGCAACAGGAGGACAATACTTTAGAGCAACAGATAATGAAAAATTAGAGGCGATTTATGATGAAATAAATAAATTGGAGAAAACAGAAATAGAAGAATTTAAGTATTATAAATATGAGGAGAAATTCAGACCATGGATTCTATTGGCAGGGGCATTACTTCTTGTTGAATGGTTCCTGAGAAATACGCTCTTCAGAAGTT
>CAZHWD010000188.1:0-12064 GCA_964536335.1 uncultured Eudoraea sp. | reverse complement strand
CATTCTTTATGCTGTAGATCCTCAAGTAATAATAATTGGAGGTTCTGTGGTTAATTCAGTGGAATTTTTTGAGATGAGTTTGACAGATTCAATTAGTGATTTTGCCTATAAAAAAGTTCTGGAGAAGTTTGAGATTTTGTACTCCAAAACCTCAAATATTGCCATATTAGGGGCTGCCTCACTCTATTATGACCGGATTGGAAATAACAACTTATAGATAATTATACAAAGCAGCTACTTTTAAAGGGTTTTCAGTCGTTTGTGAAAAATTTTAAATACTTGGCAATTAATCTCTAAAAATACCTCAGGATGGCCTTAAAACTTGATGAAGCTTAGTAGAAAGTGCGCCAATCCAAATTATCCCGAATTACTATCCCATAGATAATATGACAAACAGCACTTCATTTGGTATTTAAATAGGAATAGACTCCACAGTGTTCAAGGAATAATCAAATCGTTTATTTTTTCTTAAAACCTATATATGATAAGCATCATGGCAGGGATTACAGCTGTGTAATACTTTTAATATATATATCCTTTATAACAGATAGTCCATGATACACCTCTTAAAACCAAAAGATTTAAAGAAAAGCCTGTCCATAAAAAAAATAGACTGGAAGCAAATAAGAGAAACAGAGCCATCTAAATTGCTAATTGGACAGGAACGTGCGCTGAAATCTCTTGAATTTGGTATTGGGAATAAAAGAGGTGGTTTCAATATATTCGTATCCGGCTATCCCGGAAGCGGAAAATTGAAAGCTGTTAACCACTTTTTGGAAGAAAAAGCAAAATTGGAAGTAACCCCGGATGATTGGTGCTATGTTAACAATTTTCAGGACTCATTCTATCCTAAAAAGCTCAAATTACCAAATGGCGGCGGACAAATTTTTAAACTTGAAATACAGCGTTTGATCATGGAAATACAAAAAATCCTGATGAATGCCTTTGAAAGTAAAGAATATCACGATAGGAAAGAGCAAATTATTGAAGATTTTAGACAAAAGGAGAAGGAATTATTCCAGAATATACATAAGAAGGCAAGGGAGAATAATTTTACCGTTACCAAAACTCCTATAGAAATATTGGTTATCCCAACTGATGATAAGGGAATACCCTTAAATGACGAAATGTTTAATAAACTACACAAGAATAAACGTAATAATATACTCAAAAGACAATCGCAATTAAAGAAGGAACTTTTTGACTTAATTCGAAAAAATCGTGAATTGGAACGCGCCGGTAATGAATCTCTCATGCAATTAGATGAGAGTATAGCTTCTTATGCCATAGACACATTATTGCAAGAATTGAATGAAAAGTATAGGGACTTTGACGATGTACTATTACATCTGGATGGGATTAAAAAAGACATAATTGCCAGTTTACATGGTTTCTTGAAAGCGAGCTTAAATCAGGACAAGCAAGATTATAAACAGGAACTGAAATTCCAAAAATATGAGGTAAATGTAATAACCGATAATTCAGATATATCTGGTGCGCCTATTGTACTTGAATTAAATCCAACTTTAAATAATCTCTTTGGAAAGGTAGAACACGAATCGTATATGGGAACACTCATTACGAATTTTACTCTTATAAGAGGAGGAACTTTGCATAAAGCAAATGGAGGTTATCTGATAATAAGCTTGAGAGATTTACTGATGTCCTACTTTTCCTGGGATAGCCTTAAAAGAGCCCTAAAGAACAACGAGATTGTTATTGAAGATGCACGAGAACAATTAGGCATTATCGGTGCTAAAAGCTTGAAACCCGAACCAATACCACTCGATATTCAAGTAATTTTAATAGGGTCTCCCAGGTTGTACTATCTATTATATGAGCTTGACGAAGATTTTAAAGAACTATTCAAGGTTAAGGCCGAATTTGATACTTCTATGGACTATTCCTCTCAAAACATTAAAGATTTTGCCGGGGTTACCTATAGGATACAAAAGGAAAACGACTTATACCCTATTAATGATGAAGCTATGGGAAAGCTTGTGGAACATGCGTCCAGAATGGCAGAAGATCGCGAGAAAATTTCTATTAAATTTCGTGAAATAAGAGATGTTATCCATGAGGCAGATCATTATGCGCGAATTGCCAAAAAAGATGAAATCGGATCTGAAGACATCAAAGAAGCCATTGAATCACGGTATTATCGTTCCAATCTAATACAGGACAAAATAAACGAAATGATAAAGAGAGGACAACTTATGATTGATCTGAAAGAATCTAAGGTGGGTCAGATCAATGGAATTTCTGTACTTGATCTTGGGGACATCCGCTTTGGCAGGCCTAATAAAATAACAGCCAGTATTGCTTCTGGTAAAGTGGGGTTGATTGATATCGAAAGGGAAGCTAAATTGGCAGGACCAATCCATACTAAAGGAATCTTGATATTGCAAGGGTATTTATTAGAAAAATATGGACAGGACAAAGCTTTGAGTCTCTTTGCCAGTTTGGTTTTTGAACAGAGTTATTCCGAAATTGAAGGGGATAGTGCTTCGTGTGCTGAATTATTCGCCTTGTTGTCCAGTCTTGCACAGTTACAGATTAAACAAGGAATTGCGGTTACTGGTTCTATTAATCAAAAAGGTGAATTACAACCTGTTGGTGCCATTAATCAGAAAATTGAAGGATTCTATGCAGTATGTGCTCAAAGTGGCTTGAATGGTGATCAAGGTGTCATTATTCCTAAACCTAATTTGGAAAATTTAATGTTAAAAGAAGAAATTTCAACAGCTGTTAAACAAGGTCTGTTCCGTATCTGGGCAATAGATACTGTTGATGACGGTATTGAAATCTTAATGGGCTTAGCAGCTGGCAAAAGATTGCAAGGTGGCTCTTTCTCAAAGAATTCTGTTCACTATAAAGTAGATGAAAGGCTCAGGGAACTTAACAGGAATGTGCTGCCAGTTGCAAATGCCGGGAAGGAAGAACACAGTAATACGTATTACCCGTGAAATCGGTTTGTAAATCAATCAGCTGGCATACCTCCTGGATATGCAGTTCAATTAAATTCTGGGCAAATCGCCTTCTCCTTTAAGTGGTAAATTAGAATTCCCCATTAAATAGGTGTCTATATGATAAGCGGCCTGTCTGCCTTCTGAGATAGCCCATACAATTAAAGATTGCCCCCTGCGCTGGTCTCCGGCAACAAAAACTCCCGGAACATTAGTCTTATAGTCTTTTACTGAAGCTTTTATATTAGTTCTCGGGTCTGCCTCCAGGCCTAGTTGTTCTGCAATAGTCATTTCAGAACCGGTAAAACCCATAGCCAGCAATGCCAGTTCACAGGGCCATTCCTTTCCTGTACCTTCAATTTCTTTTAAAACAGGTCGCTGCCCGGGTACTTTCTCCCACTCTACATCTACTGTAATAAGGCCTTTTAAATTTCCATTTTTATCGCCTATAAACTCTTTGGTTGAAATGCTGAAAAATCGTTCTGCTCCTTCCTTATGTGATGAGCTCGTACGCAATCTCATCGGCCAAAAGGGCCATGGCTGGTCTTCAGGTCTTTCTATAGTTCCTTTGCCCAATATTTCAAAATTGGATACAGAAGCAGCTCCCTGTCTGAAAGATGTTCCTATGCAATCAGAACCTGTATCACCTCCACCGATAACAATAACATTTTTATTTGTAGCTTTTATTTCCTCCCCGGAGTACTCCAATCCATCCACTCTTCGGTTATTTTGTCCTAAAAAATCCATCGCCTGTACGACTCCTTTTAAATCTGCGCCTTTAATAGGTAAATTTCTCCGAACAGTGGCTCCGCCACATAATACTATTGCATCATAATCTTTGTGCAATACTTCCGCCTTAATATCAATTCCTATATGAACACCGCATAGAAATTCAATACCTTCTTCTTCCAAAATTTGGAGCCTTCTGTCAATAACATGTTTCTCCATTTTAAAATCAGGGATCCCATACCTTAGGAGACCACCAGGCTTTTCATCTCGTTCAAATACCGTAACAGAATGACCGGCCCGGTTGAGTTGCTGAGCGGCTGCTAAACCGGCAGGTCCTGAGCCAACAACGGCAACTTTTTTACCTGTTCTAAATTCTGGTGGATTGGCAACAACCCAGCCTTTTTGGAAAGCGGTTTCAACAATATTCTTTTCAATATTTTCAATAGACACCGGATCTTCATTGATGCCAAGTACACAGGCTTCCTCACAAGGAGCCGGGCACAATCTTCCAGTAAACTCAGGAAAATTATTTGTCGCATGTAAAATTTCGGCGGCCTTATCCCACTTACCTCTGTAAACCGCATCATTAAAATCCGGAATTAAATTGCCAAGGGGACATCCGCTATGGCAAAATGGAATACCGCAATCCATACATCTGGCACCCTGATTTTTGAGTTCTTTTTCCTTCATGGGAAATGTAAACTCTTTATAATTCTGAATACGCTCATCTACCGGAGCGTATTTCTCCACTTTTCTATCGAATTCCAAAAATCCTGTTATCTTTCCCATCTATCGATTATATGGTTTCTAATTTTTCTCTTTCCAGGCGTATTAGGGCCTGTTTGTATTCTTCGGGGAATATTTTAATAAATTTAGGAAGGTAATCTTCCCAATTCTCTAGTATTCTCTGAGCAAGTGGACTTAAAGTGGCATTGTAATGATTTTCAATTAATTCTCTAAGTTGCTTTGTGTCCTTATCTTCTTTAACCGTCAGCAGGTTTAACGCCTCCATATTACACCTTTTCTTAAAAGTCTTTTTCTCATCAAAAATGTAGGCTATACCTCCGCTCATTCCAGCCCCAAAGTTTCTCCCAACTTCCCCGAGTATTACGGCTACGCCACCTGTCATGTATTCGCATCCGTGATCTCCAATTCCTTCTACAACCGCCTGTGCCCCGGAATTCCTTACACAAAAACGTTCACCGGCTTTACCATTAATATAAGCTTCTCCTGACGTGGCACCGTAGAGCGTTACGTTTCCTGTAATAATATTATTTTCCGGTTGTAAAGTTGATTTATCCGGAACTTTTATGATCAACTTAGCTCCTGAGAGTCCTTTCCCTAAATAGTCATTTGTATTTCCATTGACCACCATAGTAAGGCCTTTGGTAGCAAAAGCTCCAAAACTTTGCCCGGCAGAACCTGTAAAATTCAGTTTCAAAGTGTTTTCCGGGAGTCCTTCAGCACCATATATTTTGGATATTTCGTTACTAATAATTGCACCTACTGCCCTGTCTGTATTGTGAATTGGAAAATCTAAAGATATTTTTTCCTTTCTAAATAGAGCAGGATGTGCTTTCTCTATTATCTCGAATTCTATAGAATCATTAATATGATGATGTTGCTTTTGGGTATTGTAAAGTTTCGTATTCTTTGGAACATCTATCTGATGAAGAATAGGTGTCAGGTCAATTCCTGCTGCCTTATAATGATCAATAGCCGCATTTCTATCTAGTTTTTGTACCTGGCCTACCATTTCCTTAACTGTACGAAATCCTAACTGCGCCATTATCTCTCTTAATTCCTCTGCTACAAAATACATATAGTTGACTACATGTTCCGGCTTGCTATTAAACTTCTTTCGCAACTCAGGGTTTTGTGTTGCAATACCCACCGGGCAGGTGTTTAAATGGCATACACGCATCATAATACATCCGGAAGCAACCAAAGGAGCTGTTGCAAATCCAAATTCCTCCGCTCCTAAAAGACAGGCAATTGCTACATCTCTTCCTGTTTTTAATTGTCCATCGCATTCCAGCACTATTCTGTTTCTCAGGTCATTAAGCACCAAAGTCTGCTGTGCTTCAGCAATTCCTAACTCCCATGGAAGGCCTGCATGTTTAAGTGAGGTTAATGGAGATGCACCGGTTCCGCCGTCGAATCCGGAAATAAGAATTACATCGGCCTTAGCTTTAGACACCCCGGCAGCAACTGTTCCTACGCCGACTTCAGAGACGAGTTTCACATTAATCCTGGCCTTACGATTTGCAGATTTAAGATCATAAATTAATTGCGATAAATCCTCAATAGAATAGATGTCATGATGCGGCGGAGGGGATATAAGGCCTACGTAAGGCGTCGAATTTCGTGTTTTAGCAATGGCCGGGTTTACCTTTGGACCGGGAAGTTGACCTCCTTCTCCGGGTTTTGCACCCTGAGCCATTTTAATCTGTATCTCCTGAGCATTTGTAAGATAATCTGAAGTAACACCAAATCTCCCGGAAGCAACTTGTTTAATAGCGCTGTTTCGCCAATCTCCGGTCTGGTTTTTATAGAATCTATCGGCATCTTCTCCGCCTTCCCCAGAATTGCTTTTACCTCCAATCCTATTCATGGCAATAGCCAGATTTTCATGCGCCTCTTTACTAATGGAGCCATAGGACATAGCACCAGTCTTAAATCTTTTAACTATTTCCGTCCAGGGTTCTACCTCCTCAATAGGGATAGGGTCATAATTTGAAAATTCAAATAAACCGCGAATGGTCATTAAATTTTTGGATTGTTCATTGACCATTGTGGCAAATTCTTTATAGGTATCCGGCTCATTATTTCTAACAGATTTCTGAAGTTTGGCAATAGATAATGGATTAAACATATGTTTTTCCCCATCTCGCCTCCAACGGTATTCACCTCCAATTTCAAGATCTAAATTAGCAGCAACATGCTGATCCTGATAGGCCTTTTTATGTCTTTTGGATACCTCTTTTTCTATTTCATACAATCCAATGCCCTGAATGCGCGTTGGTGTATTTGGAAAATATTTATCCACAACTTTGGTGTTAATCCCAATACATTCAAAGAGTTGAGAACCCCGGTATGAATTTAGAGTAGAGATACCAATTTTATTCATAACTTTTAAAATACCCTTTCCAATGGCCTTATTGTAGTTTTTAATGGCTTCATCAAAAGTGTATTCCGTAATATCATGTTCTTCAATTTGTTCTGCAATTATCTCATTTACCAGATAGGGATTAATTGCACTTGCTCCAAACCCGAACAACAGAGCAAAATGATGGACTTCCCTTGGCTCCGCAGATTCTATAATGATGCTTAAATTGGAACGTTTACCCAATCGCTGAAGTCCACTATTTATATAAGAACAAGCTAGTAAAGCAGGAATAGGTGCTTCGTCTTTGTTAGAGTCTCTATCAGATAAAATAATAATGTTTGCTCCGTCATCTATGGCTTTCTCTGCTTTTCCTAAATTGTTTTCAAGAGCCTCCTCCAAACCGTTATGTCCTCTGGCGATATTATAGAGAATTGGAATGGAAACTACTTTATAATCGGGGCTGGCATCGTGGTTTTTAATCTTATCCAGATCTTCTTTTGAAATAACAGGATTTTGTATTTTTAACTTTCGACAACTTAATTCAGTAATGTCAAAAATATTATAATCACTTCCCAATGTAAGCGAAATATCTGTTATTAATTCTTCGCGTATACCATCTAATGGTGGATTAGTAACCTGTGCGAAAAGCTGTTTAAAATAATTATACAAAAGCTGAGGGCGCTCAGACAATACCGCAATAGGGGTATCTGATCCCATTGAGCCTATGGGTTCTTTTGCATATTGCCCCATTGGAAGAATAATTGTATTTATGTCCTCCAGGGTATAGCCAAATACTGCTTTCCTTTTCTCTAGAGAAGCTTCATTTAGAAAGAGTGGGCAATCATTATAAGGGATATTTTTCAGGTGAACCAAATTGGTGTCCAACCACTTTTTATAAGGATACTTCTTTGCTATTTCTTCCTTAATCTCTTCATCGTTTACAATTCTACCGGCTTCCATATCAACCAAAAACATTTTTCCCGGTTCAAGTCGGCCGTGATATTCTATATTCTCAGGCTTTATTTCTACCACACCTGTTTCGGAAGACATAATTACATAACCGTCTTTTGTAACTGAGTACCGTGATGGTCTAAGGCCATTTCTGTCCAAAACGGCACCTATGTAACTGCCATCTGTGAAGGGAATAGATGCAGGGCCATCCCAGGGTTCCATTACACAGGAATTGTATTCATAGAAAGCCCTCTTGGCTACTGACATTTCTTCGTTTTTTTCCCAGGCTTCGGGAACAAGCATCATCATTACTTCAGGAAGAGACCGCCCTGTCATTAGCAATAATTCAACCACCATATCCAAAGATGCAGAATCAGATTTTCCAGGTAATATTACAGGTAGAATATTTTTTATTTCTTCTCCAAAAAGATCACTTTTTAATAAGGCTTCCCTGGAACGCATACGCATAACATTACCTCTTAGGGTGTTAATCTCACCATTATGACACATATATCTAAAGGGTTGGGCCAGATCCCAGGTAGGAAATGTATTGGTGGAAAAACGTTGATGCACCAAGGCTAACCTAGTAACCACCCTCGTATCCATTAAATCTTTAAAGTAGAGCTTTATATCATTAGGCATTAATAGCCCTTTGAAGATGATAATTTTTGTTGAAAGACTTGGAACATAGAAAAATTTGCTTTCCGATAATTTTGAGTTTATTAGGGTATGCTCTGTTACTTTACGAGCGATATATAGTCTAAGGTTAAAATCAAAATCCTTTTGTTCCTTATTTTCTTTTCCAACGAAGATTTGCTTAACAAAAGGCTCTGTTTCAACGGCGATTCTTCCAGGTATAGCTTTGTTAACAGGAACATTTCGCCATCCTAATAATTGTAATCCCTGCTTTTTTATATTTTCTTCGAAAACTGAGATACAATAGTCTCTTTGATTTTCCTTTTTTGGTAAGAAAACATTTCCTACAGCATAATCACCTGCTTTGGGAATTTCGAAATCACATTCATCCAGGAAGAACTGATGTGGAATATCAATCAGGATACCGGCACCATCTCCTGTCTTACCATCCGCACTAACAGCGCCCCTGTGTTCCAATTTATCCAGAATTTCGAGCGCTTTGTGAATGATATTATTCGACTTTTTTCCTTTTAGGCTGCAAATAAATCCAGCACCACAGTTATCATGTTCAAATTCAGGTAGATACAAGCCTTGTCTTTTCATCATCTTTATTGCAGTATTTTCTCAAAAATATCATTTTAAATGAAATATATACATCATTTATTAAGATAGTGTGCAAAATATTTAACGTTTACAATAAAACGTTAAAAAATATTCAATTTGGGATATTTATGCACGGTAAATTGAGATTATAGTAAAACGTGAGTAGATGTTTCCTGCTGAGGAGAAGGTTAGGGGGTTATACGGGCTAAAATAGTAATTATTTTAACTCCAACCCTATCAATGGAAATATTATTGATAAAAATTTATGAATTTTCACAGGAAGACCCTAAAAATCTTGGGGTATATGATTATTAACTTAATATAAGAGGTTAATTTTTTAGTATATTTCTGGAGATTACTATTTTTTGAATCTCTGTTGTTCCCTCATATATCTGAGTGATTTTTGCATCCCTCATCATTCGTTCAACATGGTATTCTTTAACGAATCCATTTCCTCCAAATATTTGCACGGCCTCCACAGTAGTTTCCATGGCAATTTGTGAGGTATAAAGTTTAGCCATTGCACTTGAAGTGTCATAGTCATTACCCTGATCTTTGTCCCAGGCCGCTTTGTACACCAGATATCTGGCTGCCTGAATTTGTGTATGCATGTCAGCGAGTTTAAAGGCAATAGCCTGATGGTTAGCTATTTCCGTACCAAATGCTCTGCGTTCTTTTGAATAGTTTTTGGCAAGTTCATAGGCACCGGCCGCAATTCCCAAAGCCTGTGCTGCAATACCAATTCTTCCGCCTGCAAGGGTTTTCATGGCAAATTTAAATCCAAAACCATCTTCACCAATTCTATTTTCCTTGGGTACTTTTACATCATTGAATATTAAAGAATGTGTATCACTTCCACGTATTCCTAATTTGTTTTCTTTAGGCCCAATTTCAAACCCCGGCAAACCTTTTTCAACTATCAGGGCATTTATTCCTTTGTATCCTTTTTCAACATGGGTTTGAGCAATAACAAGGTACACGGATGCGGAATTTCCATTAGTGATCCAATTTTTTGTTCCGTTCAGAACATAATGGTCACCTTTATCAATAGCTGTGGTTTTTTGAGATGTGGCATCACTACCCGCTTCCGGTTCTGAAAGGCAGAAAGCACCTATAATTTCACCTGACGCCAACTTTTTCAGATATTTTTCTTTTTGCTCCATGGAACCAAAAGTCTCTAAACCCCAGCAAACCAATGAATTATTTACTGATACAACAACCGAGGAGGAGGCATCTATTTTAGAAAGTTCCTCCATGGTTAAAACATAGGACAATGTATCTAAACCACTCCCACCATATTCGGGATCTACCATCATTCCCATAAAACCAAGTTCCCCCATTTTTTTCACTTGCTCGGCGGGGAATTGCTGTGTTTCATCACGTTCAATTACACCGGGCAACAATTCAGCATGGGCAAAATCTCTGGCCGCCTGCCTAATCATTTCTTGTTCTTCTGATAGTGTGAAATTCATTGCTGTAAATTTGATGATAACATTGTAAAGATACAAGACTGGGGGAAAATATGTATGGATACATTAGCTTATTTATAATAGTGAAGGTCTTTGCAACAGAGTTAACTTTTGCGACCAAGTAAGATCTAAAAAACTTTTAAAGTAGCACAATATTTTTATATTTGTCTGTGGTGCACCTATTACCTAAAATATCAATTAAATTATGAGACAACACTAGCTTCATTTGGCTTACATTTAGTTAAAGCACCAGTTTTAGCACACATTTTTAAATCTTGTCACATAATTAATTGATAAACAAATGAAAAAGCTATTAAAAATATACGAAAACAAACCGCCGGAGATAGTCTTTAACTGGAAAGATCCGGAAACCGAGGCTGAAGGATGGGCTGTTATAAATTCTTTAAGAGGTGGAGCAGCCGGAGGCGGAACCAGAATGCGCGAGGGCTTGGATATGAATGAAGTACTATCTCTTGCAAAAACAATGGAAGTAAAATTTACGGTATCCGGTCCGCCAATTGGAGGAGCGAAGTCGGGTATTAATTTCAACCCACATGATCCAAGAAAAAGAGGTGTACTGGAAAGGTGGTATTCGGCGGTTTCACCATTGCTAAAGAGTTACTATGGCACAGGTGGAGATTTAAATGTAGATGAAATTCATGAGGTAATTCCAATAACTGAGGATGCAGGAGTTTGGCACCCCCAGGAAGGGGTATTTAATGGTCATTTCAAGCCTACAGAGGCCGACAAAATAAATAGGATAGGACAGCTTAGACTCGGAGTTATTAAGGTTTTGGAAAGTAATACCTATTCCCCTGATTTCAGCAAAAAATACACCGTTGCCGATATGATAACGGGTTTTGGTGTAGCAGAAGCCATTAGGCACTACTATGATATCTTTGGAGGCACCGTGATAGGTAAGCGAGCTATTGTACAGGGTTTTGGAAACGTAGGATCGGCGGCGGCGTTTTATTTGGCACAAATGGGTGCCAGGATTGTAGGAATTATTGATCGTGTAGGTGGAGTTATTAATGAAGATGGTTTTTCATTCGACGAAATAAAAACCTTCTTTTTACATAAAAAAGGAAATACATTAATAGCAGATGCGGATAAAATGATTCCTTTTGATGAAATGAATGAACGTATCTGGAGTTTACCAACGGAAATTTTTGCACCATGTGCGGCTTCCAGATTAATTACCCAGGAACAAATTGCTGAAATGATTGATACAGGCCTTGAGGTTATTTCATGTGGCGCAAATGTACCATTTGCAGACCCTGAAATATTTTTTGGTCCAATTATGGAGTATACCGATGATAGGGTAAGTCTTATTCCCGACTTTGTTTCAAACTGTGGAATGGCCAGATTATTTGCCTATTTTATGGAACGAAGAGTGGGAATGGATGATGAATTAATTTTTAATGATACTTCAGATACCATTCGAAAAGCAATTTTGAATATCTTTAAGCAAAATGTAACAAGAAAAAACATGAGTACAACGGCATTTGAAATTGCCCTAAAACAACTAATCTAAAACCAACCAGTATGGAGACCATTATTATTATTGTATTCTTAGCAGGCTATTTGGCTATTACCCTTGA
>CAZHWD010000187.1:0-8124 GCA_964536335.1 uncultured Eudoraea sp. | reverse complement strand
ATAAAGAGAGCTATCCATTTATTTTAAGACAAAGAGTTGGTGGAGCAAGAGCAAAGAATGTTTATTTAATCAGAAACAGTATTGAATGGGAGGCTGCTTTAAAAAACATTGAAAGTGAAATTTCCAACTATATAATAATGGAATACATAGAAGGTGACGAATACACCTGCGGTAGCATTAACTTAAACGAGTCTTGCGAAGGTGTAATTGTTATGCGAAGAATTTTAAGAGGTGGTGAGACTTACAGATGTTTCACAATTAAAAATGATGTTATAGAAGAAGAAGTCAGAAAAATATCGGAGGCGATTAAACCTTTTGGAGCTTTCAATGCAGAGTTCAAATTAAAAGATGGAAAACCTTATGTTTTTGAAGTTAATGCTCGTTGTTCTGGCACTACAGCAGCAAGAGCCTGCTCGGGTTTTAACGAACCTAAAATGATCGCCGATTATTTGTTAAAAGGGATTAAACCAGAATATTCTTTTAAAGAACAAACTATTTTAAGATATTGGAATGAACTAGCAGTGGAGAATGATCTTATTGCCGAATTAAAACAACAACAAGTTATTAAAAGATAAACACAATATAAAAATAACTAACAGACAAATTGAAATGAAAAATGTATTATCAATTTATTCAATGGAGTATTTAACAACTTTAATAGAAGAACAATTACATATTATATTAAAAGAATAAATGAAGGTGTTAATTTCTAGTGATGTAAATGGCAATCTTCATGTATTTAAAAAAATGCTTGAGGTTGAAGGTGTTTGCGATTAATATAGTTGCCTTGGAGACCTTGTTAATTATCGCCTATGGAGTAATGAATGTGTTGATTTAGAACTATCATTACCTAATTCAACATTAATAATAGGAAATCATAAGGGGATTTTACTTATGTGGATTATGATAATTACTTTTCCAAGTACTTCAAGACGTTCTTCTCAATACGTTCTTGAATGTTTGAGATATCTGCCTTTACAAATGGTTCTCCTGTGATATTCTCATACAACTCAATATAACGGTCTGAAACAGTTTCTATATATTCATCGGTCATTTCGGGTAAAATCTGGCCTTCCAGTCCCTGGAAACCATTACTTATGAGCCATTGGCGTACAAATTCCTTGGAAAGCTGCTTTTGCGCTTCTCCCCTGCTTTGTCTATCCGCATATCTCTCCGAATAAAAGTAGCGCGAAGAATCAGGGGTATGAATTTCATCAATCAGTAGAATTTCACCTGCTTTATTTTTCCCAAATTCGTATTTGGTATCCACAAGAAGCAAACCTCGTTTTTTTGCAATCTCCGTGCCCCTTTTAAATAATGCCCTGGTATAATTTTCGAGTATTTCGTAATCCTTCGCTGAAACAATCCCACGCTTTATGATATCTTCCCGGGAAATGTCTTCATCGTGGTTTCCCTCTTCGGCTTTTGTAGCCGGGGTTATAATTGGTTCATCAAACCTGTCATTTTCAATCATCCCATCGCGCATCGCTACACCGCAGAGTGTTCTTTTCCCCGCTTTGTACTCCCGTGCCGCATGGCCCGAAAGATAGCCGCGGATTACCATTTCTACTTTAAATGGTTCACATGCCTGGCCTATGGCCACATTTGGATCAGGAGTGGCCACTAACCAATTAGGAACTATGTCTGAGGTAGCATTCATCATTTTGGTGGCAATCTGGTTGAGAATCTGGCCTTTGTATGGAATACCCTTCGGCATTACTACATCAAAAGCAGATAAACGATCTGTTGCTATCATAATGAGTATATCATTCTCGATATGATATACTTCCCTTACTTTTCCCTTATATACGCCTATCTGGTTGGGAAAATTAAAATTAGTAGTCATGATTGTCTCAGCCATACTTCTCTTTTAGTTTTGATGCTC
Organism: uncultured Eudoraea sp.; assembly: GCA_964536335.1. GTDB lineage: Bacteria > Bacteroidota > Bacteroidia > Flavobacteriales > Flavobacteriaceae > Eudoraea. Next base: position 6,239 of record CAZHWD010000187.1, on the reverse strand, counting down.
AATCTTCTTATAAGCATCTATAACTTTCTTTACAAGTTTATGGCGTATTACATCCTTATCATCTAAATATATCATTTGAATCCCCGGAACACTTTTAAGAATTAATAGTGCTTCTTTGAGGCCGGAGATTACCCTTCTTGGCAAATCTATTTGTCCGGGATCACCAGTAATCAAAAATTTGGCATTCTTCCCCATACGGGTAAGGAACATTTTCATTTGAGCATGTGATGTATTTTGAGCCTCGTCTAAAATTACAAATGCGTGATCCAAAGTTCGTCCCCGCATAAAAGCTAAGGGGGCAATCTGTATGGTACCGTTTTCAATATAATGAATAAGCTTTTCACCAGGTATCATATCCCTCAACGCGTCATAAAGTGGCTGCATATAAGGATCCAGTTTTTCCTTCAGGTCACCAGGTAAAAATCCGAGATTTTCTCCGGCCTCAACTGCAGGCCGCGTTAAGATAATTCTTTTAACCTCTTTATTTTTTAATGCCCTTACCGCCAATGCCACTCCGGTATAAGTTTTACCAGTACCTGCAGGACCTATGGCAAAAACCAGATCATTTTTTTCAGTAGAATCAACCAATTTTCTTTGGTTGGCTGTAATTGCTTTAATATATCGGCCATTAACACCATGAACAATAATATCTCCACTGCTATCTGAAGATTCATATTCTCCTTTATCATTGCTGGTCAACACCCTTTCAATTACATTTTCGTTCAGAGTATTGTATTTGGTAAAATGAGCCGTAAGCATATGAAATCGTTTGTCAAACTCATCCAGCAGGGGTTTATCACCAAAAACGGTAATTTTGCTACCCCTGGCTACTATTTTTAACTTGGGAAAATGCTTTTTTAATAGATTAATGTTTTCGTTTTGATGTCCAAAGAATTCCCTTGGACTAATTGCGGTAAGTTCTAAGTTAAGTTCGTTCAAAGAATAGATTTATTTAATTGTTGTGTACTGTGAGATAAATTTCTGTAGGCTGTTTTTTTCATGTAATTTTGTCAAACAAACTTAAGTAAAAATCGGTTTGAATAGTTAAAAAAATATCAACAGTGCTGCATGGCAATCATCACTTTAACTACAGATTTTGGATATAAAGACCATTTTGTAGGGGCCCTTAAGGGGACTATTTATAAAGAGCTTTCGGATGCAAAAATTGTTGATATCACACACACCATAAGCCCTTTTAATATTCAGGAATGCGCTTATATTCTTAAAAATTCTTATAAAGCTTTCCCGGAAGGAACCATTCATATTGTTGGGGTAGATTCTGAACCTACTATTGAAAACCAGCACATTGCTGTTCTGGTTGATAATCATTATTTCATTAGTGCCAATAACGGGGTAATAAGTCTGATCACATCGGAGATTGAACCGGAAAAAGTTGTTGAAATTAATATTCCAAACCCGGTGATTGGGTCCTTTCCTGTACTTGATATATTTGTTAAAGTTGCATGCCATATTGTTCGTGGAGGAAAGCTGGAGGTTGTTGGTAAATCATTTGAAGAACTTAAAGAACTTAAAGAATTCGCTCCAAGAATAACGAATGAGGGCAAAACAATAGTTGGAAGCGTTATTTATATCGACAATTATGGAAATGTAATAACCAATATTCAAAAAAGCCTGTTTGAAGCCTACAGAAACGGGAGAAAATTTGAAATTAACGCAAGGAATAGAAAAATCAGTCAAATCCATAACAGGTATAGCGACATAATAAATTTCGACCTTGGAAAAAACCAGCGTAAGGGTCCGGGAGATTTATTGGCCCTTTTTAATTCTTCAGACTACTTAGAACTGGCTATCTATAAGAGTGATTTGAATACCGTTGGGAGTGCCTCTACCCTATTGGGTTTAGATTATAGAGATACCATTATAATAAACTTTTTATAAATGTTGATACGCATCGTAAAGTTGACTTTAAAAAGAGAAAATATTGCTAGTTTTGAGCAAATTTTTGAAGAAACCAAAGACATTATTCGAAATTTTGAAGGCTGTCTTTCCCTTGAACTTTACCAGGACAGAACGCAGCCAAATATTTTCTTTACCTACAGTCACTGGGAAAAAGAAGAAAGCCTGGATGCTTATAGAAAATCTGAATTTTTTAAAAATGTTTGGGGAAAAACGAAATTACTGTTTAAAGATAAACCCGAGGCGTGGAGTGTGAACAGAATTAAATCAGTAAAATAAACATATGTTTGCCGTTTTTAAAAGAGAAGTATTTTCATTCTTTACCACACCGGTTGGATATTTGATTATTGGCTTTTTCCTGGTACTCAACGGGTTGTTTTTATGGGTGTTTAAAGGTGACTTTAACATATTTGAATACGGTTTTGCCGATTTGAGTAAATTTTTTCTTTTAACTCCCTGGGTGTTTTTATTCCTAATACCTGCAGTAACAATGAAGAGCTTTTCCGAAGAAAAGAAAACTGGCACACTGGAATTACTTTTTATAAAACCATTGAGTATAGGACAAACTGTATATGGTAAGTTTTTTGGGGCAGTATTCCTTGTGGTAATTGCACTAATTCCAACTTTCCTTTATAGTATTTGTATTTCGCAATTGGGCATACCGCAGGACAATTTGGATTGGGGAGTTATTTATGGGTCATATTTTGGACTTTTTTTCCTAGCCATGAGCTACACAGCTATTGGAATTTTCACATCCACATTAACCGAAAATCAAATTGTAGCTTTTATCCTCGCCTTGGTCATTTGTTTTATGTTCTATTATGGATTTGAAGCAGTTTCAACACTTTTTACTGATGGTGATATCGCTCAATTTGTAATAACATTAGGAATGAAATCTCATTTTGAAGGAATTTCAAGAGGCGTTTTGGGCAGCAGGGATTTAATTTATTTCTTCAGTTTGTCTGTACTTTTTCTATTCTTTGCAATTGTCCAATTAAAAAATCATTCCAGGTAATGAAGCGAAATAAGTTACTTATTAATGGTTTGGCTTTGTTTGTATTTATAATGGTTAATGTAGGTGCGGGTTTAATTTATACAAGAATAGATCTTACGGAAGATAAACGATATACCCTGTCTGAACAGGCAATAGAAGCCGTTTCAGTTTTTAATTCCCCTGTTGTAATTGATGTGCTCCTGGATGGGGAGTTACCGTCCGAATTTGCAAAGCTGAAGGCGGAAGCTAAACAGATTCTGGAGGAATTTGCCGCAAAGAACGATAATGTAAAATATAATTTTATAGATCCCCTCTCAGATAATACTCAGGCCGAAGCCACCATAACTGAATTACAAAGTCTGGGACTTACGCCAGCAAATGTTACAGTTGAAGAAAACGGAAGAGTATCGCAAGAGATTATCTTTCCCTGGGCAATGGTCAACTACAATAATAAAACCATTAAAGTTCCTCTTTTGAAAAATAAATTGGGAGCATCTTCAGAAGAGCGGGTGAATAATTCTGTACAAAATTTAGAATATGCCTTTGCAGATGCTTTTACCAAACTGACCATTAAAACAAAAAAGAGAGTTGCCGTAATAAAGGGCAATGGAGAATTACAAGATATTTATTTGGCAGACTATCTTACCACAATAAGGGATTACTACAACATAGGCGCGATTACCCTGGATTCGGTCGAAAAAAATGCGCAAAAAGTATTGAATCAATTGAAGGAATACGATCTGGCTCTGATTGCTAAACCTACGGAGGCATTTACCGCTAAAGAAAAATATGTATTAGATCAGTTTATCGTAAATGGCGGTAAATCTATTTGGTTAATAGATCAGGTAGCCATAGAATTAGACAGTCTATTTAATGCTGAAGGCAGTTCTATGGCATTTCCAAGAGACCTCAACCTGAATGATTTTTTCTTCAAATATGGATTCAGGATAAATCCAGTGCTTCTTAATGATCTATATTTTACTCAAATAGTATTGGCTACAGGTGAAGGGAATAACTCTCAATATAATCCGGTACCGTGGTTTTACAATCCCATGGTTTTCTCACCCAATAACCACCCTATTAACAATAATCTGGAGGCTATTCGCTTTCAATTTGCAAATAGTATCGATACTATTTCAAATTCATATCGCAAGACCATACTTTATTCGAGTTCACCACTTTCCAGGCCTGAAGGTACCCCAAAATTGATAAGTTTAGATATAATCAACACACCTCCGAATAAAGAAAATTACAACGATGGTAATAAGCCTGTGGCAATTCTTATTGAAGGTGAGTTTAATTCTGCATTTACTAATAGAATTGTTCCTGTAAAACTAGAGGGTACTAAACTCAAAGGGAATGAAAATAAGATTCTGGTAGTTGCAGATGGAGATGTAATAAAAAACCAAATTAGTAACAACAGACCACTTGAGTTGGGATATGACAAATGGACCAATAATTTTTATGGAAACAAGGAATTTTTGGTGAATAGCATCAATTATCTACTTGATGATACCGGACTTATAAACATTAGAAATAAGAAAGTAAGAATCGCAGTGTTAGATCCCGAAAAAATAGCTGAACAAAAAACAAAGTGGCAATTGATTAACGTTGGTATTCCCGTAATACTTGTGATCTTTTTCGGTTTGGTTTTTAACACTTTCAGAAAGAGAAAATACACCGCCTAAGTGTTGATAAGTTTGTTTTATACAATAGGACATTTAAGATATATTTGTTTAATTGGATTCCATCCAATAACATCACAAATTGTTGAAGAAAGGAATCAATCAAAAAAAGCATAAATAACGAATGAAATTTATAGTATCCAGTACGTATTTATTAAAGCAACTTCAGGTTTTGGGTGGGGTTATTAATAACAGTAATACTTTACCAATTCTTGATAATTTCTTATTTGTACTAAGTAAGAACAAACTCACGGTCTCTGCCTCTGATCTGGAGACCACAATGAGTTCTGTTCTTGAGGTTGATTCTGATTCAGAAGGCACAATAGCAGTGCCAGCAAGACTTTTACTGGATACTTTAAAAACTTTTCCGGAACAGCCGCTGACATTCGTCGTGGAAGATAACAATACGGTAGAGATCAGTTCTAATCACGGTAAATATGCCCTGGCTTATGCAGATGGAGCAGAATTCCCTAAGGCTGTTGAACTTGCAAATCCCAGTGCTACCGACATCATGGGAGATATTCTTGCCAATGCTATAAATAAAACAATTTTTGCTGCTGGTAACGATGATTTAAGACCGGTAATGAGTGGGGTATTTTTTCAATTCTCATCTGAGCATTTAATTTTTGTGGCTACAGATGCCCATAAATTGGTAAAATACCAGCGTAACGATGTTAAAGCTTCTGAAGTAGCTGAATTTATAATGCCTAAAAAACCATTAAACCTGTTAAAAGGTATCCTTGCGGGCAGTGAGGAAATGGTGAAAATAGAGTACAACGATAGTAATGCCAAATTTAGTTTTGACAATACAGAACTAATTTGCCGTCTTATAGATGGAAAATATCCAAATTACGAGGCTGTAATTCCAAAAGAGAATCCAAATAAATTAACTATCTCCAGAAATCAAATCCTGAGTTCAGTAAGGCGGGTTTCAATTTTCTCTAACAAAACTACACACCAAATACGTCTTAAAATTGCCGGAGCCGAACTGAATATTTCTGCTGAAGATATTGATTACAGTAATAAAGCGGAAGAAAGGCTAACCTGTTCCTATCAGGGAGACGACATGCAAATTGGGTTTAATTCCCGTTTTTTAGTTGAGATGCTCGGAAATCTGACCTCAGAAGAAATATGTTTGGAAATGAGTCTTCCAAACAGAGCGGGAATATTAACGCCAATTGATGCCCTTGACGAGGGTGAAATGGTAACTATGCTGGTAATGCCGGTGATGCTTAATAATTAAGCTATTATAGCAATCAGGAACAAGGTAAACTTGGTTTCACTTAAATAAGGTAAAAATCTTCACTCCTAAATTTTAGCAGCCTATTTCTATATGGAAATACGTTGTTTTATTCGTTTTAACAAATTTTTCGGCTGTTTGACGGATGTCCCCAATCCCATTGCTTTTACAAGCGTTTCTTGCTATGAATATTACAATTTAACCCAAATCTACCTACATTATGAAAAAAAATCTCTACTACCTTTTCAGTTTTGTCCTTTTGTTCTCTTGTCAGATTGATGATTTAGATCAAAGCAATGAAACCTTAAATGCGGTTTATTCGAAATCTAAAAAAAAGGAATTTCAATACATTTGCCATAAACTCAACATTGGTAATGACTGGAACTTCATAACCTTGTATCTG
>CAZHWD010000186.1:0-5433 GCA_964536335.1 uncultured Eudoraea sp. | reverse complement strand
TTTGATAGTTTAAGAAGTAAAATTATGCCTCTGGCAGATGATGTAATTGTTTATCCTGCACATGGGGCCGGTTCAGCTTGTGGTAAGAACATGATGAAAGAAACCGTGGATACTCTTGGGAACCAAAAACAAATGAATTATGCCTTGCGGGCGAATATGACAAGGGAGGAATTTATAAAAGAAGTTACGGATGGTTTGCTTCCACCACCTAAATACTTTCCCTTAAATGTAAAAATGAATAAGGAAGGATATGAAGATATAGGTGATGTATTAAAACGTGGTATGGCAGCCCTTTCAGCTGATGCTTTTGAATTGGCAGCTAATGAAACCGGTGCTCTGGTACTGGATGTGAGGCACCAGGATGAATTTGTAAAAGGACATATCCCAAGATCTATTTTTATTGGCTTAAACGGCGATTTTGCACCCTGGGTTGGGGCTTTGGTTGCCGATGTTAAGCAACCCATATTATTGGTGACCCCGAAAGGAAAAGAAGAAGAGACGGTTACACGCTTGTCCAGGGTAGGATTTGATAACACCTTAGGTGTCCTGGAGGGTGGTTTTGAAACCTGGGAAAAAGCGGGTAAAGATATAGACATGATCACAGCCTTATCCGCGGAAGAAGCCAAAGAGATATTGAAAGATAAGCATTTACCCGTTTTTGATGTTCGGAAGGAAAGCGAATACAAAGCAGAACATTTGGTTGATGCAAATAATACCCCATTGGATATATTAAACGATCATTTGGCTGAATTTCCTAAAAACGAAACCTTTTACGTCCATTGTGCCGGAGGTTATAGGTCTGTTATTGCTGCTTCTATCCTCAAAGGCCGGGGCATACATAATTTGGTAGACATAACGGGCGGAATTGATGAGCTGAAAAAGGCGGGTATGGAGGTTACCAATTATATCTGTCCCACTACGCAGTAATATGATTTATATCATGGTTTGTGTTAAGCCCCAATCTTACTTTTAAAGTCAGAATTTAAAGGTGAAAGATTTTTTTCCTTTTTAAAAGGTGGAACTATGAAACGAAATATGGGAAAAATCGATAAGATTTTGCGCTTTACCGTTGCCGTTATTATTGCCTTATTAGTATACTACGAGCTGGTTCAGGGTGTGCTTGCTTATATTTTATTGGCGGTCGCCGCTGTTTTTGTATTGACCAGCCTGACAGGCTTTTGCCCCCTATATGGTCTTTTTGGTTTAAATTCATGTAAGTTAAAAAAGACGGATAAGCCTTGAATTTTGAATTAAAAAACTTGATTGTATTAATAAAATAATAAGTCTTCTGTACTATGAAATTAATAAATATTCCTTTGGTTGATTGGAGTAACGGTATAATTATGATTGCCGTTTTTGCCTTTGTTGTGATTGCAATGATTGCCATTTTGGTAAGTCTTATGAATAGTGGCAAAAGGAGATAGGGTTTTTGGCTTTACAAGTATTTCCAGCCAATTTTTGAGTACTCTCTCTTCAGATCTTGTTTTGAGTATCTGGTAACATTTTTATTTAAATTTTCTTACGATTTACCTGCATTTTTTTCAAATTCCTAAAAAGTTAATAGTTAAAACCTTTATTGAGCGACACTTGATATTTTCATTATCTTATCGTTGCCTGAAGTCGCTCCTCACACCTTTTGCTCGGATTCAATGATACCTGAAGAAAAATCGAGTATTGAGTTCGGGTTTTTTACCCTGTAGGTTTGAATAAGTCGGGTTGTTTCCAGATTGTCTTTTTGCGGGGTAATATATGCTAATATATCTTCAATAGAATTAACGGGAGCACTTTTGGGAACAAATCCGTAACCGGAATATACACCTTCCTGTACAATCACTAAGGCATCTTCATCTATAGTTCTTCCCTTGTCTTTTATGATATAAGTCTGTTTTTCAGATGCCAGATCTTCCACAGCGTTTTGCACCCTCTTATTATATGCTACTGCAGATTCTTTACCCCGGCAAATACCTTTACAGTCAGCAACCCTGAAATGTGAACAGGAAGCAACATTTTCCTGTAAATGGCAATATTTAGGACATAAATTATAGGCGATACAGATTTGCTCTATAAAAAGGCGGCAATCTGTTGTATTGTAAAAAGTAATTAAGGATCGGGGTACCTGGCTTAATTTGTTAAATGCAAGGTGCATTATCCCTTGCCTGTCTTCATAAGAGAACACCCCGCAGGGAACCACATTTCTTTTTTGCGCTCTGTTGTATAAGGGGTAATGATGTTTTATGGCGGCAGATTCCATTAGAAGGGCTAGCAATTCATTACCTGAAAGCTCAAAATCTATATTTGAAGTCTCCCGGCACATTTGTACTTCTTTAGTAGACTTGTCGTAAAAGTGGCTAAGGACCCTTTTCTTAATATTTTTAGCTTTTCCAACATAAATGTTCTCCCCTTTACTGTTTTTAAAGTAGTAGACCCCTGGTTTTGAAGGTAGCCTTTCATATACTTCCCTCTGTAGTGATGGAGGCAGTGTTGCCTCTTGAGAACGGGCATTTAAAAACGAACTTACAACAGTCCCGGAATTTTCTGTTTCCAATAATTTTCTAAACAATATTACTGTAGCATGCGCATCACCCCTGGCCCTGTGCCTGTCCGTAATAGGGATGTTCAATGAGGAGCACAATTTACCCAGGCTGTATGAAGAAAACCCCGGGATGAGCCTTCTGGACAAACGTACGGTACAGAGTTTTTTTCTGACAAAGGAAATACCAATAGTTCTGAATTCTTCTTTAATTACGTTGTAATCGAAATTAACGCTATGGGCAACAAATATAGTATCCTGTGTCATATCCAAAATCTGGGGCGCAATCTCCAAAAGTGTGGGCGCATCGCGTACCATATGGTCATCAATTCCTGTAAGTCCGGTAATAAAATAAGGAATTTCACATTCAGGATTCACCAATGAGGTAAATTCATCCACTACCTTTTGGCCATCAAAATTAAAGATGGCTATCTCGGTTATTTTATTGCCCTTAATACCGTTTCCGGTAGTTTCTATATCTACTATGGAATACAATTATTCTATTTAATGGAATTTGAAGAGGTAAGTTAATAAGAAAAATCAAGCTGCTCAAAAACCTTTACCGCTATTCATCTGCAACGATATTAGAACGTGTTGAAGAAATGGAAAAATATGATTAGATTTAAACAGCCGCATACAAGGAATATGGAAATTTAAATGAAACAATTTGAAATTTGATTTAACGAATAAAAAGGCGCTGGTAACCGGAGGTGGAAGTGGTATTGGAAAGGCAATTGCCACGGCCCTTGCAGAGCAGGGGGCTGATGTGCATATTCTGGAAGTAAATGCGAAACCCGCAAAAGAAACAGTAGCTGAAATAAAGGCTACAGGAGGAATGGCTCAGGCGCATGCCTGTGATGTTTCCAGCCAAAAGGATGTTGTTAAAACGGTTGAGGCCATAATAGCAGAAGGGGGGATAGACATCCTGATTAATAACGCGGGTATTGCCCATATTGGGAATGTTGAATTGACTACCGAAGCCGATATCGACAGGGTATATCAGGTAAATATTAAAGGGGTCTATAATTGTATTTATGCCTGTATAAAAAGCATGAAGGAAAGGGGTGGAGTGATCATAAATATGGCATCTGTTGCTGCTACTGTCGGAATATCAGACAGGTTTGCTTATTCCATGACCAAAGGTGCTGTACTTACAATGACCTATTCCGTGGCTAAAGATTACCTAGCCTATGGTATACGTTGCAATAGCATCTCACCGGCAAGGGTACATACGCCTTTTGTTGATGGTTACCTCAAACAAAATTATCCGGGTATGGAAAAGGAAATGTTTGAAAGGTTGTCCCAAACGCAACCTATAGGCAGGATGGGCAGGCCGGAAGAAATAGCCAACCTGGCTGTATATCTGTGTTCTGATGAAGCTTCATTTATTACGGGTACAGACTTCCCAATAGATGGAGGTTTTATTAAACTAAACGGTTAGATCATAATATAAAGCACTTTGCATGATAAAGCCCATTCTATTTAAGACGAAACCAAATGGTAATTGACAGCCATCAGCATTTTTGGAAATATGACCCTGTAAAGTATGGCTGGATTGACGATTCCATGAAAGTCCTTCAGAAGGATTTTCTTCCCGTTGATCTGGGACCTATACTTCAAAGAAATGGGGTAGACGGCTGTGTTGCGGTACAGGCAGATCAATCTGAAGCTGAAACTGAGTTCCTGCTCCGGCTGGCTAATGAAAATAATTTTATTAAAGGGGTAGTTGGATGGGTAGATCTGAGAGCGGATGATGTAAATAAGAGGTTAGCCCATTTTTCACAAAACGAAAAACTTAAAGGGGTGAGGCATATTGTACAGGAAGAACCCGATCCTGAGTTTATGCTTAGGAAAGATTTTCAAAATGGCATACAGCATTTAGCCCAATATGGCCTTACCCATGATATTTTGGTTTACCCTAATCAGCTGGCTGCTGCGGTGCTATTGGCAAGGGCATTTCCGGATCAGAAATTTGTACTGGACCATATAGCCAAACCAAGGATTTCTGAAGGCCTCGATAAGGAATGGGTTCATAACATAAGGGAACTGGCCTTAAATCTTAATGTAAGCTGTAAAATTTCTGGGATGGTTACTGAAACCAAGAATTTTAAATGGCAGCAGGAAGATTTTTCTCCCTTTATAGATACGGTCCTGGATGCTTTTGGATGGGAACGGCTTCTTTATGGGTCTGACTGGCCGGTTTGCCTGTTGGGAGCTAGTTATAAAGAGGTATTGACCATTGTGACTGATTACATCAACCAATTATCTGAGAAGGAAAAAGCAGCTATCATGGGGTTAAATGCAGTAAGGTTCTATTCCCTTTAACTTTAGAGATTCAAACAGTAATAGATGAGAAATAAAAAAGCTATAAAGTTCAATTCCAAATACCCGTCCATTGAAGAGCTCAGGGAAAGGGCGAGACGGCGTATCCCAGGATTTGCCTTTGATTACCTGGATGGGGGTTGCAATGAAGAAGTAAACTTGCGAAAAAACACCTCAGAGATCCGGGAAGTGGAGTTAAAACCCGATTATTTAAGTGAGTACAAAGGGTACAATATGGAAACTAAACTTTTTGGACATACCTACAGCGCCCCTTTTGGAATTGCTCCTGTAGGGCTTCAGGGCCTTATGTGGCCCAATGCTTCCGAAATACTGGCAAAGGCCTCGCTGGATTTTAATATTCCTTTTGTCCTGAGCACAGTTACGACGATGAATATAGAACGTGCCAGTGAGCTCACAGAGGGCCGGGCCTGGTTTCAGTTATATCACCCCAGGGAGAATGAGGTGCGCGATGAACTCCTGGCACGGGCAGAAGCTGCTGCCTGTCCGGTACTGGTCCTGCTCTGTGATGTACCTACTTTTGGATTCAGGCCTAAAGAGATTCGCAATGGCTTGTCTATGCC
>CAZHWD010000185.1:0-5830 GCA_964536335.1 uncultured Eudoraea sp. | reverse complement strand
TAACGTTTTTAATGTAAAATTAACGTTATGCAAAAGTTGATTTAAGGTTAAAAATATCTATCTTTATGCTAATAAAGTATTACAAAAAAATGTAAACATGAGGAAAGCAGTTTTATTTATGGTGATGGCCTTTGTTACAGTATTGGTCTATGGACAGGATAAGAAAGTGCAGAAATTTAATGATGTAACTAAGCTAATAGAAGTTACAGACTATCATGATAATGGTATAATAAGCCAGGAAGGGACTTTTAATTTAAATGGCGAATTGCATGGTGAGTGGATTAGTTATGATGATTTGGGTAATAAAATATCGCAGGGGAGTTATGAAAATGGAGATAAGTCCGGCAAGTGGTTTTTTTGGTCTAATGATACAATGAAAGAGGTTGAATACAATAAAAATCAAATTGCAAGTGTTGATGGAGTTAAGAAATCCTCAAGAGTAGCCGACAATCATTAATATTTTATGGTATTAATCATAAAAAGAACATCCCGCTTTAAGTGGGATGTTTTATTTTAATACCAAAATTAATTGTTACTTACGCGAACTTTGTTCAGCATTGGCAGTAATGTATACAGGTTTTTCTGATTTTCTTTGCATCCTGGCAATAACCTCTAGACTTATTTTTTTGGATTCGAGTTCATTAATTACATGAGTAATCTTATTTTCCTCAACAATGATCGGAATTTCTAAAGTCTCATATCCCAAATAACTTACTACCAAGGTGTAATTCCCAGGATTAATATCATCTATTTCAAAATTTCCATGAAAATTAGTCAGGATACTTTTAGGGGTGTTTTTGAGTTGTATATTGGCAAATAACAAAGGTTCATTATTCATTTCTTTGTCCAGTATAGTTCCAGCAACAGCTCCCTGTTGTTGTGAAAACATCAGTGTTGTAAAGAGCAGAGAAAATACCAATGCTAAATTTTTCATCTATTGTCTTGTTTATAGTGCAAAATAAAGAAGTCAATGTAAATCTATGGTTACGCGTATATTAAAGTTTGGTAACAATATGGTTATTCGTAATAGAGTAAAAAGATAAAATATAGCGGAAACAGATCTGTAGTAGGATAAATCAATTAATAATCAGCTCCAATAAATTAGAGTATTTTCTAAAAAAGGGTATTCTTAAATACAGAGACCAGGTCTACCTAAAATAATTTCGTAACACTATAAAAATAAAAGCCCGGAATTACCGGGCTTTATATTAAAGTATTTATTTTTTTGAATTAGTTGATACCCACAGTCCAACCATTACCCCAGGCAGAAACATCTGTGCCAGTACCATTACCATCACCTGAAATAAAATCGGCCTCTGTAAATGTAAATCCGGTATCATTTTTTAGTTTGGTAGTTACATTGTTAAAAGTAACATCGATAACACCAAGAGTTCCGTCCAGGACACCCTGACCGGTAGGATTATCTCCAGTATCTCCATCTAAATCAAAACCTTCGTCAAAATCATTAAGAACTACGTTTGTAAAAATCCCTTGTGTGCCAGCCCTAAGACGTATTGCTTCACCGGCATCATTGGCGCCTACCACTGTTACATTCGTAACATTTGGAGCGGAAAAATACCCACCTTCGTTACTAAAATCTGTATTATATCCATCACATTCAAAGGCTTTATCATGTGCAACACCGTGCTGGACATATACATCCGTTAGTGTCCCGGTATAGCCTTCAGTCCAGTCCATAGAATCATCCTCCGCATTAACAATTACTATGTGGCTGGCATTTACTGTTCCTCCAAAAAATTCTATGCCGTCATCAGATCCCTCATAAACCTCAACATAGTCGATGGTAGTGCCATTACCAACGCCATACAAAGACAAGCCATTTAGTTCGGCATTTCCGTCAATAGCTCCGCCGGCATATTCAATTCTTAAATATTGAATATTACCAGAATTGTCTGCTGGCGTATTTCCACCATAAGATAAGCCTCCAACTTCTGAAGTTGCAGTATCTTCCGATCCATCTGCCGTAGAATTGATAGGTGCCTTCCCACACATAACAAGTCCACCCCAATCCCCCGCAGACGGGCTGCCGGCATTAGAAGTCAAAATTATTGGATCAGAAGCTGTACCTGCAGCATTAATCTGGGCTCCTTGTTGGATAGCAATATAGGCATTTACACCAACAGGTTCTGCCTTGACCGTCATTCCGGCTGGAATACTTAAAGTTGTGCCACTTGCCATTAATACAGGGCCTGTAATTACATAATTTATTTCGGGATCCAGGGTGAGGTTTTCCGTGTATACCCCGCTTAAATTAACCGTAGTTACTCCGGGCTCACCGCCACCTCCTGAAACATTATTTGTGACACTGTTATCGTTTATAACAATATCCGGCGTATTGTCCTTCTCGCAAGCGAATAGCAGTGCGGCGGCTATACCTAAAGATAAAAACTTGTTTTTCATTGTTTTAAGATTAATTAGAATTAAAATTTATATTTAAGGGTTAGCCCAAAGTTAACCCCAAGGTTATATTCTCTTATAATAATATTTCCTACTCCCGTATTTTCCCTGACAAAAGAAACATTAGGGTTCAGAATGTTCATAACGGATGCATTGGCTTCAAAATGCTCCCCTATTTCATTTCTCCAGATAAAGTTTAATGTTGGCACTGATCTTTCAACAATGTTACCCAAACTACCTGCTCCTAAAGAGAAGATTCTATCTGAGAAATACGAAAACACGACTGTAGCTTTGGGTTGGTAATTCCCGAAAACCGGACTATAATTAAGATCAGTATTTATAATAAAAGGAGATGCTCCTTCTAACTCATCCGAATCTCTGTCAAAAGAGGTCCCAAAAGTGTTATCGGTCCCCGCTGGGATGTCTTTTAAATCTTGTTTTGTATACGTATATGCTGCATTAAGCCCTAATGACAGTACAGGGTTATCATCAGAGTCTGATAAAAAATTCTTACGTACTTCCAGCTCTACACCGTAGATGTCTGCCTGATCTCCTGTTCTGAAATAACGCTGCGTTCCGGTTGCATCTGCGGCAACAACTCTGTTCACTGGATTTTTAATAATTTTTGAAAAGGCCGCCAAAGACAGGATTTCATCCCGCTCTAAAAACCATTCGTATTTCAGGTCAAAGTTGTAGACATCGGAATAAGTAGCTCCCGTACCATTCAAGCCTCCTAAAAGATCAGGGTTACCACCGACACGTATGGTTACGGCTTCATAGACAAACGGGGCAACTTCCTTAAATTCAGGAAAAGAAGCAGTTTTACTGAACCCAAATCGCAAATTAGAGTCTTCATTTACGGCAAATCGGACATTCAGACTGGGTAAATAAATATTTTCATATACTTCACGAAAACCCGGATCATCTGGTCTTATGTTTATTACGTCATATTCTATCTTTTGAGTAAAAGATTCTACTCTAAAACCGGGAACCAAAGACCATTTCTCCCCAAGACTTAATTCTGCAGAGGCGTATACTCCTTGAACATCGAGATTTCCAGTATATGTATTCTCTGGTAAACCGGGTCTGTTCTTATTTCCTATTTCATCTGAAATTGGATTCAAGACAATTAAGTCCCACAATCCTTCTCCTTCCGGGATATTGATATTCGAAACATCAAAAATCGGGTTAAAATTATTGACGTCTGTCACGGGTGTATTATCCCTATCCAGTATTTTATATCCATATCTGATACTACTGAACCTACGTTCCTTTGTTTTGCCGTTATATCCAAAATTTAATTTTACTTTCTCCGAAAGTTCATAGCCTAAATTTATGTAGCTATTCAACTCATCGTCTTGTATATTTTGAAAGAACCTTTGATTGTCAAAAGGAATGTTTGTATAAAAAACGGGGTTAGAATTGGTATCACCATCTAAAGCAAATTGATAATTTTCGAGTGTAATTCGTTTTCTATCGGGTTCATCAGAAAATACATTGTTATATCCTATTCCCCAACCCAGCGAAATTTTATCATCAAAATTGTGAATCCCGGTAAGTTGATTTACAAAAATCATGTCCTGGTTAAACTGTACATTCATTACATAAAACCCCTCATCGGTATTGAGTATTGCATCCCTGTTTGTTCCTAAACCGTTAATTCCATAGTATCCCACTGCGTCAGTAGAATTATTGATAAATAATGAGCTGAATTTTACCGCATTATTGGTATTAATTCGATAGCCTATGTTGGCTAATGCAGTTGTTGTTGTACTATAGGCATATTCACGGACGTTAGGGAAGTCTGTTTTAAGAACATTGGTATAATCACGCGCAGGACCTTCCAATAATTCATAGCCATTGTCAAAGGATGCTGCTCCAAAAAAGCTTAGGCGGGATTCTTTTCCAAAAGAAAAAGAATAACCACCTTCAATTGCTCCGGAAAAGTTTACCGGGCTCCAGGCATCTTGCGGATCTACACCAAACGCCAAAACTCTGTTAAATGGATTTTTACTATACCGATTGTAGAATCCGAAATTACTCGGGCCCTCACTTCGAACCCAATTTTCACCGGCTGCGTTTGAATTTAACCCACTACCGAGCGAAACCTCCAGATACCCATTTCCTGTGTAATCCTTAGAATCGATATTTACATTCCCGGCGGCAAAATCCCCATAAAATGTAGAAGAATATGCCTTGCTAACGGAAACATTTTCTATAATACCGGAGGCGAAAATATCAAGGTCAATATTCTTTTTATTAACGTCGTTAGAAGGCAATGAAAGTCCGTTCATGGTCGTGTTTTGGTATCTGTCGCCCAAACCTCTAACGTAAACATTGCTTGAACCCTGTTGTTTTGAGATTCCCGAAATTTGGGCAACCGCGGCGGCGGCATTGTCAATTCCCTTAAGCTTAAGGGCTTCTGCACTAATAGCCTCCTGAATAACAAGAGCCTTTTTTTGTTCAAGCAACAATGCTATTTCTGAATCCTTACTCGTCGAAACAGTTATTACGACTTCGTCCAGTGAAACGCTACCGGCTCCAAGAGCTGTATTAATCTGAGTAACTTTACCGCTCTCGACCACCACATTAGGAATTTCAAGCGTTTCATAACCCAAAAAACTAAATACTAAAGTATATTCCCCAGGCGTAACCCCGGTAATTTCATACAAGCCATCGAAGTCAGAAGTGGTTCCTTTAGTTGTATTTTTTATAAGAACATTGGCAAACGCAAGAGGCTCATTATTTATCTCTTTATCTGTAAGCTTACCTACTATACTCCCGGCTTCCTGCGTATGACCTATGAATTGGCAAAGTAAAAGAGTAAGCAGGGCAATAAAAAATTGTTTCATCAAGTTGATTTACATTTTCAGCTGCAAAGAACGCTAAGGGGTGTAAAAGTCGTGTAAGTTCTAGGTTAAACCTTTATTTTGTTTAGGTTACTATAAGGTTAGCAGATTAAGGAAATGTTAAGACATAAATTCCATGTTCAATAATTAGTTCAAAAAGGGTTTATTTAAAAATATATTCACCTTTAAAAAACTGTATCTTTCCATCGTAATTTAGGACATATGAACTGGGAACAACTCCTCTCTTTAAAGCGTTTTGGAGATACACATAAAAGACTACGCAATGAGCAAAATGAGACTCGTCTGGGATTTGAAGTGGATTATGACAGAGTAATCTTTTCTGCTGCTTTCAGGAGCCTGCAAGACAAGACACAGGTAATACCACTTTCAAAAACAGATTTCGTTCATACCCGTTTAACCCATAGCCTGGAAGTTTCTGTTGTTGGGCGAAGCCTGGGAAGAATTGCGGGTGAAAAGCTATTAAAAAAACATCCATTTTTGTTGGAAACCCACGGGTATAAATTTGGAGATTTTGGAGCCATTGTAGCGGCTGCAGCGCTGGC
>CAZHWD010000184.1:0-28558 GCA_964536335.1 uncultured Eudoraea sp. | reverse complement strand
TCTATTATTATTTGTGTTTATGTCGGCAACTTTGTTTGCCTCTACAAAATGTGACAACACCTATTCTTCGGCTTCTTATGCTTTAAACCACGCTAAGAAATCATTTAGCTCAAAGAATTTTGATCATCAAAAATATTATGCATATAAGGCTCTGGAAGCTTTAGAAAAAGTAAAAAACCAGATAACAGTATGTGGTTGTGATAAAGCCATGGATCCTATTTTAGATGGAATCGAAAATTTGGAAAAAGCCTCTGATCCAAAAGATTTTAAAATGGGAAGGTATTATACCAAAAAAGCTTTTGGTGATATTCAAGACCTAATCAACCAATTAGATATGTATACCCTTGGTGAGGAGCAAACAATAGATAATTCAAATTCCTCAATAGAAGGGGACAACTCCGGGAAAGAGGTATTACTTTCTGAACTAGCCGCAATTAAAAGTCAGAGAACTAAACTAGCCCAGGAACAGGCACGGCTTCTGGAGCGACAGAAAGCCATAGAAGAGCAGATAAACAAAACGGGGTCCTAAGTAAACATATTCCTTTTACATTATTATTAGGTAAGTCTTATCAACATTAGTTAAGTCTTATCAACCTAAGATCGTTGTATCAGCCTTTAATTCATGATTTTTGACAGGCAATTTGCGGATCCTAATACCAGATGCGTTAAAAATTGCATTAGCTAATGCCGGTGCAATACCTGGGGTACTGGGTTCACCTGCGCCACCTGGCCAGTTATCGCTGGTAACGATATAAGTTTCAATTTTAGGAGACTCGTGCATGCGCACCATTTGGTAATCATGGAAATTACTCTGTTTTACCGCCCCGTTTTCGATCGTTATTTCACCATACAAAGCAGCAGTAAGTCCGAAAACAATACCACTTTCCATTTGTGCAGTAAAACCGTCGGGGTGAAACGCAAAACCAGGGTCAGCTACACAAACCACCCTGTGTACCTTGAGTTTGTCCTCAACTATTTCTATCTCGGCCACCTGGGCAACAATGGTACCAAAAGATTGATGAAGTGATATTCCCCTCCCCCAGTTAGCCGGAAGGGCTTCTCCCCAATTGGCTTTCTCAGCAGCCAGATCCAGCACCTTTAAAAATCGGGGTGCATTGGTAAGATGTTCCCGCCTAAACTGATAAGGGTCTTTATTGGCATTGAATGCCAGCTCATCCACAAAGGATTCTGTGAAAAAGGCGTGCATGGAAGAATCTACACTCCGCCAATACCCCCAGGGTACGTGTGTTTCGCTATTTGTATAATGAATAAATTGATTGTCTACACCATAAGGAATGTGCGGGGCTTCTTCCGGATCGTGCTTAAATACGAACTGATTGTTCCAGGCGCTTATTTGACCTTTATCATTAAGGCTTGCTTTAAAACGACTGATGTTGGCTTCCCTGTAATGATCTTGTCTGATATCATCTTCACGAGACCAGATAAGCTTAACCGGATAGTCTACTTCTTTAGCAATTAGGGCTGCCTGAATAGCCACATCTGGTACGACTCTTCGGCCAAACCCTCCGCCCAGATATTGGTTGTGTACTACCACCTTCTCCTGATCCAGATCCAGTACTTCGGCTACGCTGTTTGCAAATCCTAATGGGTTCTGACTTCCTACCCAGATCTCGCATCCATCTTCTTTTACCAAAGCAGTGCAATTCATGGGTTCCATTGTGGCGTGGGCCAAATAAGGCACCCTGTATTCCGCCTCTATCACATTAGTAGCTTCTTTAAAAATATTCTTTATGCTTCCTTTTTTAACATCTTTTTCTTCATTCCCCTCGGCAATTGCAGTATCCATATCCCTTAAATACTGATCATAAATATCATTCAGTCCTACCGTGTCATGATCACTTTTGTCGAACTCAATGGGCAATTCGTTTATAGCCTTTTTTGCCAACCAATAGCCATCCGCAATTACGGCTATGGCCCCTTCAAGATTCACAATTTTGTGCACACCGGGCATATCCTTAATAGCACCAGCCTCCAAAGGCTTTGCCCTGGCCCCAAAAACAGGAGAAGCTTTTATGGCTGCATATTTCATATTTGGCAGGGCTACATCAATTCCAAAATTTGCCTTCCCATCTACCTTTGACGGGATATCGAACCGTGGAGGTGAGGTTCCCATTATGGTAAATTCTTTGGATGTCTTAAGACGCGGTTTGGCCGGTTGAGATAAGTTTGTTGCTTTAACTACAAAGCTCGCAAAAGGTTCCGTTCGGTTGCTCGCCGGATGCGAAATAGTACTGTTTTTAACCACTAATTCCTCTGTGGCAACTTCCCATTCCTCCGAAGCAGCCTCTAATAAAACCGATCTTGCTGCGGCTCCTGCCACTCTCATGGCGAACATTCCTGTATAACGTACAGAAGAACTTCCCCCGGTCATTTGAAGACTGATTTGTTTAGTGGCCGTTAAAAAAAAGCCATCAACGGTTCCTATAAGCATGGAAGGGATATCTTTGGGGCCCATAATAAACCCTTTTCCGATAGCGTAATTTGCGTATTCCTTATTCCCTGGGGCTTCTAACATTCTGATTGTTTTCCAATCGGCATCCATTTCGTCAGCCAGCATCATTGGCAAGGTGGTATGGACCCCCTGCCCCATTTCCGCATGAGGAACAATTACCGTAATGGTGTTATCTGCGTTAACTTTCAGCCAGATATTGAGTACGGTATCTCCTTCACCCGCAATTAAATCCCTGACTTTCCCGGCACGGTTTCCCGGTCTAATAGCCACCCCAATTATCAGGGCACCTCCGCTTAATACTCCGGTAGTTATAAAAGCTCTTCTAGTCCACTTCCCCATGATCTAATTTTTTTTCCTTGGCTGCGTTGGTCAAAGCGGCTGCCGCTCGTTTAATTCCCTTTCTCACTCTTGGATAGGTTCCACATCGGCAAATATTGCCATGCATAGCCTCGTCAATATCCTTGTCGGTTGGAGCCGTGTTGGCCGTCAATAAGGCATAAGCAGACATGATTTGACCGGATTGACAATAACCGCATTGAGGAATTTGTTCTTCAATCCATACTTCTTGTATGATATGTCTTTCATTATCGTTTGAGGCAATACCTTCTATGGTAGTAATTTCTTTATCTAATGCAGCCTGCGCAGGTGTAAGACAAGACCGTATTGGTAAGCCATCAAGGTGTACGGTACATGCGCCACATTGCCCAATGCCACAACCAAATTTTGTTCCGGTCAATCCAAGTTGCTCTCGGATGACCCACAGTAAAGGGGTAGCAGGATCAACATTTACCTCATATATCTCATTGTTTATATTTAAAACCATTTACGTTGTATAAAAAAGCATTAGTGCTAAATGAAAAGAGTCTTTTGTGTCATTCTAAAACTACATCAAAATCATCAAATGGCAAGGAATTTAAAATAGAAATGGCCTAATCGCCTTATTTTAATTTAATATTTGAAAAGTGAAATAGTGCCAATCAACGGTAATAAAATATTCCATTACCAGAATTTTTTTTGAAGTATTTCAAAAATTTGAAATTAATGCACTACTCATAAGTGCGGGATAGTGTTTGGTATGCTGTTCAAGGCAATTTTAGTGGTAGTATGGTAATATACCTTTTGAATTATCCTGTACAAGTCCGGGACTACTGTTTTTGCGAGCTTGGAATTATTGTTTAAAAGAACACAAATTCCCAGATCGGCTTCAGGGTAAACCGCAATTTCATTTCTGTAATTGTTTACACTTCCACCGTGGTGCCAAATGGTTTTTTCCTGATTGGAATCGTCGTCCACAAATTTATGGATTCTCCACCCAAAGCCGTAATGCGATGATAAGTGTCCGGGCCAACGCTGGTAATATTTGCTGTGGCCTTTTATCTCTATAAATGGGTCAAAAGCTTCTTTTAAGGCCGATTTGTTCATTATCTCCGGGTTATGCCCGAGTAAAAATCGCATCCATCTGGCCATATCAAGAGCGCTGGCATTAATACCTCCAGCTGCTACAGCATTGTAATAATTATCAGTAAGTTTCTTGGGTTTCCACCTGTTTCGCCTTTTTGAATGAGGTAATGCAACATTTTCTGCATGTGCTATGGTTTCATAATCCATTGTGGTGGAGCACATTTCCAGTGGCTTAAAAAACATATTCTCCAATGATGCAGTGATTTCCTGGCCGGTAGCTTTGTACATCATCTCTCCAGAGAGGGCAAATAGGGCATTCTGATAGCTATACATCGAACCGGGATTACTAATTGGTACTACTTCTTTGAAGCGTTTAGCAATATCTGTCAATGACAATCCGGCCTCAACCAGATTGGTATAACTATGGTAAGGTGCCCCTGAAGTGTGTGATAAAATATTAGCCAGCGTAATTTTAGCTGTATTACTTCTATCTCCCAACTGAAATTCTGGAATATAATCGCTGACCTTGTCTTCCCAGTCTAATTTGCCTTCATTTTTTAAATTGGCTGCCAATATCCCGGCAAATCCTTTAGATAGAGATCCGAGTCTAAATATCGTTTGGCTGTCAACGCCGTCATTCTCGTTTATATTTCTTTTACCGAATCCATCTGAAATTACAATCGAATCTCCACTTACGATACTCACCCCTGCACCCACTATATCTCCTGATGCAATGGCTTTATCAAAATATGCTTTTATGGCAACCTTCAATTCTTGTTGTTGCCATATATATAGCTGTGCCTCTTTTTGATCGACTAAAATTTTCTTTGACTTATCTGTTGAAATAGCATCTTTGGACTCAGAAGTAGACACAGGATTATTGACACTTTTAGCCAGGGCCAAAAGCATAAGAATTAAAATCGTAGTGCCTGCCAAGATTTTGAATCTCTGCATAGGTAAATTTATGTTTCGATTAGGGTACAACAGGATGAATTTAGGGTTATATAACTAAATAACCGATTAAAGGCTTGATTATTATATGTTTTATTCCTTTTTACCCAGATTTAAGCAAGGAAGGTACCAGGTTTAAGGTATGAAGTTAGAGATACTAAGTTAGAATTTCGCGGTTAGACTATTGTATAATTTATGCTTAATTCTATTTTTTTTATGTTTTAAGCAGATAATTGCTGACTAAAAATGAAAAGGGAAATGTTTAAAATACACCATTGTAAAGAATTATGAAGAACCTTGTTTTAACTACTAACCCCTGGGTTTAAACAAGATTTATAACCATGGGAACTGTAACTACAGAATTCTAAGGGATTTTATATAACTTGCCACAAAAGAAATCCTGTACATCCATTACTGTAAAGTTTCAGGTTTCTCAACCAAAGCTAACGAGTTCTATCCTTTGAAAAACCATAATGAAGAAAATCATCTTTTCCCTATTGGCAATACTGGTTGTAATTGCCGGTATTCTCGTATTCAACACATTCACTTTAACCTCCAAACAAGTAGCGCCAGAATCCCTGGAAAAACTCAATATTCCGGACGCAGTTTTCCAAAACCTTTCCCAGGCGATCCAATACCCAACGATATCCTTTAACGAAGATGCTATTCCTGATTCAACAGCCTTTCATGGTTTCCACCAATTTCTGGCAGACACATTTCCACTCGTCTATGAAAACCTTTCCCTGGAAAAGATCAATGAATACAGTTTGCTTTACAAGTGGCAAGGTTCAGATACTTCCATAAAGCCAATCATTCTCATGTCGCACCAGGACGTAGTGCCCGTAGACCAACCAACCCTCAAAGACTGGGAGGCAGGTCCGTTCGAGGGAAAAATTACAGATACTCATATCATTGGAAGAGGTACCCTGGACGACAAAGGTTCTCTAATGGCACTAATGGAGTCTGTGGAAAAGTTGTTGAGCGAATCGTTCACACCTTCCAGGACCATCTACCTTGCCTTTGGCCATGACGAAGAAGTGGGTGGACCCAAGGGAGCAGCTAAGATTGCGGCTTACTTAAAAGAAAAAGGTATCTATGCGGCCATGACCCTGGATGAAGGTGGTTTTTTGGCAGAAAGCATGATTCCCGGCATTGAAAAGGACGTTGCGATGGTGAACCTGGCAGAAAAGGGTTTTGCCTCCTTCCGGCTAATTGTAGAAACAAGAGGAGGACATAGTTCTGCTCCTCCCCGGGAAAACACCATTGGTATGTTGGCCCAGGCCATCGTTGAACTGGAAAATAACCAGTTACCCTATAAGCTTGTAAAACCTATCAATTACCAATTTGAGTATATGGGAGCGGAACTCCCCTTTTTAAAGAAGCTGGCTTTTGCCAATCCCTGGCTGTTTAAAAATTCCATATTAAAAGGGCTTAATGCTCACACCACCACAGCCCCAACCATAATTAGCGGTGGGGTGAAGAACAATGTCATTCCCACTATTGCCGAGGCTACAATCAACTTCAGAATTTTACCGGGAGAGACTATAGAATCTGTAAAGCAGCATATAGAAAATACCGTAAGCAATAAAATCAGGGTAGAAACCATTGGTTTTCTAACCAACCCCTCCCCAGTTTCTGGGGTTGATTCTGAAGCCTACAAGACCCTGGAAAAGACCATACGATCTGTATTTCCGGAAGCAGTAGTGGTTCCAGGTCTCATAGGGGGCGGCACAGATGCCCGTTATTTTTATGACGTTTCAGACGAGGTGTACCGATTTTACCCGATCAGACTTGGCCCTGAGAGCATGTCCATGTTTCATGGTATTGACGAAAAGATCAGTAAGGAGAACTACAAGGAAATAATTGAATTTACCTACCATTTGATCAGGAAATTCAATTGAATTAAAGCAGGTTTTGCAGTTATATAGATTTATGGTTACCAGACAGACATGCTTTTCCACTTACAAATTCTTCCATAAAATCAACCAAACTCCATGAATCAAAAAAAAGCCCCCTGGCACTACCTCTTACTACTCATTTTGGCCGGGGAGTCCGTATTTATTATTCCATTTGTTCTTTCACGGGTCTTTAGGCCTACAGTGCTTGAGGCATTCGGCCTGGACAATGTGGAGTTGGGCTTATGTTTCTCTGTATATGGCATTGTTGCCTTGCTATCCTATCTCTTTGGAGGTCCCCTGGCCGATAAATATCCTCCAAGAAAATTGATCGCAGTGGCACTATGGATGACTGCCTTAGGAGGATTGGTCTATGCTACTTTTCCCGGTTATACAGTATTAAAAATACTTTATGGTTATTGGGGTTTTACGACCATTTTTTTATTCTGGGCCCCGATGATAAAGGCCACCCGGGTCTGGGGCGGGTCTACGTCTCAAGGCAAGGCGTTTGGATTTTTAGACGGCGGGCGTGGATTAGTAGGGGCTCTATTCGGAGCTATGGGTGTAGTTATTTTTTCACTGTTTATAACTTCTGAAATTTCAGAGGCGACCGTCTCTGAAAGCAGAGAGGCCTTCAAGTATGTGATTCTGGTATGCTCAGGTATAGTTGTTTTAGTAGGCCTATTGGTGTGGTTGTTTATGAAAATGGATGGCAAAGAAGAAAAAGAGTTAATCTTGGAGAAAATAACGATATCACAAATAAAAGAAGTGTTACGTTTGCCATCGGTATGGTTACTGATGATTATTATTCTATGTGCCTATGTAGGCTACAAAATCACGGATGTGTTTTCGCTCTATGCCCAGGACGTGATGCTTTATGACCAGGTACAATCGGCCCAGGTAGGCACATTTTTGTTATTCGTCCGTCCTGTCATCGGGGTACTAATTGGGGTATTGGCAGACCGTACACAAACAACCTACTGGTTGGTAGTTGGTTTTGTAGTTTCATTCCTCGGGGCATTATTGTTCGCTACAGGTATGGTGGCAGATTCGGAGACAGTATTGTTTTTTATATCAATTTTGGTCGTGGCGACTGGTGTGTACGCTGCACGTTCTCTGTATTTCGCAGTAATGGAGCGCGGGCAGATCCCCCTGGTTCTTACAGGGACAGCTGTTGGCCTTATTTCGCTCATAGGCTATACGCCAGACATATTCGCAGGGCCCGCAATGGGGTTTCTCTTAGAGAATTCACCAGGTGCAGTGGGTCATCAACATGTGTTTTGGATGTTGGCTTTATTTTCCTTCATAGGTGGTATCGCCGCCTGGTATTATTTCCAATTGTATGGAAAGCAGAAACAGCATAATGGATGATCAGGGGAACATGAGTTAAGGTGCCAGAGACAGTATTATAAATTAAGGAATTAATAAAAATTCATCTAGAGATATACGAAATAAAACAATGACCATGACTAAATTACTATAGTACTTTTATAGATAATTCTGTATCTTAGAAATAACAACCTATTAACTCCTAGTCATAGCCAACAATTATTAAAGCATGCTCATTAATTATGAAACTCGATTTATCATTTGTACGCGCACAATTTCCCGCTTTTGAAGAACCTTCGCTGCAGGGGTGGGCATTTTTTGAAAATGCCGGGGGTTCTTACCCCTGTATCCAATTTATTAATAGATTGACTTCCTTTTACCTGAAAAACAAGGTGCAGCCCTATTATCCATTTCCCGCCTCTATGCTGGCAGGGGAATTGATGGATGAGTCTTATAAGCGGATGGCCGAATACCTGAATGTAGAAGCTTCCGAAATTCATTTCGGTCCGTCTACTACCCAAAATGTCTATGTGTTGGCCAACGCCATGCGTCCCATGTGGATAGACGGAGACGAGATTATTGTGTCTTGTCAGGATCATGAGGCCAATGCCGGCGCCTGGAGGCGGTTAGCAGACCGGGGAATTAAAATTGTAGAGTGGCATGTAGACAAAGAAAAAGGATTACTAAGTCTGGAGGATCTGGACGGTTTATTTTCAAACCGAACCAGGTTGGTGGCATTTCCACATTGTTCAAATGTGATCGGCCATGTGAATCCTGTAAAGGAAATCAGTCAAAAGGCTCATTCCCATGGAGCACTCTGCGCAGTAGACGGGGTGGCTTACGCTCCTCATAGCTTTCCGGATTTAAAGGCTCTGGGGGCAGACATTTATCTTTTTTCATTATACAAGACTTTTGGGCCACATTTAGGCTTGATGTACGTTAAGCATGAATTAATAGAAAAGATGGAAAACCAATCGCATTTTTTCAAGGAGGGTATTACCAGAAGCATGATAACCCCTGCTGGTCCGGATCATGCCCAAATTGGGTCGGTGAGCGGCATATTGGATTATTTTGATACGATCTATGAACATCATTTTGATGAACAGGCAGTGCCTTCTCAAAGAAACAGTGCATTAAACAGATTATTTCGTGAACAAGAAAAAACCCTATTGGAGCGCTTACTTGAGTTTTTGAGATCCCGGGATGAACTTCAAATTTTAGGCCCTCATAAAACCGATGGAAGGGTGCCTACCGTCTCGATTCTTCCTCTTAATAAAAGTCTTGAAGAGGTTTATGCGACCTTAACACAACATAAACTGATGTTAGGGATGGGTGATTTTTATGCCGTTAGGCCCCTTATGGATATGGGTGTCCCTTTAGAACCGGGTGTGTTGAGAATGTCTTTTTTGCATTACACCAGTATGGAGGACATTGATCAGTTAATAGCCGGCTTAAAGAGCGCCTTATAAGATACCCCCTGTTGGCTCGAGCGTCCCGCCTGTGAGATGGCTAACATCTGCTACTCTCTACAATATGTACATAAAAACCCGATGAATTAAATACCTACCGAACATGGGCAGTATTTGATTAATAGCAATCTTGAAATGATAGCAGAATTTGAAAATGGTTTCAAGCTCATCAAAGATGAATTAGATCAATCTGGTTAATCTCCTAGGGGTTTTAGAAGAAAATAGATAAAATAAAATATTCATGGCATCGTTAACATATTGTCGCCAAGCCAATCCTAAATCTTAAACCATGAAGAAACCAATGCTTTTTCGCCTGACTTTCATGTTGCTTGCAACCCTATGTATATCTTATACTTATGGGCAAAAAAAGGCAAAACTGACACCTGAAGAAAAAGAGAATATAAAAACTGCCAAAGTCCTGGTGGTTCGGTATGAGGCCCCTCCTCTATCTTTTATGACACCAAAAGATGCTGCGGGACCGGGATTGGTAGCAAAAGTTACGCAATCAGACGCAGTTGAAAATAGGGAGCGATATAGATATTATCCTTCGGCCAGATTGCAAAAAAACATTGACAGCCTCTTACGGGCAGAGGGTTTAATAACAAAGGTGGAGCTAAAAGATGAAGCCTATGAATTTATGATGCCGGCAAAACTCAAGGACCTGAGCAGACATCAGGATGTTGATGCCGATTACATTATAGAGGTCATTGTTCCTTTAATGGGCTGGAGAGCTACCTATGGGATGACCAAGTGGAGGACTTATCATTTAAATCTAGGCGTGGAGTTAAGGATTATACGTAAAAGTGATCTGGCGTTAGTATGGAAAAACGCTGCAGGTTACGGAGGTTTGGTAGACAAAGAAATGCGATTTCACATTACCGAACTGGAGGAAAATGGTAAAGAATTGATAGACGCCAAACTCGATGTTATGGTCCTTGAAAATAGTAAAAAAGTGGTTGAAAACTTTATCAAGGCTAAAAAATAAGTTGCCCATTCCTCAATTCAATACATAACTTTGGAAAGCCCCCAGTTGGCATGTGTATCCCACTAGTGTCCTGGTAAAATCTATTATATAATATTTTGGCCATTGTATTTATGAGATCACTTAAATGAAATATATGGTAAAAAGATTCGTTCTAGTCCTTTAACCCTTTTATAAAATAGATAGTTATGTTTAAGAAATGTATTTTAGGAATGTCCATGTTAGCAATTATGGCTTTTGGTTTTAGCAGTTGCTCCAGCGACGATGATAATGATACAAATTGTGAAACCTGTGAGGTGCAAGGCCAAATCGTAGAAATATGCGATAATGGAGACGATACCTATACACTTACAGTAGCTGGCCAATCTGAAACGATTACAGCAGAGGAACTTCAAGGGGTCTCACCAACAGACTATATTGGATTGATCTGTAGTGTAGGAGATTTCATACCTTAAATTAATAAGTTACATATTAATATTAATTGGCCCGACCTCGACCAGGTTGGGCTTATTATTTAACCCCCTTACTGGCTACAGCATCTTGCAAGTGCCATACCAGTATCCGGTTATAGTATAGTGAGACTTATCAGGGTTGCGGGAAGGCCCCAGCTCCACCAAAGGCAACGCCTGTAGTTCTTTACAATGTGGTGGTCTAATTTACAATTAGACGAATTAAAAGTTATCTGAACTAATAGTATTAGATATTCAATCATTATCTTGGTTCACCTAAAGGATATATAGTTAATAATTATATCCACTTGTTGCCAGACATGTTTCTGCAAAATCATATAAAAATATTCTTTCAGGATTAATCAATTCCTCTTTTCTTAATATGTCACATATTCTTAAAAACAAAAACCTGGAAATTCATGTCGACCTTCCTGTTGAAAATTATAACTTTTCACGATTTGACTGGACCGGTAAAATTGTGGAAGTGAAATTTCAAAATATTCTATTGTCAAGTATTGAAAGTACTGATTGTCAAAATGAGCATCATTTTGGAAAAGGATTTTATAATGAATTCGGAATTGATACAGCATTAGGCTTTGATGAGACGGATATTGGTGGTTGGTTTCACAAAATAGGCGTGGGATTATTAAAAAAAGATGACAGGCAATACCTGTTTAGTAAAAATTATGAGATTAAACCAGCCGAATTTAATATTATTTCCGAATCAACCAGGCTTTTAATTAGCTGCAAATCAAAAGCCGTCAATGGCTATTCATATTTATTGGAAAAAGAGATTGAATTACAAGAAAATAGTTTTACAATTAAATATTGTTTAAAAAATACAGGTGAAAAAGATATTATTACAGATGAATACGTTCACAATTTTACAGCAATTAATAAAGAACTAATTGGGAACAATTATATATTAAAATTTCCATTTCAATTAAAACCTGAACTATTTGCGGATACTGTTAATCCTGAACAAAAAGTTGATATCAGGCAAAATGATATTAAATTTAATAGTTCGCCCAAAGAGCAATTTTTTTTTAGTAACCTCACAGGTAGTGAAAATGTTGAAGCACAATGGGAATTAATAAACCTTAAGAGTAAAATTGGGATTAGTGAAACTGGAAGTTTTCAAACAAACAAAGTGAATCTTTGGGGGACGAAACATGTGATTAGCCCGGAGTTATTTGTTAATATATTTATTAAACCTGGCCAATCAGCTGAATGGTCCAGGAATTACAATGTATATAAAGTAAAGTAAAACGTCTTATAACAAAGAACTGAGTTAAAAAACAAGACTTTTTAAGTTAATCCCGACACATATTTCTCATCATAAGGCAAACCTGATATTTATTCCCTAATTCCCTATTGTCGGGGTAATCCCCGCTTATCAGCAAAGACGGAAAGAAAGAATCAGAAATAGCTCAGTCACAGTAACCTGAATGTAGGCCCACACCTGATAAAAATCATTGCCTTATAAAAAAACTCCGCCTAAATTGATTAAGAATAATAATTCTAACGGTCATGCAAATGATTCGTTGGTATAACGGTATCTTCACATGCAACAGCATCGACTAGCAGCAATCATGTTTACTGATATTGCAGGTTATACTACCTTAATGGGATCAGACGAGGAACGTGCGTTTGAGGTGCTCAAGAATAACCGCGAAATACATACTCAATTCCTTAAACTATATGATGGGACCCTCATCAAGGAAATGGGAGATGGGATGTTAATCAGTTTTGATCTTGCCTCCGATGCAGTGCGTTGTGCCATCGAAATTCAGATAGCTTGTAGAGAAAAAAATATTCCGTTGAGAATCGGCATCCATGAAGCGGAAGTGGTATTTGAAGAATCCGATGTATTTGGCGACGGAGTGAACATTGCCTCCCGTTTACAGGCATCTACGAACGAGGGTTGTATAACTATTTCAGAATCCGTTTACCGGGATGTGAAAAATAAGGCTGATATAAAAACTCAATTTATAGAAGAGAAGTCATTAAAGAATGTTGACGAGCCGGTTAAGATGTATAACGTCAGTTGTGAAGAACCTCCGGTTAGAGAAAGCCCGGCAGAGAAGTTAGTACGAGATCAGCGGAAGCCAATAATTACCCGACTACTTAGAACAATTACCCCGGTTATCATTACCGTCGTGATTGCTATCATTATTTTTATTACATATGGTGGCACCACTATTCCTTTTACAGAACGGGATTGGATTGTGATCTCAGATTTTGAAAATCATACAGATGAAACAATTTTTGACCATTCTTTGAATACGGCCTTTACGCTGAGTATAAATCAATCACGATATATAAATGTTTTGACCCGCCAGAGAATGATAGAGACATTAAAGCGAATGGAAAAAGAGGACATTACAAATATTGATGAAGAAACTGGTAAGGAAATTGCCATTCGCGAAGGGGTAGAAATTTTTATTGTTCCAACTATAAGCAAGGTGGGTACGCAGTATATTCTTACTGCCAAAATCCTGGATGCCAAAACAACAAATATTCTAAAGTCAGAGGTCCTTTATGCCAAAAGTGAGGATGATATTATTGAAAAACTTGATCAGCTAAGTAAGAAGATTAGACGAAGCCTTGGTGAATCTGGAAATAAGATTTCTAACCAAAGCAAACCCCTGAAGAAAGTAACTACTTCTTCTTTGCAGGCACTTAAACAGTATTCGCTTGGTATTGAAAGTCATCTCCGCCTGGACTTTGAAAAAGCAAGGATTCATTATGAAAATGCTATCCGTATTGATAGTAATTTTACGGCGGCGAAAGCTTCCCTGGGGAATTTACTTTTTGAAAAATTTGATCGGAACGAGGGGCGTAAATGGCTGGATGAGGCTATAATATCCATTGATAATCTTACCGACAGGGAAAAATTTGGCATTCTTGCTTTTTATGCCGTAAATGTTGAAAATGACTTGGACAAAGGCATTACATATACAAAAAGACGAATTGGATTATATCCCGATGATCCAGCGGCACACAATAATCTGGGTTGGTATTTTCAAAAACAGGGTCAATATGATATGGCTTTGGATGAATATAAAAAAACTCTGCAGATTAATCCAAATATGATGCTTACCAATAGTGGAATAATCTGGTTATATCTGGAATTTTTTGGTCAAATGGATTCTGCATTGTTCTGGTCCAATCGTATGATTAAATATGTGCCAGATAATCCTTGGGGGCATTTTTATCTTGGCTCAAGCTATGTCGGGCTGAATGACTTTGAGAAGGCTGAGGCAGCATATCTCAAAGCCGGGGATCTTAATCCAAACTTTTTGATGAATCAATACCGATTAGCACATGACTACCGGCTTCAGGGAATGTATGATAGAGCCATTGAGGTTTTAGAAGCAATCCTTGAGAAAAATTCTCAAGAATCCTCTGCGCACTATGATCTGGGAATAAATTATAATTTAATAGGAAAAAGGAAAACGGCCAGGAGACATTTTCTTGAATATAAAAAAATCGCCACAAAGTGGCTGGATG
Organism: uncultured Eudoraea sp.; assembly: GCA_964536335.1. Lineage (GTDB taxonomy): Bacteria > Bacteroidota > Bacteroidia > Flavobacteriales > Flavobacteriaceae > Eudoraea. Next base: position 14,096 of record CAZHWD010000184.1, on the reverse strand, counting down.
AAAATTCGGATGACCCAAAATCATATATTTATAATGGAATAGTACTTACGCGGTTAGGAGAAAAAGATGCTGGTTGGGAAATTGGAAAACGAGCGATGGAACTGGATTCAACGATTTACTTTGAATTTACTCAATTGCTGGCAGTTCAGGACCGAAAAAGTGAGGCCCTCGACTATTTGGAAAAAGCACTTGAAAATGGTTATAGGGACCTGGTATGGATAAAACTACATCCTGATTTACAATTATTGCATGGGGAGGTTCGATACAAGGAATTATTACACACCTATTTTGGAAACCCATAAAATCCTAAGTAATTTCCTGAAATTTTTTTCCCAATCCCTGGTTTATGAAGATACGGCTGTATTCCTGTGGGCGTGGTTCAGAATAGCTGCCACCATTCGTGAATAAAATATCCAGCAAACTATCCTCATTTATATCGGCCATTTTTACACGATTGGTCCACTCTCCGGTGACAGGAAGATACATTGTTGTTTCATCTAACCAAAGATCTTCAACTTTATTTTCAACAGGAACATGCCGTTCCTTTTTTTTGCTTGTATGCTAAAAAAGAAATAAGAGTACAATTTTTATCTTCATATGGCTACTAATATCTCCTCCCCAATTCCCCAGCCTGTTCAATGATTTTTTCATATACATCTCTCCCCTGATCAATGACTTCAAGAACGGCTTTTTTTTGATTTTCTTCATAAAAAAGGGCTTTGGTTTCCACCCATTCAGCCAAACGCTCTGTTATCTTGATGAATTTTTCGGCAGGTTCGGCATACCCGGCTGGTCTTCCTTCAAAATTGATATATATTGGATTAGAATGCGCCCCTTCACATCGTGCAGCAATCCATCCGGAATCCTTCAAGGTAATTTGGGTGGACAGATCTGTAGCCGTATAAATTACCTCACCATTATAAACTATTTCTACTGGTATTTTGCCATCGGGAGTTAACGCTTCCGCATCTACCTGAAATTGAACAGTGCCGCTACCAACATTAAATGAACTTCCTGCATGCTCACCATTCACTTTGAAAAATAACATGGGACCAGTGGTAATAAAACTATTACCATTTTGCAGGCCCTTTATCCAATTATCCAAGTTAAAATCCTCACTTCCCAGATTAACATATACGCGTGGCGTATCCTTTATGTTCCAGTCCGGTCCCGCGGTCGCAGGAATTTTAAACCCACAATTCAGTATGTCATACCAGACATTCATTTGTCCTCCATTACCCGCAATTTCGGCTATTTGTATTTTTCCTAAGGCAATATCTATAGGCATTTCAAATCCTGTAGAGGGCCACCCTGTCTGGATTTGATCAACACCTTCTGTGAAATTACCAAAATGGGCAGCAATAGTGGCGGCCCCCTGAGCCAACGCTTCCTCCAAAATGTATGAATTAGGAGGGTAATCCGGACCACCCAATTCACCGAGAGCTCCTGTACTTATGGGTTGTATTAAAGATTTAAGTCCAATAAAAGCAAGATGACCATAAGGATTACTGCGAAACTCTTCACCATAAGTAATAATATGATCAGGGGTACTAAACGCTTTCCTTTGCCCCATAGGAAATTCATTTGCGTAAATGGCATGTGTTTCCCATTCTCCTTTTAGGGTTAAAATTGATGAGACATGGAGATCTTCTGCCTGGGAAATCAAAGGCCAGAATTTATTAAATTGAACAGGAATACCTATATCTGTAGTATGTATGTGTGTTTGACCTGAGTACCAACCAAGCTTGGGCATATTAATCCATCGTTCCAGGGCGATATTAACGCTTCCTTGTTCAGGTACTTCCACCTCCAATGGCCTATATTCAAAACCATGATAAATCTTAGCCCTTTTCCCAACGGGGTTTACACCTAGTTGTGCTTTACCTTTTATATAAAAATAGGGCCCGGGTTGATAATCCCAAAGCGTTGTTCGCCAACCCCAATCACTATTTCTATTAACAGCATAAGATGGTCCGCTAATTGGAGTCCAATAATTGTTACCGTCCATATCGCTTACTTCTACCCTGGCGGCAATCTGAGTTCCACTTTCTTTATCAGTAATGGAAAATTTAATAGCTTCAGAAAAAATGGGTTCTTTTTTAACCGGAGTACTACTATGACCAGGTACAACAACATGGGTAGCGATACTGTCGGCAAGTAGTACAAATGGGGCTTCTTGCATGGGAATACCCTTAACGCCTAGTGCAACACTTGTACTATTACCGAGTTGATCACTGATCTTGAGTTTATTTGTGATTTGGACTTCCTGCAATGGAGCATATACGACAAAGGTATATCGCGAGCTTAGTGCTTCTAATGAAAATTGTTTATTCCAAAATAATATCTCATCACTGGCATTGCTTTTCATTGTAATATCCACCTTTGAATTTCTTTGATTTTTTATTTCAATCAACAAAACTTTAAAGTGTTGAACCTGTACTTCAGCAAAAGGAGAGTTCCAATTACTGGTAATAGATTGGTCAATAAGAAAACGAATGGCAGGTTTCCGCTGAATTATTTTAGCAAAGTAGGCACGGCATTCATCCAATAACTGCTTCCGTTTTGCCCTGGTTTTACCAATTTGTTTCATAACTTCTTCGGTGTTAATCAGCAAATTCTGCTCATCAGTCAGTTTGCGTATCGCCCAGGATTCGTTCCTAAGTTCCTGCCAGGTTTTAAATATTTCATCCGCACCCGGATCTTTTATCCTCATTAGCTGTATCGCCATGATATAGTCATTTAGTTCCTGAAGAACAGGATCTGTATGTCCGTCATGTGAATAAGCAGGATGCTCAAAAACAAATGAAATCATTATTAATACTATGGTTACCGCTACTTTCATATTTGTTTTATTTAAGGTATTGGAATCTTTAATAGTTATTGAATGAAATGGATAGGGATAGCCTGTTATTTGTAATTACAGCATCCTTTATAGCTTCATGAATTATTTATTCTTTTAAGCCATTTTATTGAAATTTTTAATATTTTTTTCTAAGACTATTTTTATCTGAAATAGGTTTAGTTACATTATCCATCAACAAAACGATATGTTAGAGTCGTAAAAATAGAAAATCCTATCTAAATCATTGACTTTGATGTATTTAAATTAATCAATTTCATCTAATAGATCATATAATCACTTCATTCAAAAGCCTTATCAAATATCAACATCTGTCGCTCTCTACAATATGGTGGCCTGCGTTTTAAATGTATTATACTTATAACATTTGTTATACTATCTTAGTTTATATAAAAGATATATAGTTAATAACTGTATCCAAATGTTATATGTTATTAGAAGAAGAGCATTTAGGAAATCCAATTAATTTTCAATTTGCTAAGAGCTGAAAAGAGCAAAAAATTCTAACTATGTATGTTTTTACATCATCTCGGGAAAAGCGACTTTGGTTTTATACATTTCTTGTGTTGGTTGCCATTATTTCGACTCTCATTTTCGGTGGGGGTCTGGTCCCAAAAATGGATCAAGACCTACAAGGGGCTCTCTTCTTTTACACTATGATAGCTATTGCAGCAACTGTCATATTACACGGTTTGATAACCCGACCAGGAAAAGCTGAAATTACGATTTGGCTGGGCCTTTCGGCAGTCTACATTATGCTTTATGCAAGACTAGGGTTTGCAGAAAGATCCCATCTTTTTGAATACAGTATATTGGCTATTTTCATTCACGAAGCGCTTATTGAAAGAGCAATACAAGGCAAAAAAATTCCTAACGCTGGTTTAGTCGCTTTTCTAATTGCTTTTACCATAGGAGCACTAGATGAATTTATCCAGATATTCCTTCCGAATAGAGTATTCGACATCATTGATATTTTGTTTAACGGTTTTGCGGCATTTGCGGCCATAGGAGCAAGTTCGGCAATTGGATGGGTTCGAAAAAAGATAAGCAAAGATTAATGAATTGAACTTTAATTCGTAAAACAGCCAGCTGCTAGTGTGAGCGTCACGCTCGGGCCTGCAAACAACAAAACTAATACCGAATAGGGCGAAAATTCAATAAACAACAGCTATAATTCATTGTGGTTTTGTGCCAAATCAAAGTAAAGTATTAACACGCCTGATTTCTAGGCGGATTAATCCTGCCGATGATTCCACAACGAAATCATAGCCTACACGTTGTGCGTCATACTTGTTTAAAAATTTGTCCTATAGGTGCCTCGTTAGGATTTATAGTATATTTATCTAAGGTAAATTATTTCTCATATGTCACAGACTCGCCACCTTGCCGCGATCATGTTCACCGATATTGTCGGGTATAGTGCTATGATACATAAAGACGAGTCGTTGGCCTTGCAATTGCTCGAAGAGCATAACAGCATTATACGTCCGATTTTTAAAGAATTTGAGGGTCGAGAAATAAAGACAGGTGGTGATTCTTTTTTATCTGAGTTTTTCAGTGCATTGGGAGCTACGCAGTGTGCTATAAAGATCCAGTCTGCGTTCCACAAAAGAAATGAACTGGTTACGGATGAAAAGAAAATTAATATCCGCATTGGTATACATCTCGGAGATGTGGTTGAGAAGGATAATGATGTATTTGGAGATGGAGTAAATATTGCTGCACGGATTGAACCACTGGCGCCTACTGGAGGTATTTCAATATCGGAAGACGTTTGGAGGCAGGTCCAAAATAAGATTGAGTATGACACTATTAAAATGGAGCAAAAAAAACTCAAAAACATCGATCTTCCATTTGGCATATACTCTGTCGATCTGCCTTGGATAAAGAAAGAAGATTTAAAAAGCAGTGGATATTGGAAGAGAATATTACGCGTAAGGCAAAAACCGTGGAATCTATTTGTTATTGGGTTTGGACTGGTACTGCTGGCAGTTTTGTCTTATGTAATATTATATATGATACCTTCTTTTAGTGAATATACAATTCAACCATTGACGAGTTTCGAAGGAGTCGAACTCAATCCTTCGTGGTCTCCTGATGGGTCACAATTAGCCTTTCAATCCAGTCTGGCAGGAAATTCAGATATCTACACAAAGACCACCAGAGGAGAAGGATCGGTTCATAACCTTACAAACAGTCCATATGACGAATGGAAACCTTCGTGGTCTCCGGATGGGATCCTTATAGCTTACCTGTGTGACAGAGGAAAAGGTATGACGATCTATTCCGTTCCTTCAACTGGTGGAACAGAAAGACAAATTGTAAATACCAACATACCAACCAGCAAATTGGGAACAGCGATCTTCTCCATGGGTAAGATGCCGTGGTCACCAGATGGCAAATTGTTGGTTTATTCCAGCCAAAAAGAAGATCAAACAATTCAGTTGTGTGTAATGGATATAGAGGAAGGCAGCAAGCATACTATAACGAATCCTCTACCAGGTAGCAAAGATTTGTCAGCCAGTTGGTCCAATGATGGAAAAAAAATCATTTTTAATAGGGAAAATGATGGGAAAATGATTGTGGTTAGCTATACAATCCGTACTCGGAAGGAAAAAGTAATCATCCAGGATGAATTTAATTATCATGAACCTGTTTGGTCACCTGACAATTTATATTTATTACTTCGTTCCGGTAGATCTGGCGCGAATAATTTATGGGAATATCACTTAAAATCATCCACATTTAATCAAATAACTTTTGCGCAGGGATCGGATACATCACCAATCTATGCAAAGAGCGGTGAAATTGTTTATTCTAATTTTCACCACGAGATCAATATCTATATGGGAGGCGTAATGGATCCGATTCATATGCATACCCAACTTACCTCCCACACCAAAGAAGATTTTTATCCCAGGGTATCTCCCAACGGCACTAAAATTGTTTACCAATCAAATCGCACCGGTAATGAAGAGATCTGGCTTTATGATATAAATCAAAATACCGAGATCCAATTGACTAATCATTCGAAAAGGGATCGTGTACCCGAATGGTCAAAGAATGGTAAAGAAATAGTTTTTGTTTCTGACCGAAGTGGAGTTTTTCAGTTATTGCTAATGAACATCGACGGAAAAAATGTACGCCAGTTAACAAAAGATACTGTTGATATGCCCGTTTTGGGACAAAACGCATCAAACGCAGCCCCACGTTATTCACCTGATGGAAGCCGGTTGGGATATGTTGTAAAACACGCTGAAGGTCCTACACTTCGGATTGTTCAAGCGGATGGTAAGAATCCTATTAGTACCGAAATTCACGGGATTATAAGCTTCGATTGGTACAAGGATAATGATCATATTGTCTACAGCAAAAAAGAAACTAACGAATCTGTTGCCTCGCCCATGTATATAAGGTCTATTTCTTCAGGGAAAGAGATCTTATTGGTCGATAATACAGTCACTGAAATTTGTGTTTCGCCAAGTAATAAGTTAATTAGCTATTGCGCCTCGCTGAGTCATTTTGGTCAGACTCTGAACATTCTTCCAATTGACTATGATGTGATATTTGAAAAACTTGTTTGGCCTCTTGAAGAGCCAACCGTATATCTTAACGGTAAAGGAAAATGGCATCCTCACAATGGTGGTTGGACACAAGACAGCAAGCAAATTATTTATTCAAAGGATACAGATGAAGGGGATCTGTATATTCTAAAGCCGAAGTTGTAGTATTTTTTTTGATTTGAATTGTTCCGCACGTCCTATTCACGAATTATTTCCCTGCTATTGAGCAGAAGAATATAGCAGATTTCCTTTAAGTGCTTTATAATCCCAGCTGCTAGTGCGAGCGTCACGCTCGGGCCTGCAAACAACAAAACTAATACTAAATAGGGCGAAAATTCAATAAACAACGGCTATAATTCATTGCTACCTATTGCCTCCACCTTATATTAAGAAATACCAATCACTATTTTTTTATTTAAATTCCAAAATACAAACCTGCCTACCCTCCTAAGGCGGGTAAACCGTCAGGCAGGCTCCAAATTCCAATACTAAAATGTGCAATCTTCTCTTTTGGGATTTGGGATTTGGTACTTGGAATTTGGTGCTTTAACTACCCCAACCACCACTACTTCTGTGACTCTCTACAATGTGAACACTAAAAATATTGCATTTAATGCAATTTATTTCACCTCCTATTATCTACGGTATAAATGACTATCTTAGAGTGATACATGAATATAAAAAAATTCATAACGGAACTCAAAAGGCGTAATGTAATTAAATCGACAATAGCCTATTTAATAGTAGCATGGTTAGTAGCTCAGGTGGCAGATCTTGTTCTTTCAAATTTTGATGCACCACAATATATCATGAAAACCTTGATTTTTGTCTTGATCATAGGCTTTCCGCTCAATTTAATTTTTGCTTGGGTATATGAATTGTCCCTAAAAGGAATCAAGAAAACTAAAAATGTTGAAGAGGTGACATCGGTATCACCAAAATCAAACCATGAGCTCAACAAAAACAATAAAAAACTGGCAGTGTTACCTTTTCGCAACATCAGTTCGGAAAATGGCAGTGATTATTTTAGTGATGGACTGACAGAAGAAATCATTATTCGTTTGTCCGGAATCAAAGAGCTTGAGATTGCTTCTCGAAGCACTTCCATGCGCTATAAAAATTCAAATTTGGAAATTGGCTCATTGGGGCGCGAATTAAAAGCAAGATACCTTTTGCAAGGTACAGTCCGCAAACATAATACTGATTTAAGAATATCAACAGAGTTAATTGATGTGGAAAAGGACTCTGAACTTTGGGCTGAGATCTACCGTGGAAAAATGGCAGATGTATTTGAAATTCAGGAAAAGGTATCTAAGCAGATCGTAAAGTCATTGCAACTAAGGTTGAGTCCTAAAGAAAAAGTGGCACTTAGTAAAAGAGCAACGACGAATAGCGACGCATTTGATGCTAACTTAAGAGCTCGCGAGTTTTTGTTTCGATATACAGAGAGCTATATACTCTTGTCTATAGATCTTTTTCAAAAGGCTGTTGATATTGACTCAAAATATGCTGCTGCATATGCCGGTATGAGTGAGGCCTATGCCTTGTTATATGAAACTCATGATAAAAAACTCATATGGCTTGAAAAGGCCGAGGAAACAGCATTAAAAGCACTCATCTATGATCCTGGATCGTCTGAAGCCTATAGCGCTCTTGGTTTGGTTTATTACAATAAAAATTCACTCGACGAAGCATTAATAGCTGTTCAAAAGGCAATTTCATTTGACCCTGACAATTTTTTTGCCTATTGGATTAGAGGTCGACTCTATAGAATGAAAGACAGAGATTCTGAAGCAATCATTGATTTTAATAAAGTGTTAGAAATTAATGGTGATTTCCATTCGGCTTATGGTGATTTGCAGATGTGCTATGAAAAATTAGAAGACAAAGAAAATCTTCAGGATACTATTCAACGCGCGGCATTATTTTACCCCGACTATTTGTTGCATAACCCTGAGGACGCCCGTGCGCACCAATTTTATGCTTTCACCTTAGAAAGATTGGGTCGAAGAAAAGAAGCTAAAATAGAAATGCGTAAAGGGATTGAGATAAACCCAAATGACCTGATTATTATTTATAATGCTGCATGTTTTTATGCATTAATAGGTGATAAAACAGCATCAATTGAAAATCTCAAGAAAGCAATAGATAATGGGTTTGGAAATTATGAATATATTAAACATGACCCAGATTTATATAGCTTAAAAAAGGAGCCTGATTTCATTGAACTAATACAAGGTAAATAACTAGTTTAAAATAAATTCGTAAAGGGGTTTTAGTCTTAGTCAATTTTATGAAGAGGAAATGAAGTTAACTACCAAGAAGTTCAATCTAGGGCCCATTCATTAGAGTGGGGACCCATTTACTTATTAATTGAAAATCAACCTAAATTACAGCAAGACCTTGATATTTAGTCTAACGCTAGAGAAATTATTTTGACATTGTACGCCACATTTTTGCTCAAAAATTTTTTAGAGATACAAAGCCTTAAGCTTCAAAAGATATGGTGGAAGATATTGGTAACTTAAAGAAACTAATTCAACAGGAAATAAAGCAAAAATAGCTAAGGCTAACAACATGTATAATTAATAGCTGCCTATCTCCTACTCTATCCTTAATTAAAAAAGATCAACCACTATTTTTTAATTAAATTCCAAAATACAAGTTCCAAATTACAAGTTCCAAATTCCAAAAGAGAAAAATGCTTCTTGTAATTATTTGGGTAATGCGATTTGTTATTTGGGATTTGGTGCTTGTTACCAGCCTATCCACCACCACTTCGGTAATGCTTTATAATGTGGTGAATATATATAACAATAATTTGATGATAATTCTGCTGGTTATCGTCTAAAATCGCGAATTGCCCTAACTTTAAATTTCCGGTGTTCTCCATTTTTATTGTAATGATATGATGTATTGCCATCTTGAAATCTTAAGAGTCGCGCCTGGTATTCATCATAAGCAGTGGCACTCCAATACAGTTCATCAGTAAATTCACCGCTATTGGTTGCGCCCTGTCCTATAACCTGGTACATTATTCTTAATTCATCGAAAGTTGGCAATCTCCATCCTTTACCTAATTGCTCTTGAATTTTAGCAGCATTTTTCCATGGCATTGGACCGGCGTCTTCAAGATGTGCGATTTTACCAGTATTGTTAGAATGATTAATTGCAAAAATAATTCCTCCTTCGTAGATGTCACCAACATCTAGTTTTGCAAGAGTCACTGCCTTATTCAAGGAGTCAATACCAGTTTTTTCCAAAGCAACTGAATCCTTAATATCTGCTGCTTTAATTTTCGGCAAAGCGGGTAAGGGTTTTTCGGAGCCTGTATTTAATACTGAGAAAGCCCATATTCCCACAACAACAACAAGTACTGCTACCAGGGATGCCGTAAGCACTCTTTTTTTTATGTTGGTGTCTTTCCCTTGTTGCGTTTTTTCAACTTTCCCGTTCGCTTCAGCTGCAAGTTTTATCCGATTTTCTTCTTCGGCATAACCTTTAACCTCCATTTCTTCTTCACGTATTTTCTCCTGTTCGGCTCTTAGAATAGTTGCCGCTGCTTCTGTTTCTTCAAATTTGTTCTTTTCCTCGGCTTTTCTCCTGGTTTCTTCCTCTTCCTTACCTCTTTTCTTCTCCTCTTCTTTTCTACTAGCCGATGCTTCTGCATCTTCCCTAATCCTCTGCTCCTTCTCGGCTCTTCTTTTGGCCAAAGCTTCTTCCCATAATCTATCCTCCTCGGCTCTTCTTTTGGCCGATACTTCTGCTTCTTCCATAATTCTCTTTGCCACCTCAGCCCTTCTTTTGGCTTCGGCTTCCTCCCATAGTCTGTTCTCCTCCACAGCTTCAATTTCTTCCTTAGAACTTTTCCGTTCCTCGGTTATTCTATCGGTTTCTCCTTCTTCTGTAAAACTGATCTCTACCGGCTTTTCACCTATGTCATTCGCTGCCTTCTTTTCTATTTCTTTTTTGGATTCCTCCTGATTCAAATTATCTACAAATGGCTTAATTATCGCTCTTATACCTGCCGCAACGATGTTATATACTAGCTCAGGTGAATCCCAATCCCCTATAGGCTTTCCCTCCTCTGGCAATATCTGTAATTCACGTAAATTAAAGTCGTAGTCTATAAATTTAAGATCAATATCCCATTGACAATTATCAATAATTACAGGGATAACAACAGACTTGTTTTCTTTATGCCTGTCAATGACAGCTTTAAATTCAATCTGCTGGATAAATTGAGAATTCATGAAATCATCACTAACCAAGAGAAGAAATATATCGGTATGATGTATGCGTGATTCAATATAAGTTTTCCAAGGCTGCCCTGGAATAATTGGATCATCGTGCCAAATAGATAAATCGAAAGATTCGTTCAATGGGTCCAAATGAGGCAAAAGATGAAGCATTATATCTTTATCCTCCAAGGTGTAGATCACAAATATATTTATCTTCCGACCCATTTATTTAACAAATTAGTCATCATCAGGAAAATCATAACATGCTTTACAGCCGGGGAACATCTGATTTTTTCCGTTTGCTTATACTATCTCTCTTATCTAATATAGAGAATAATTACTTTAATGCCGATATTGTTATCAAATTATTTTCGGTTCGTAATTGGCTGTCAATGCGCTGTGTATGGCCAGCCTACCACGGGCAGGTCTCCTGGGTTTGAGTTATCCCAACCACCCCTTTTTTGTTAAATTCCAAACAACAAGTTCCAAATTCCAATACTGATAGTAGCAATCTACTCATTTGGGATTTGGGATTTGTATTTTGGTGCTTGCTCTTTGCTCAACCACCCCTCTCGGTCTAAACTCCGGTCCTGGATGGCTTCAGCACTATAGCTGAATAGGTTTTAATATTAAAAAATCCTATCATTTGTTTGGAGTTATTAGATCAAATTTGACTAGCTCAATCCATTTGATTACCTTAAATAAGTATAATGGATCATACCTGGTAGGTTATGGATAATCTTGATAGACTCATTTCAATAATCATATTTGCAGATATTGTTGGATATTCCTCTATGATGCAAGGAGATGAGCAACTCGCCTTATCAAAACTTAAGCGCTTTGAAGAAGTTTTAAAAATTCAGTCAAAAAAATATGATGGAGAAATAGTTAAGGCTTATGGTGATGGGTGTCTCATGTTATTTCCAAGTGCTTTAAGTGCAATAAAATGTGCTATCAGCATACAACATAATTTGAGAGAAGAACCATATGTGCCGCTTCGAATTGGTATACATATTGGAGAAATAGTACGTAAAGGCCATGATGTATTTGGGGATGGTGTAAATATTGCCTCTCGTATTGAATCTATGGGTGTGGCTAATTCCGTTTTGATTAGTTCTGATATTTATTTTCAAATTAAAAATCATCCCGAAATTAAAACAGTTAAAATTGGTGATTTTGCCTTTAGAAATATTGAAAGAGACATTACCCTGTATGCGATATCAAATGATGAATTAACCGTTCCCTTATCGATAGACATGAAAGGGAAAGGAAAGATTAGCACTACTTCTACTGTATTCTCGAACAAAAAAATACAATTTCTATGGATATCCATTATTTTAATTTTTAGTGCAACTATAGTATACTGGGCATATCAGGAATGGCTCGCCGATGCTTCAATTGCAAAAAAACTCCCACCACGAGGCTTAATTTTTGCCACAAAAATCGAGGCAAACGGGCAAGCAATTGACCCCGGTACGATCTTTTCGCAGAATATTACCGATTTATATGCAGTCTTCCGTACAAATATGACACCGCCCGGTATGAAGGTCAATGTTCAAAATCCACAAGAAGGGGCTTACTACGCCTATTTACAGGTTAATGATGCGGCTACCTTATCATCTTTCGGCTGGCGTTGGTATCGGGACGGACAAGTTGTAATTGATTTCGAAATGGAAGAAGTGTCAGGAAAAGGAGTTTGGCTGCAACGCTACGATTATGACGGGCAAGGTATTTTCAGTGGAGAACTTGGTCCCGGTAAGTATATCATTGTCATACTTCTTGATGGCAATCCGGCAATGAGTGCAGAACTAACTATAAAGCCAAAATCAATAGAACAGGTTGCTATTAAAACAGACAGTGTAGTAACTGAATAAAATGCCTGGCCACATGGCCAAAATGAGCATGACCCTCGCTCCCGCTAGTGCGGGCGTCTCGCTCGTGCCGGTGAAGCTGTTCTCCGTAACATTGTCTTTCATAGTATTCGACTCCGACGAGTGCTACATCTGTGGTTCTATCTATTGTGGTGGTCTGTATGTTAAGTGATTTTGGTCAAACAATAAGGGTAACGGATAAAATCTCGGTCCCCTAAAACCTGAATTCTTAGGACAAATAAAAGAGACCACAAATGGGACGCATTTGGGAAGAGTCTCAGGTTGTTGCAAAAGGAGGCCAGGAATCTAGAAAAAAAAGAGCAAGGCTAGGACGGTTTTATAAAAGGCTAAACAAATTTTTGGAATTCTGGTCTATACCCTATTCATGAACTTTTAAAAGAATTGGTAGCGAATGTGACATACTATTGTTCTGCACAAAGACCGTAGTCTTTAAGCCATTGCACAGCACATCCAAATTCTTTGCAATCTGGAATTCATCACCTTCTTTAACTTCCGGTAAACCCATGAACACGATATCTGATTCCCGGCTATTTTCATATAGGATATCTTTGAAAATGCCATCGTACACAAATACATGGACTGAGGCATTAATCCTCGCTTTTGGGAGTAATTTCCTGATGCCATTGCGTAATCCAATTTTATGCTCTTCATTTTTTATGACAGATAAAATACGTATCTGAGCATTCTCCCAATGCCGGTTTAATTTTAACAGGTAAGCGCACATCAACATAAGATCTCCATTATTTCGTTGTCCGCGCCACCAAATATCGATCATTTTACCCCTTTGTGTCAGACCAGTTTTACAATTTAATAAAATAACGTTCTTATCCTTTTTACGAAGTGCCTTAATTGCTTTTAGTTCTTTAATCTGTCCTTCCTTGTCATGGGACCAGTCAAACATTATGGTATTTGTCCGTAATCCCGCTAGTCCATGTCCCTTAGAAATTTCAACAAAGCCATCATGGAAATCGGCCACTGAGTGAACTTCAATAAATGCCTGGAATCCGTGATGTGCTATTTTCATTCTCATTTCCGTTTCAATGGTCCTCCTTTTGGCATCTACAATGGTTCCATCTGAACTTATTAAATGGGCCAAAGTAAGTATCCCGTGATGCTGCCCCAGCAACTCGCCAAGTTTGATGAGGCTAAGCTGTTTTTCAACGTTTTTGACAAAAATCAACATTAATGGTCTCCAATTGCGTCTATAAATACTACGGTTTTTAAGCTGAAGCAATGCATATCTAGCGACCTTTATCCAGAACCCTACAGACACATCCCCCCACTGCTGTTCCAGCGATTTGGAGCGAAGCCAAATATAAAGGCCTGCCACAATAACCAGAGCGAACAAGCACGCCCAGGGGTTGATCAAAAACATAACTCCAACAGCACCAACGGCACCTAAGATAGAAACATACCAGGGAACTTTGATTCTGGGCCTGTACGAGGGATCTGCTACAAGACTCTCCAATGCCGCACTGAAATTAATAGTTACGTATAGGGTTAAGAATAATATAGATACTAATTGGGCAATGGTGTTAAG
>CAZHWD010000183.1:0-5698 GCA_964536335.1 uncultured Eudoraea sp. | reverse complement strand
GTTATTGACGGAAAAGTAGAAGATACTACAGGTTTAGAAACTTGGAAAAAAGGATTAGTTAATATCACACCTTCTGTAGAAGTAAGAAGTAGAAGAGTTGGTGGTGCTACTTATCAAATACCTACACCTGTTCGTGAAGGTAGAAAAGAATCATTAGCTATGAAATGGTTAATTGGTTTTGCTCGTAAGAGAAATGAAAAAACGATGTCTCAAAAATTAGCAGCTGAAATAATTGCAGCATCTAAAGAAGAGGGAGCAGCGTATAAGAAAAAAGAAGATACATTAAGAATGGCTGAGGCAAACAAAGCGTTCTCACACTTTAGATTTTAATCAAGATGGCTAGAGATCTTAAATTCACAAGAAATATTGGTATTGCCGCACATATTGATGCAGGTAAGACCACCACTACTGAGCGTATTTTGTATTATACGGGCGTTAGTCATAAAATAGGTGAAGTACATGATGGTGCCGCAACTATGGACTGGATGGCGCAGGAGCAGGAACGCGGTATAACTATTACCTCTGCGGCTACAACATGTACCTGGGATTTTCCAACCAAGAACGGACAAATTCTTCCTGAATCTAAACCTTACCATTTTAATATTATAGATACCCCCGGACACGTAGATTTTACCGTTGAGGTGAATCGGTCACTTAGGGTATTAGATGGTTTGGTTTTTCTATTTAGCGCAGTTGATGGTGTTGAACCTCAATCTGAAACTAACTGGAGATTGGCAGACAATTACAAAGTTCCGCGAATAGGCTTTGTTAACAAGATGGACAGACAAGGTTCTAACTTTTTAATGGTTAGTAACCAGGTTAAGGATATGTTGAAATCCAATGCAGTTCCAATTGTATTGCCTATAGGGGAAGAAGCAGATTTTAAAGGTATTGTTGACCTTGTTAAGAACCGTGCTATTGTATGGCATGAAGAAGATATGGGTTCTACTTTTGATATCATTGATATTCCTGAAGAAATGAAGGAGGAAGTTCACGAATATCGTGCTGCTTTAATTGAAGCTGTAGCGGAATACGATGAAGGTTTGATGGAGAAATTCTTTGAGGATGAAGATTCTATTACCGAAGATGAAGTACATGCGGCTTTAAGAGCAGCAGTTATGGATATGAGTATTATTCCAATGATTTGTGGCTCTTCCTTTAAAAATAAAGGAGTGCAATTTTTATTGGATGCTGTTTGTCGTTACCTGCCTTCTCCTATGGATAAGGAAGGGATAATAGGGATAGATCCAAAAACAGATAAAGAAGTATTAAGAAAACCAGACGTTAATGAGCCGTTTGCGGCTTTAGCGTTTAAAATTGCCACAGATCCGTTTGTAGGCCGTTTAGCTTTTTTCAGAGCATATTCGGGCAAGTTAAATGCGGGATCTTACGTGCTTAATAATCGCTCAGGGAATAAGGAAAGGATTTCAAGAATATATCAGATGCATTCCAATAAGCAGAACGCCGTAGATTCTATTGCTGCTGGTGATATTGGTGCGGCTGTAGGTTTTAAAGATATTAAAACCGGGGATACACTTTCAGATGAAAAGCATCCTATTATTCTGGAAAGCATGAATTTCCCAGATCCTGTTATCGGGATTGCAGTGGAGCCTAAAACCAAGGCTGATGTTGATAGATTAGGGATGTCGTTGGCTAAATTGGCTGAAGAAGATCCGACTTTCGTGGTTAAAACGGATGAAGCATCTGGCCAGACCATTATTTCTGGTATGGGCGAATTGCATCTTGATATTATTGTAGACCGCTTAAGAAGGGAGTTTAAAGTTGATGTCAATCAAGGAAAACCTCAGGTTGAGTATAAAGAAGCGATTACTCAAAGCGCCAATCACCGGGAAACTTATAAAAAGCAAACAGGTGGTCGTGGTAAATTTGCAGATATTGTATTTACAATGGAACCAAGAGAGGATGGCATATCCGGATTAGAATTTGTAAATGTGATTAAAGGTGGTAATATACCTAAAGAATATATTCCTTCAGTAGAAAAAGGATTTAGAGAGGCCATGAAGAATGGTCCTTTGGCCGGGTTTGAAATGGACAGTATGAAAATCACTCTTAAGGATGGTTCTTTTCATCCTGTGGATTCAGACTCTCTATCTTTTGAACTGGCTGCTAAAATCGGATATAAGGGAGCTGCAAAAGCAGCGAAAGCAGTACTTATGGAGCCCATTATGAAATTGGAGGCACTTACGCCCGAAGAGAATATGGGTGATATTGTTGGAGATCTTAACCGCAGAAGGGGGCATGTTACTAATATGGATGATAGAGCGGGTGCTAAGGTTATAAAGGCAGAAGTACCTCTTTCAGAGATGTTTGGTTATGTGACTTCGCTTAGGACCTTGTCCTCTGGTAGGGCAACATCAACAATGGAATTTTCACATTATGCAGAAACCCCTTCTGGTTTGGCTGAAGAGGTTATAAAAGCAGCAACAGGTGTAACCGCCTAAATTTTAGTATTATGAGTCAGAAAATTAGAATAAAACTAAAATCGTACGATCATAACCTGGTAGACAAATCTGCCGAGAAGATCGTGAAAACGGTAAAATCGACTGGTGCTGTTGTTACAGGTCCAATTCCTTTGCCAACGCATAAAAAGATATTTACCGTTTTGCGCTCGCCCCATGTAAACAAGAAATCGAGAGAGCAGTTCCAGTTGAGTTCTTATAAAAGACTTCTGGATATTTATAGTTCCTCATCAAAAACAATTGACGCACTTATGAAGCTGGAGCTTCCGAGTGGTGTTGAGGTAGAGATAAAAGTGTGATAGATTATTCCGTTTCGGTTTGAAACGGATAACATGTCCGGAGCGTTTCGCAAAGGAAAAACGGCAACAAAAATATATTCGGGATCGAATTGTTTTTGATCCTGTTTTTTTTGCAAAAAAAATAGTTTAAGAATGATTAATAATTAATAAATAATAGTAATAATATGTCTGGGTTAATAGGAAAAAAAGTAGGCATGACCAGCATTTTTGACGATAATGGGAAAAATATTCCCTGCACTGTCATAGAGGCTGGACCTTGCGTGGTTACCCAAGTCAGAACCGAAGAGGTAGACGGGTACAATGCCCTTCAGCTTGGTTTCGATGACAAGGCAGAAAAGCATGCTAATAAGGCCGAAATGGGCCATTTTAAAAAAGCAGGTTCTTCCACCAAAAAGAAAGTCGTTGAATTCCGGGATTTTGAAGGAGATTTTAAATTAGGTGAGACCGTAGGTGTCGACGTATTTGTTGAAGGCGAATTTGTTGATGTCTCAGCCACATCCAAAGGGAAAGGATTCCAAGGAGTTGTAAAGAGACATGGTTTTGCAGGGGTTGGACAAGCAACTCACGGTCAGCATAACAGGCTGAGGGCTCCTGGTTCAATTGGTGCTGCTTCATATCCTGCAAGAGTTTTTAAAGGAATGAAGATGGGGGGAAGAATGGGAGGCGGTAAAGTTACCGTTCAAAACCTCATAGTTTTAAAAGTTGTTCCGGAGAAGAATCTTTTGGTTTTAAAAGGTTGTGTACCCGGTCATAAAAATGCTTACTTAACCATAGAGAAGTAATGAAGGTAGCAGTTTTAGATGTAAAAGGTAAAGAAACTGGGCGAAAGGTAGACCTATCGGACGCAGTTTACAAAATAGAACCCAACAACCATGCAATTTATTTGGATGTTAAGCAGTACATGGCTCATCAAAGGCAAGGTACACATAGCACTAAAGAACGAGCTGATATAGTTGGAAGCACCAGGAAGATTAAGAAACAAAAGGGAACTGGTACCGCGCGAGCAGGAAGTATTAAATCCCCAATATTTCGTGGTGGAGGAAGGGTTTTTGGACCTAGACCAAAAGATTATACCCAAAAACTTAATAAGAATGTTAAGAGGTTGGCGAGAAAATCCGCTCTAAGTCTTAAGAGTCATGATAAAGCGATTATGGTTGTAGAAGACTTCAATTTTGATGCTCCAAAGACCAAAGATTTCCTTCAAGTTTTGAAATCCTTAGGATTGGAAAACAAAAAGTCTTTGTTTGTGTTGGGTGATTCAAATAATAACGTATATTTGTCGTCGCGTAATTTAAAAGGTTACGAAGTTGTAACTAATTCAGAATTAAGCACTTACAAAATTCTTAATGCAAATCAAATTGTTCTTCTGGAAGGTTCTTTAGAAGGAATTGAAGCGAACTTAAATAAATAGGTTAGACATGAATGTGTTGATAAAGCCAATTATAACGGAAAAAATGACAGCGGATAGCGAGTTGTATAATCGCTACGGTTTTGTTGTGGATCCTAAGGCCAATAAACTACAGATCAAGGATGCCGTTGAAGCGGCTTATGGCGTTTCAGTGAAAAAAGTTCGAACAATGAATTATGGACCTTCCCGCAAAACCCGATTTACAAAAACCGGGGTTCAGCACGGGAAATCTAATGCATTTAAGAAAGCCATTGTTGATGTGGAAGAAGGGGAAGTAATCGATTTTTACAGTAATCTATAAAGACAACAAATGTCAGTTAGAAAATTAAAACCGATCACTCCAGGACAGCGTTTTAAAGTAGTAAACGGGTTTGACGCCATTACTGCTGATAAGCCGGAGAAAAGCTTGCTTGCTCCGATAAAAAGGTCTGGAGGTAGAAACAGTCAGGGAAAGATGACCATACGCCATAGAGGTGGCGGGCATAAAAGGAGGTATCGAATTATTGATTTCAAACGGGATAAGCAGGACGTTGCTGCAGAAGTAAAGTCTATCCAGTATGATCCAAATAGAACGGCTTTTATCGCTTTAGTGGAATACAAAGATGGTGAAAAGCGATATATTATTGCTCCAAACGGTTTGCAGATAGGACAGAGAATATCCTCCGGAGATAATGCAGCACCTGAAATAGGTAATGCTCTTCCCTTAAGCAAAATTCCTTTGGGAACTATTATTTCCTGTATTGAATTACGTCCCGGTCAGGGTGCTATAATGGCAAGAAGCGCTGGAACTTTTGCTCAACTTATGGCAAGAGAAGGAAAGTATGCCACCGTAAAATTGCCTTCGGGTGAAACAAGATTGGTACTTTCAAATTGCTTAGGAACTATTGGTGCAGTCTCAAATTCAGACCAGCAATTGATTGTTTCCGGAAAAGCGGGAAGAAGCAGATGGCTGGGTAGGAGACCAAGAACTAGACCGGTGGCAATGAACCCTGTAGATCATCCAATGGGTGGTGGTGAAGGTAGAGCCTCAGGTGGACATCCAAGATCCAAAAACGGAATTCCTGCTAAAGGATTCAGGACTAGGTCCAAGACCAAGGATACAAACAGGTATATATTAGAACGTAGAAAGAAATAAAAAGTAGAAAGAAATGGCACGTTCACTAAAAAAAGGACCATACATACATCATAGCTTGGATAAAAAAGTCCAGCTTAATATAGATTCCGGTAAGAAGTCTGTAATAAAGACCTGGTCCAGAGCATCGACAATTAGTCCAGACTTCGTAGGTCAGACCATTGCAGTTCACAACGGAAGACAATTTGTTCCCGTTTATGTTACCGAGAATATGGTAGGACATAAATTAGGCGAATTTTCTCCAACAAGATCTTTCCGAGGTCATGCAGGGGCAAAAAATAAAGGTAAAAAGTAAGTAAGCTATGGGAGTTCGAAAAAAACAAATGGCCGAAAGACTAAAGGCGGAAAAACAAAAAATAGCATTTGCTAAATTAAATAA
>CAZHWD010000182.1:0-1508 GCA_964536335.1 uncultured Eudoraea sp. | reverse complement strand
ACCTCGGCTTTTCGAATAAGTTTTAAAGCAGATTCCTCCCAGGGCTTGTCAACTATTAGTTTCCCATCTTTATAGGTAGATACTTCTCCTGCCGGGAAAATACCCAGGGGATGTCCATCCCTTAAATGGCTCAAAGCGTTTTTAAAACCTGCAATACTACTTTTGACATCTTTGTGGTTTTCAAAAGGATTCACAGGCATTATATAGGGCGCCATTGGTTCGATCCGGTGAAGTAAAAAATTAGCAATAATCTTGAAATCCGGTCTCTGTTTCAACATCAACTTCAGAAGTAAAACTCCATCAATACCTCCCAGGGGATGATTGCTAATAGTAATATAGGCTCCATCCTTAGGAAGTCTCTTAAAATCACCTTCCGGAATTTCAAAGTCTATTTCATAGTGCTCAAGGATGGCTTCCAGAAATTTAGGGCCTTCCATTTCCTTATGCTGGTCATAAAACTTATTGATGTCTGACAATTTGGTTAACCTTACCAGGATCCATCCCATGAACGTTCCCAAAAAACCATATCGCTGGAGATTAATTGCCTTGGCTACTTCTTTTACGGTGACTAAACCCATAGACTATGTAACTATATATAAGTAAATATAGGAAAATCAAGAGGAGAGCCCCTTTTTTTAACATTGTAAAAGTCTGCTTTTAGTTTATTGCTTTACCACGATTTGCAAGGTTTCCTTTCCGCGCTGTTCTATTAGAACATCTCGCCCATTCTGTAAAGATTTTATAGCATCTTTATTAAAATGTCGGATGGTATACAAAGAAACGTCTTCATGGCAGACCACCTTAAACTTACCGGACAGTTGATCCAATAAATCATTAAGCCGGTTAAACTTATTATCTACACAAACGGAAAAACTAATTGCGGAATTTTGAATAAGGTCCACCTTCATTCTATAATCATGAAGCAATTTAAAGAGGTCACCTATACTATCCTCAACAATAAATGAAAAATCCAGGGAGGAGAGTTTCATCAACACCTGGTTCTTCTTAACAATAAAACAAGGAATCTCGGGTTCAATCTTTATACCTTTGCCAACTGTAGTGCCGGCATCCCTGGGATTAATAAACGATTTTACATGCAGCGGTATTTCCTTTCTCTGCAGTGGCTGTAAAGTCTTAGGGTGGATTACAGAAGCCCCATAAAAAGCTAGTTCTATAGCCTCGCGATAAGATATTTTGTTTAAAAGACTTGTCTCTTCAAAATACCTCGGATCTGCATTAAGAACTCCCGGAACATCTTTCCATATGGTAACAGAATTGGCATTGAGACAGTAGGCGAGAATAGCTGCAGTATAATCAGAACCTTCTCTGCCAAGTGTTGTGGTAAAATTATTATCGTTACTTGCCAAAAATCCCTGTGTAATGTATAATTTATTCTTTTCTACACCCTCTGAAATTAACTGTTGTGTTTTTTCCCAGTTTACCCTGCCATCTCTATAGTTGTCATCAGTCTTAATAAAATCCCGAATATCCATCCAGAAATTTTTTAT
>CAZHWD010000181.1:0-2237 GCA_964536335.1 uncultured Eudoraea sp. | reverse complement strand
AAATTGGTGTTTTCCGCGAAAAAACAACAACCAATAAAAGCATTTTTTTGGTGATGGTGACAGTAGAAGGAGTTAAAACAAATTCATATTCGACGGAAATGGTTAACAATGAGGTAACCTTGAAGGATTTTTTTGTTTAATTTTTTTTTCTTTTGATTTTGATACGGCCAGAATAATCTGTCATCTTTTGACAGTCAAAAGTGAAACAAGGTGTCAAATATTGATCAGTGATTAAACTAACCAAATATATTACTTAAATGTTAAATGGAATTAACCTAAAGTTTTATAAATCTTTGATGGGTAAGTGTTTATGAGGATCATTTAATGTAAAAGCCTGAATTCCAAGTGCGGATAAAAAGGCGCCTCTCTGCAGCGCATCCGCGCTATTTTTTGCAACGCTGGTTGGTTACAGCGAAGTTGTATTTTAACAGAGAGGCTAATTGGTTTATTAGCATTAACATAAAAAAATGTCAAACCTATTATTATATGCAATTTCAGTAACTTATAATTCTACTGGACAAATTACCTTTACCTTGATAGGCTAAAATTACCCCCGTGCGGATAACAACTTCTCTCACGGGGGGCCTATGAATTATACTAAATTTGCAAATTGGATCATACGAAAATTAATCTCGCTGGAACGTCTTACTCCTGTTGCAATCATTTATATCATCTTTATTATGACTTCCAGAAGGAAGCATACTTTAGCGGCAGCAGCCAAATTTGCAAATACATCTAAAGCAAGGTTTAACAACCTTTTAAAGAATCACTCAGATCTTGCTATTTTTGCATTAAGCGAGTTGTCAAAAAAACAGGCTCGACAATTTTCAAAAACTATGCATGCTCTTGGCCAAAACAGCTTGCCATGGAATATTGCAATTATTGTTGATGCCACTTTCCTGGGCCGATCAAGCCTGCACACTGAAAATGCTAAAAAGTTTAATCATGGTAAAGGTTATGTTATCGGACATCAATGGACCAATATCGTTTTATTGATAAATGATAAAGTGATTCCGCTACCGCCTATTGCCTTTTACACAACGAAGTATTGCCGAACATACGGTATCCAGTACCAAACAGAGAATGAAAGAGTGATTGAATACCTGGTTCAATTACAGCTTGAACAATACATTGGAGCTCATGCACCGCAAAAGGTGGTTTTCTTGGCCGACAGCGGTTACGATGATCATAGGATTGAAAAAACTGTGGCCGGAAAAAAATGGAGTTTCATCATCGCGCTGAAGTCCTCCAGAAGTGTTAAGACTGAAAGCGTATATAACAAAACAAAAAAGTCGGAAGGCTGGAAATCAATAGCAGTAGGCTTCAGAAGAAATCGCAGGGTTAAGTGGCAACCTATTCGTGTACCAAAGAATAGTGGCAAAAAGAAGCGGATGGAGTTCCGCATAAGACAAGTCATAGGCTACCTTCGTAATTTCGGAAAAGCTCAACTGATTTGTTCGGAATTTAGCAAAAAGTCCAAAGGACGCAGAAAATACTTGGCCTGCAATGATATGAAGGCAACCGCCAGGCAGATTATTATTGGCTACCGGCTTCGTTGGAGAATAGAGATTTTTCATAAGGAAGTAAAAATGTTTCTCGGATTTGAAGACGTTTCGGCAAAGTGGTTTGACTCTGTTATTTCACATGTCCACTGGGTGTATTGTGCTTACATTCTTTTGAATTCAGGGCCACCAGGGATGCCGGAACAAATGAAATCATTGGCGGATAAGCAGACGCTTGTGCAAGAAATGCTTAAAAGAAAAGAACTTTCGTCTCTAAACCAGCTTATGACACAGATTAATGGAGTACAACGTCTAAAAAATGAGATACAGCAGGTTCTTAAGGGGTGCTCTCTCAAAAATCATCATATTTTTCAGGTGTTGACGACATGGTAGTATTATTTCCGTTTAACATTTAAGTATTAGGTACTGGCAGAAGCAATTTTTTTCCGTTTTTTATATTTGACTATACGAATACGTCTAAAATTTACGCTGATTTTTGCTAAACACCAATACCGAGTACCCAATACCCAGTACCTCCTAATTGAGCATCGCTCAATTAGGCTAACACGGGCACTAACACAAGGTAAAGGAGGGTATGAAAATGAAAAAGCTTTTTATGCTAGCGACGACAATCCTGGTTTTGACTGCAGGCGGATTCTTGCAACCGGCAGCAGGGGAAACGCTGCGGGTTGGATGTGAATGCACCTATTTCCCATTTAACTATCGTACAGATGA
>CAZHWD010000180.1:0-6331 GCA_964536335.1 uncultured Eudoraea sp. | reverse complement strand
GCGGTCTAAAATTCTGCGAAAATCCTTATACCCGCTCACTTTAGATCCCGGTTGAAGGTTTTCCAAAGTTTTTAAGCTCTCGGCTAAATGCAATTCATCTACATCGCAAAGGGCAACCACCTTTACATCATCTAAACCTGCGAACCATTTCATATGGTTATTTCCCATGCCACCAACCCCAATATGGGCCACACGAAGACGGTCACTTGCGGCTACTTTCCCTACCAGCGAGGGTATGAGGGTTAATCCCATAAGGCCCAAGCTACTTTTTTTTACAAATTCCCGACGGTTGTGTTTAGGTGCTTTCATAGTAGTGTTTTATTGCACTTTTAAAGTACAAAAAAAAGTGTCACTATTTCAGCCCCAAGTTATAGGAGGGTAGTTCCGGCACTGGGATGCCCTTCAAAAGAAGTCAGTTTAATATTAAATTCCTTTTCATACGCTTCAGATACCAATTTAATAAATGAATCTGCTGCATCTTCATGAACTAAATTGATGGTACATCCACCAAAGCCACCACCCATTACCCGGGCACCTAAAACCTCGGCCATATTTTTTGAAAAGTCCACTAAGAAGTCCAGTTCCCTGCAACTTACTTCATATAAAGATCGCAGGCCTTGGTGAGTTTGATACATTAATGCCCCAAGCTTTTTTAAATCGCCCTTTTCTAAAGCTTCTACCGCAGCCAAAACCCTTGTATTCTCTTCCACCACATAGGTACATCTATCCAGCACTTTGGCGCTCATATCCGTTTTACAAGTCTCGATCATCTCTGAACTTGCATCTCTGAGAGATGCTACGTAGGTGTATTTTTTTTGTAGTATGGCCACGCCTTCTTCGCATTCATTTCTTCTGGTGTTGTACTCACTACTGGCGAGGCTGTGAGAAACATTGCTGTTTAATAAAACCAACTTGTAGGGAGCTATCACAAATGGTACATAGGTATACTCCATACTTTTGCAATCCAGCAGAATCACATGATCTTTTTTACTCATTACAGAGGCAAACTGGTCCATTATCCCACACTTGGTGCCCACATAATTGTGTTCAGCATCCCTGGAAATTTCAACGATCTCGTGTTTAGACAATCCAAGATCAAAAAGTTCATTCAGCCCGAAGGCCAGGCCACATTCAAGGGCAGCCGAAGAACTGACCCCTGCACCAACTGGCAGATCACTTTCTAGTGTGCATTGAAACCCTTTTAGTTCCTTACTTCTTTTATAAATTTCATACAACACTCCCAGAATGTAATTTTCCCATTGGGTGCCGCTCGGGGCAATATGTTTAAGATCTACAACAAGTGCCTTTTCATATCCCCTACTTCTAATTTCACATTGGGTTTCCGTATTATTTCTTTCAAGTGTAAAGCGAATTCTCTTGTCTATGGCTGTGGGCAGTACATATCCCTGGTTATAGTCGGTATGCTCCCCAATGATATTGATCCTCCCGGGAGAATCTAAAATCACTTTATCCAAAACCATATCAGCCATTATTTGTGAATTGAGAATTGTTGCTTTTCTTCTTAAAATTTTCTGTCGGGGTCAAAAGGTGCAATATCCATTGCGGTTTTTTTATTGTCAATAATTTCTGAAACGAGTTTCCCGGTAGCCGGCCCAAGACTCCAGCCCATCATGGCGTGTCCCGTGGCAAAAACAAGGTTGCTATAGGCCTTACTCCTGCCAATATACGGTAAACCGTCCGGACTTACCGGCCGAAGCCCGCTTTTAGCATTTGCCATATCTTCCGTGCTTATTTCTATTTCCGGGTAATAGCTTTTTGCAGCGTTGGCAATGGCCTCTACCCGTTCTTTTCTAATGGTATCATTAATACCAGAGAACTCCATAGTTCCGGCAAAACGAGTAAAACCCTGCATAGGCGTCACCGCAACTTTGGCTTCCATAAGTACGGCCGGGATGCTAATCCCAGTAGGTTTTTTTACATTAATAGAATATCCTTTTCCTGCCTGCAAAGGGAGTTTAACAGCCAGCTGTTTCGAAATTTTACCACTCCAGGAACCTGCTGCCAAAACCACTTCCTCGGCTTTGTAAGATGCTTTGGAGGTCTTTATTTCCGTGATGCGGCTAACGGAAGTTGAAATCTCCTGCACTTCTTCATTGGTTTTTAGATCAACCCCGGCATTCCTGAGATATTTTACCAGCTTGGGCATAAATTCAGTAGGGGTGGTATGTCGGTCGCATTCATAATGAATGGCTCCTTTTACATCTAATTCCACCACGGGTTCCAGCTTCTTTAATTCTGACAGGTCCAGGGATTTTACTTCCAGGCCGATAAAACGAGCCTTCCGCGCCACTTCTAATTCATCTTCCCCTGCTTTATCTGTCTTGTACAACATAAGCAGGCCTTTTCGTTCCAATTGAAATTCACCTAAATCACCAGAAGCATAAATGTCTTCAAACAAGCTGCGACTTAAAATATTAATGTTCTTGATCACCGGAATGGCCATGGCCACTTTGGCAGGAGTAGAAGACCTATGAAAATACCAGGACCATTTAAAAAACTCAAGGTCCCAACGTGGTTTCAAATAAAACGGACTTGCCGAATTAAACATCCATTTAATGCCTTTAGCAATCATCCCCGGAGAAGCCAGTGGAATAATATGGCTAGGGGTAATATAACCGGCGTTTACAAAAGAAGCCCCTGAAGTGATGTCAGATTTATCTATAACGGTCACCTGGTGTCCGGCCTTATTTAGATAATAGGCAGAACTCAAACCGGCAATCCCACCGCCAATGATAATTATGCGCTTACTCATATTAAATTACTTGAAACCCCTGTGCAAAAGGGTCATCATCATCAATGTTTATCTTATTGTACCCATAAACTCTTGCCCATCCTTTAATACTGGGGATAATGGCCGTTTTGTTGCCTAAAGTAGTAACTTCTTCAATACATCCTATAAACTGAGACCCGATAAAACTCTCGTGTATAAAATCTATGCCTTCTTCCAGGAGGCCTTTTGCATGCCATTGGGCCATCCGGGCAGAAGTTCCAGTGCCGCATGGCGAGCGGTCAATAGCGTTATCCCCATAAAATACGGCATTCCGTGCTATGGCATTTGAAGCTAAGGTCTTTCCGGTCCAAAGAATATGACTCACATCTCTGATGGTCTCATTTTCAGGATGTACAAATTGCTTGGGGTATTTTGTATTGATAGCCTCCCGTATTTCGCGGCTAATCTGAATGAGTTCTGTGGCGGTGTAATCCTGAATCCCGTTGAAGTTTTCCTGTGGATCTATAATGGCGTAAAAATTTCCTCCATAAGAAACATCAAAAACTAAAGTGCCTAAATGCTCACTATCAATACTTAATTCATTGGCTGCAAGAAACGATTTTACGTTGTTGAATTTTACCCAATCTACTTTTTTACCTGTTTGCTGATATTCAACTTCCACCATACCTGCAGGGGTTTCCAAACGTATTTTCCCCGGTATTTTTGGGTGTATTAGTCCTTCTTCAATTCCAATCGTGATGGAACCTATTGTACCATGTCCGCACATAGGTAAACAACCACTGGTTTCAATAAATAAAATACCCAGGTCGTTTGCAGGATCTTCCGGAGGATAAAAAATACTACCGCTCATCATGTCATGGCCACGAGGTTCAAACATAAGACCTTTACGGATCCAGTCAAAGGACTCCAAAAAATGCTGCCTCTTTTCACTCATGTTCCGGCCCTTCAAATTAGGGCCACCCTGGACAACAACCCGAACGGGATTGCCGCAAGTATGAGCATCAATGCACTTAAAGGTAGTTATAGCCATTGGCCTGTGGTCTGTTAAATTGCAGCATCTGTATAAACTCCATTTACCAATCGTAAAATTTGCAGGGGATTCTCATTTTTAAGGGCATCCGGAAGAAAATCCTGGGGCCAGCTCTGAAAGGCCACTGGCCTTACCCAACGTTTTATTGCATAAGGGCCCACTGCCGTAAACCTGCTATCTGTTGAAGCGGGGAAAGGTCCGCCATGTACCATAGAGGGGCAAACCTCCACCCCGGTAGGAACGCCGTTAAAAATAATTCGTCCCACCCGACTTCCAAGGGCAGCGACCACATTTGCATGTTCACCTACTTCCTGTTGGCTTCCTAAAATGGTGCCGGTAAGCTGACCTTCCAAATGGTCTAGAATGGTGGTGAGCTCGTGGACATCCTCACATTGAACAACAATAGAAAAGGGACCAAATACTTCCTGGTGTAGTTTGGGGTTCTCCAGAAAATTTTTCCCTTCAGTAGTAAGTACAAGTTGTTGGGCAAAATAGGGTTGTGGTTCTGTTTCAAAATTAGCTATGGGGCTGGTACCGGCATGGGCAGCAGCTGTTTGCTTACCTTTTTCGTAATTACTGTAAATATTGGGATGCAACATACAGCTGGGTTCCAGCTTCGCAATTTCTTTCCCCAGGGAACTGATAAAGGTATCCAGAGTTTCACTTTTCAAGCCTAAAATAAGTCCGGGATTAGTACAAAATTGCCCTGCTCCCAACATAATGGATCCCGCGTATTGTTCTGCCCAATAATTTCCCTTTTCTTCCAGGGCAGAAGGCAATACAACAACAGGGTTAATGCTACCCATTTCCGCGAAAACTGGAATTGGTTCCGTACGTTCAGTGGCTAATTTATACAAGGCAGTTCCACCCCTGATACTTCCGGTAAATCCAACCGCTTTTATCACCGGATTTTGAACAAGTTGCTGGCCTACTTCAATTCCACTGCTGTTCAAGTTGGAAAATACCCCATTGGGCATATCTGTTTTTTTTG
Organism: uncultured Eudoraea sp.; assembly: GCA_964536335.1. Taxonomy (GTDB): domain Bacteria; phylum Bacteroidota; class Bacteroidia; order Flavobacteriales; family Flavobacteriaceae; genus Eudoraea. Next base: position 1,558 of record CAZHWD010000180.1, on the reverse strand, counting down.
CTGCTTTTTGAATGGCTGAGGCTACCAGTTCCCCGGTTCCGGCATGCATGGGATGGCTCTTTACAATAACCGGACAGCCGGCTGCAAGGGCACTGGCAGTATCACCACCAGCGGTGGAATAGGCCAGCGGAAAATTACTGGAGCCAAATACCGCAACAGGCCCCATAGGGAAAAGCATTTTTCTTATATCCGGTTTTGGTACAGGAGTCCTTTCTGGCAGCGCAGTATCAATACTGGCCTCTACCCAGGAACCATCTTCCAAAGTGCTGGCAAAGGTTCTTAACTGACCGACGGTGCGGCCACGTTCCCCTTTAGCCCTGCCTTCGGGTAGACCGCTTTCCAGGCAATAGGTTTCAATAAGCAAATCACCCAAGGCTTCTATCTCATCAGCGATAACTCTTAAAAAGCCAGCCTTACGTTCGGCTGTGAAATTTCTATAACTTTCAAAAGCTTCTGAGGCCAGTTTTGTGGCTTCATTCAGTTCCTCTTCTGTAGCTTCGTAAAAAGCCCATTCGTTCTCCAGATTTAATTTGGGGTTAAAAGTTTTATAGGTCTTGCTTCCATTCGCAGAGTGTTTATTTCCAATATAATTTTTTCCTGTGATCATAGTTTTGCTCGTTATGCCGTATGATAAGATGTTTTGTTCAAGGCTTTATAATCCGGTAATTTTGGTCTGGTTTTCATTCCTTCTTCGATAATTTTTAAAACCCTTTGGCGTTCGTCTCCATGCAGTGGCAATCTGGGAGCCCTGACATTTTCTGTGCCTATTCCTGTGGCAACTTCAGCCAGTTTAATATTCTGCACCAACTGTGGGCTTATATCCAGTTCCAACAGCGGTAAAAACCAACGGTAAATTTCCAGAGCCTCGGTAGTTCTGCCGGCTTTTGCCAGTTCGTATATGGCAACGGTTTCCTGTGGAAAGGCACAGACCAGGCCTGCCACCCAGCCATCGGCCCCCATTAATATACTTTCAAGACCAAGGGTATCTACCCCAGTAAGTACTTTTAACCGATCTCCAAATCTGTTTTTAATCCGGGTTATATTAGAAATATCGCGGGTAGATTCTTTTACTGCCTGTATGTTATCACATTGGAACATTTCTTCAAACATATCTAAAGTAACTTCAATTCCGTAATCTACCGGATTATTGTAGATCATGACAGGCAGGTCTGTGCTTTGTGCAATGGTCTTAAAATAAGTCACAGTTTCATAATCATTTGCTTTATAACGCATAGGGGGTAACATCATAAGTCCCCTAGCGCCGTACTTTTCAGCATTATTTACAGCCCTAATGGCCCCTTTTGTAGATTGTTCAGCTATGTTTATGATAACCGGGATTTTTCCATCTACAATACCTACGGTGGTCTCTATCAGGATTCTTTTTTCATCGTTCGAAAGTGTACTGGCTTCTCCCAGTGTGCCTCCCAGGATAATTCCATTAACGCCTGCCTTGAGCTGTGCATTAATATTCACCTCAAACATTTTTAGATCCAGCGTATCAGCCTCTGTGAATTTGGTGGTTACAGCGGGCATAACGCCCTTCCATTGTACTTGCATA
>CAZHWD010000179.1:0-9314 GCA_964536335.1 uncultured Eudoraea sp. | reverse complement strand
TCTTAAGATTTATTAAATACAAATTGTAAAATTTAATATCAAAAAATCTTATCAGCATCCAAGATAATCAATTTAAGAAGTAAATAATATATTGCAATTTAGCCTACACCTAATATTATAAACCTAATAACTTTTATTTCAAACTCCGACTTTCTATTCAATCTATGTTTTGCTTTGGAACATAGAACATTGTCATCACATTAGTGCGTCAATTGGGTTTCTCCAAAAGCTTATGACTTAAGTCTATTAGGCTCAATTCCCTTACTAACCAGATAATTAACAGTTCGCCTGGCTCTTCTATCTGGTAGCCATATATTATATTCAACGGTACCTCATGAATCGGCGAATGAATTCATCTCAAATAGCAATGAAGAATTTTTTTATGGAATAAGGCTAATTTGTCTAATATCGTTTTTGATGTGGAATTTAAATAGGTAGAATCAAAACAAATAAAATCTAAATCCTATTTATTTAAACTTATTATATTTTCGTTCACATCAACCATTGAATATTCGGTTATTCTATTTTGTTTATGTTCTTCTTTGGTACATCCTACGCCGTCTATACATCCGTTTGAAATCTGCGTCTCTCCGTAGCCTTTTCCATATATCCGATCACTGCTTATACCTGCAGCAACTACATACTTAACAGTACTATCTGCCCTGCGTTGAGATAACCACTGATTATATTCGGCTTCTCCCCTTGCATCGGCATTTCCTTTGACTTCAATGACTACATCTGGATATTTATTCATAAATGCGACCAATTCATCCAACTTTGCATTGTCTGATCTAACTAAATAAGAAGAATCAAACCTGAAATACACTTTATTCAAATTGGCTAGCTCATCCATTTTCTGCTTCTGCAAGTCAATAGCTTCCTGATTGGCTCTTTCTTCGGCTGCTATTCTTGCCTCCTCTTTTTCCCGTGCCAATCTTTCTGCAAGAGCTATTGCTGCAGCTTCCGCTGCCCTTGCCTCATCAATTGAATCTGAAACTCTCTGCAACTCCTTCTCCATTGCCTCAATTAACGCAAGCTTTTCAAGTCCTTTTTTAGTCAGATCTTTTTCAATATTAAATTGATAAACTGCCCCAACACCATACTGTAAGTGATTAGAAGCTTCGTTTCCGAAGGACCACTTCCCTGTGGAATTAAAATCGAGTCCCCATCTGTCCGAGAACCAGGTTCTAAACCCAACTACTGCATTGTAAGTTCCTCTCCCAAGATCATTTGCGTACGTATATCCGGCTCCTACACCCACATAAGGGTCAAACCAGCCCGTCTGGCCTACTATTTTGTTTAAATCATAGCTAAACCTGGTATCAAAACCATAATAACTCTTATCCTCGGGATTTACAGCACCATCTATGATATTACCTTCCTTATAGTTGTTATACGTAGCAATAGCTTCCAAGCCTATTCCGCTCCTAAAATAACGGCCTATACTTATTCTGGAAGGAAAGGCCACTGCATTATATATATTTTCCGTAGCAGTAATATCGTTAAGCCTTTTTCCGGAATCATTCACAATATTCCAACCCAGACCTACCAGCCATGAGCTAACCACCATACTGTCTTTAGCAGTTAATTGTAACTCTTCCTGTTGATCTGACTGAAGTCGTTCTTGTTGTATTGATTGAATTTCTTCCTGTGCGTAAATTGAGGTTGTTCCAAAGAGAAGAATAGCAATGGCGCCTGTTACGTAGGATTTCATAATGTAATGATTTAGGAGTATTACATTACAAAATTACTATCCATTAAAAACTATTCCTACAAAGTAAGTTGATGTGCAAGTTTATTCGATATGAAACCTATAATTTCTATTGATAATTACTTATTATCACTGAGCACAATTTCCTTCTCGGTAAGTGGCATTTTATATAGATGAAAGGGCATTAAGATGGCCGTGGATGGTGACTTATTATCTTTCGTGTTTTCTATGTCTAAAATCATCTGATTATCCTCTTCCTGGACTCCTCTAATCCGTGATGTTGGTGTATTGGTTGTTTTACCGTTGCAATAGATAACAACCATTTCTGTACTAAAATCTATTTCAGGAATTTGAAGTCCAGGTTTTCTGGTCATATTTACTTTGGAAAAGAACCTTTTTAAGGCCTTATTATCTCGTAGGACCAATAATTCCTCGGTTTCTGTACCTCCATAGTTATCACTCAATATAAGTGTTAATGGATTATCGTCCAACTCCTGGTAATTTTCGTCTTTTACCTTATCCTTTTGACTTCCACAGGTCCCAGTCAATATCAATAGTCCCATAATAAGAGTTTTCATAAGAAATTACTTTAATAGGTGCTATTATAGTGGGCTTTATAGGATTTTTCATATAAAGCTTCATACAGTGGCAAAACGTTCTTTATATCAAAATTTAAGGCCACCTGGTAGGCATTTTCTTTGAACTCTTCAAGAACAGTATCATCACATAGTATTTTTAATGCGTTTTTTACCATATCATCCACATCGCCAACATCACTCAAATATCCGGTTACCCCATGAATATTAACTTCCGGAATACCCCCTGTATTACTGGATATTACCGGAGTCCTATTGACCATTGCCTCCAGAGCCGCTAAACCAAAGCTTTCCGATTTAGAAGGCAACAAAAACAAATCCGAAAAGCATAGGACTCTATCAATCTCATTGCTATTGCCTAAAAACACAACCTTATTTGTAATGCCCAATTGTTCACATAATAGCTCGGCGTGCTCCTTTTCCGGGCCTTCACCAACCATTATCAATTTTGCTGCTAATTGCTTTTGAATGCCATTAAAAACATGAATAACATCCGGAATATGTTTTACTTTTCTAAAGTTGCTTATGTGAGTAACTATCTTCTCATTTTCCTCTGCCATTAATGATCGCTGACAATCGGTAAATTCTAAACTGTATTTTGTTTTATCTATAAAATTGGGTATAACTTCTATTTCTTTTTTGACATCGAAAAAATCTAATGTTTTTTGCTTTAAATCATCTGATACTGAGGTTACTACGTCACTTTTATTAATGCTAAAGTTCACCGCTGGTTTATAAAAAGGATGGTTCCCTACAAGCGTAATATCTGTACCGTGTAAAGTGGTGATCATGGGAATATAAATACCGTCTTCTTCCAGTATTTTCTTCGCCATATAACCTGCATAGGCGTGCGGTATCGCGTAGTGAACATGAAGCAATTCTATACCGTAAAGCTTTATTGTATCAACGAGTTTACTCGAAAGCGCCAATTCATAGGGTTGGTAATGAAAAAGTGCGTATTCAGGCACATGTACCTCATGAAAATGAATTCTATTACTCAATAATTCCAGACGAACGGGTTGCCTGTAAGTGACAAAATGTATTTCGTGTCCTCTATTGGCCAAGGCTATCCCCAATTCTGTGGCAACAACACCACTCCCGCCAAACGTCGGGTAACAAACTATAGCTATTTTCATTTAATTAATGGTTTTAACGTAGTACATCAACTTATTAAAAGTTTTGAAAAAGAAACAACATTGCTTTAATACAAATCTAATATTTAATTTCCTCCCTCATTGATAAGAGAATCATAAATTGCCTTCTGAATCCTTGTTCGCAGTTCTGATTTCACCAATAGTCTATTTGTGGCAGATGGATAAGTCCTATTGGAAAGAAAAACATACACAATTTCCTCTTCCGGGTCTGCCCAGGTAAAAGTTCCGGTAAAACCGCTATGCCCAAAACTTTTTCTGGACACGCATCCGCATGTAGGGCCTTTTTCTACCAGCTGGGGTTTATCAAAACCTACACCTCTGCGTACGTTCTTATCACAGAAATAACACTTATTGAATTTTTCAATGGTCCGGGCATCTAAAAATCGCTCTCCTCCATAATAGCCTCCCTGAATGTACATTTGCATAATTTTTGCCACATCATTTGCATTACTGAACAAACCGGCGTGCCCTCCCACTCCACCTTGCATTGCCGCTCCCATATCATGGACATATCCCTGAACAAGCTGGTATCTGTAATAGTTATCTACCTCAGAGGGAACTATCATGTTGATTGGGAATTTTTTTAACGGATTATATGCTGTGTGGTTCGCTCCCAGGGGCCTGTAAAGGAAATTATCCATTAAATCATCTAAATCGGAATTATAGGTTTCCTCAATGTATTTTTTAAAGATGTAATAGGGAACATCACTGTAGCGATATCTGTTTGATTTAAGTCCTTGTCTACCTATTCGACTATAAATGGAGTCCTTATAAGAATCTTTCAGATACATCCTGTCTGTAACCTTAATTGAAAAGCCATCAGACGGGTTACTTCTATAAAATTCCGGAGAAGGTCTTCTTTTCTCATTTAAAGTTTCCAGATAGAATGCTATCCAGGAGGGTAACCTGCCATAATGACTTAACGCCTTAAGAACCGTTACATCCTTAATGTCTGTATCTGCATACTCCGGTATTAAATCCTGAAAAGTATCATTTAAAGCTATTTTCCCATCCTCTTCCATTTTCATAACTGCCGGGAGGGTTGAGAGAATTTTTGTAAGCGATGCAAGATCGTATATATTATTTGTAGTTAATTGATTTTCTGATTCATATGTTGGTTTACCAAAAGCTTTACTATAAATTATTTTACCCTTTCTGGCTATTAAAACCTGAGCTCCTGGGTACATTAAGGAATCCAATCCATTCTGAACCAATTGATCTACCTTAGCAAGTTTTAAAGAACTCATCCCTACCCTTTCAGGCGTACTGTATCCTAAACGTAATAAAGATTCTGTTTTGACCGAAGTATTCACCGGAAACTCCGGACTTACGGTAACAGGCAAAATACCCTTAGCAGGAATAGCCCCAAACAGTACTTCCGCTGCTTTCTGCTGGGCAAGTTCACTATTCTGATAGGCAACAAGTATCCCGTCTATATTATTAAAAGCTGTAATATCCAATAGTGCATAAGGTTTAGCAAAAACACTTAACAAAACATTGGAAGTCCTCTGTCTGGAAATTTCCTGAAGCCAAAAAAGTTCTTTTTGAGAAAATTTATAAGGTTTCCAGGGACTTTCATTACTCTTATGAAATCCGATTATGATCAGATTAAAATCAAAAAGTTTCTTTTTAAGGGTGGCAATATCTTTGCCATTTACCTGCGTTACTTTAGCATATTTATTTAAGGCCTCCAAAAAAGGCTTATTTACACCATCCCCAAATTTTACATAGGCAATTTTCTTGTTTTCAAGCTTTTTGATACCAATAAGATTTAGCTTATCGGTAATTACCGTAATTGCGTTCTCTATAGCTTCTTCATAGATTACATCATTTTCGGGACTATTTAGGTCCTCAATGAGGTTATTTGCGTCTATTGGACGATATTGATGCAGGCCTGCTTTGAATTTGGCCATTAATATTTTTTTGACCGAATAAGCCAGACGACGCTCAGATATTAAACCATTCTGATATGCTTTTAAAAACGTATCGCTACTTTTTTTAAAATCCTTAGGCATTAGCAAAATATCATTGCCTGATAAAAATGCTTCTAACTCTGTAATCCCATTGTTGGCGAAGTCCGAAACCCCTTTCATATTCAACGCATCGGTAAATACAAGCCCTTCAAATTGCAACTCATTTTTAAGCAAATTGGTGATTATTTTCTTAGATAAAGATGAAGGCCGTTTATTTTCAGGTTCCAGTTCCGGTACATTTAAATGTGCAACCATAACACTGCTAAGCCCCTCTTTTATAAGTCTTTTATAGGGATATAATTCAATACTGTCTAATCGTTGCCTTGTAAAATCCAAAGTAGGCAAGGATTTATGTGAATCTACAAAAGTATCCCCATGACCGGGAAAATGTTTCCCGCTTGAAAGTACTCCGGCACTTTCCATACCTTTCATAAAAGCAATCCCCTTTAGCGCAACATTCTCTCTGTCTTCACCAAAAGATCGATTCCCAATAATTGGGTTTCTCGGATCTATATTTATATCGATATCAGGTGCAAAATTTATATGAACCCCAAGTCTTTTTGCATGCTTCCCTATTTGATTCCCCACCCTTGAAACAATTGCAGTATCTGCGATTGCACCCAGGGTCATGTTCCATGGGAATGAATAAGTTGAATCGAGTCTCATCGCCAAACCCCATTCAGCATCCATTCCTATAAGAAGAGGTATTTTTGATAAGGACTGGTATTCATTCGTCTGTTTAGCCTGACGCATGGGGCCACCTTTAGAGAAAATCAATCCTCCTATTCCGTGATCCTTTATTAATACCTTAATTCTTTGGGCTGCCACATTATCTTCCCCAGAAGATGCCATTACCATAAACAATTGCCCAATCTTTTCTTCCAAAGACATAGCACTGTACTTGTCATTGACCCACTCTAATTGGGACAAAGTATCTACAGTCACCAGCGGTGAATATTGACCTCGGGCAACCAGTAATAAAGTAAAAAAAAGAAAAGAAAGTAGGTATTTCCCCATAAAAATTATATTCTAGGTACTAACTTAAAACACAATTAAATATTGCATTTTATCGATTAATGCAGCCGTGGTGGAATGTTAGAGTGCCAAAAGGGTCTAATCAGGCTATTAACACAAGTTTATAAAAAACGGCTATGCCAACTATCAGAAGCCGGCACCTCCCAATGATTTAAATATTCATATTTATTGGTAACCAAATTATTAAAAACAACAGTATTTTTAGAAATTGCCTTGTCCTTAGCCATTTTCTTAAAATCTCCTAAAGGCTTATAAGCAATATGTATGCCTTGTTTATAGGAAACGTTCATTTTATCCAATAAATCCACATCATATTCCTTTTCGAGCTGTTGGATGAAATTTACTGATGCATCAATAGAACAACCCGAAGCAGAGGCAAATCTCTGATCCAAAGCTATTATAATGAAGCGCTTATATTTAATTTCATACCCTGCCCTAAGGTCACTTCCATGGGCGGTCCATTCTGAAATAAATCTGTCCAGGGCAGTGGATATTTCCAAAAGTTCTTTTTCAGAAAAACTTCTGTTAGCCTGGTATATCCAAACTCTTGCCGTTTCGCTTAATGATTCAAAATTTACCAGCATTTTTTCTTTTTCATGTTAATGGCAATTATATATTTCTTATACAGTCCTTTAAACTGATTACAGATCCTCTGAATTAGCTATTAACTCAGCGATATCCATTACCTTTATGGAAGCTTCTTTCTCCTTATTTTTTATCCCATCGGTCATCATGGTATTGCAAAACGGACAGGCCGCAGCAATAATTTCTGGCTGAATTTGCATGGCCTGCTCTGTGCGTTCAATGTTCACATCCTTGTCCCCTTTCTCGGGTTCTTTAAACATTTGTGCACCTCCCGCTCCACAACATAAGCCTTTTTTTCGGCAATTTTTCATTTCTACCAGTTGGGCATCAAGCTTTTTTATGATATTTCTTGGTGCCTCATATACGTTATTGGCTCTGCCGAGATAGCATGGGTCATGAAATGTAATACGTTTCCCTTTATAACTACCACCTTCCAGGGTAATTCTTCCTTCTTCCAATAACTTATTTATGAACTGTGTATGGTGCATCACCTGGTAAGTACCTCCCAATCCCGGATATTCATTTTTAATAGTGTTAAAACAGTGTGGGCACGCAGTTACAATACTTTTTATTCCGTAGGCATTCATCACTTCAATATTGGTTACCGCCTGCATTTGGAACAAAAACTCATTTCCAGCGCGTTTTGCAGGATCCCCAGAACAACTTTCTTCCGTTCCAAGAACAGCAAAACTCACATTGGCCTTATGAAGTATTTTCACAAAAGCCTTAGTAATTTTTTTGGCCCGATCATCAAAACTACCTGCACAACCCACCCAAAATAAAACTTCCGGTTCCTTGCCTGCAGCAAAAAGTTCTGCCATAGTTGGTACTTTCAACCCCTCACTCATGATCTTTTTTATTTTGCTTTTTAAGATTCATCGGCCCAATTAAGTCTGTCCATTTGATTAAATGGCCAGGGCGCTCCATTATTTTCAATATTACCCATCATAATATTGAGTTCACTTGGCGCAGCCGATTGTTCCATAACCAGATACTGACGCATACTAATTATTATAGATAATGGGTCTATGCTTACAGGACAAGCCTCCACACATGCGTTGCAGGAAGTACAAGCCCATAATTCTTCAGGTAAAATAAAATCACCCAATAATTGGCGGTTATCTTCAACGAATCTCCCTTTATTGGTATCCATATTAGTTCCAACCTCTTCTAACCTATCACGGGTATCCATCATTATTTTCCTTGGTGATAATTTCTTACCTGTAAGGTTTGCCGGACATTCACTAGTACACCTTCCGCATTCAGTACATGTGTATGCGTTTAACAACTGTACTTTAGTAAGATCCATTACATCAGAAGCTCCAAATTTATCCGGTGGAGGCGCATCTTCTACTGGTGCAGCAAACGGATCAGCATTAGGATCCATCATCAATTTCACTTCTTTGGTCACTGCTTCAAGATTAGAAAACTGACCCGGATTGGTAAGTTTTCCATAATAGGTATTTGGAAAGGCAAGTAATATGTGCAGATGCTTAGAATAATACAAATAATTCAGAAAAGCCAAAATTCCAACTATATGCATCCACCAGGCGATGCGTTCTACCAGGATTATTCCATTTACGGACATGCCATTGAAAACAGAAGTGATAAATTGACTAACAGGAAAAAGACCAGCCTTGGTATAATGAGGTGTATCCAGAAGCTGAAGTTGATAATCCGCAGCATTCATTGTGAGGAATAAAACCATTAAAACCAATTCTATGTACAAAATAAGATCGGCATCCATTTTAGGCCAACCTTTCATTTCAGGCTTGATAAAACGTTTTACCCTAATAATATTTCTTCGCAACCAAAAGATAACCACAGCCAGTATTACTAAAAACGCAAGTATTTCAAAGGAAGCGATTAGGATGTTATAAATTTTACCAAGTGGCGCAAAAACTCTGTGGGTTCCAAAAATACCGTCAATAATAATCTCCAGAACTTCAATGTTGATAATTATAAAACCGAGGTAAACGATTACATGCAAGAAACCAGCTATGGGTCTTACCACCATTTTAGTTTGCCCTAATGCTATACGGGCCATATTCTTAAATCGCCGTGGTTTATCATCTGCAGGCATTTCACCTCTTCCCAGTTTAATATTCCTGAAAAGTTTTTTTACATTCCTGGCAAAATACCCAATACCGGTAATTAAAATAACAAGAAAAACTACATTTGGTAGATACTGCATTTATTCTTCAGGTTTATTTGTTGCAGGATCATCTTCGGGAATCTCATACTCTTTTTGCTTTTTCCC
>CAZHWD010000178.1:0-72735 GCA_964536335.1 uncultured Eudoraea sp. | reverse complement strand
GAATCAAAGGTTTTACTGCCATAGACTTCAGGTTCTCTTTTTCCCAGAAGGTTAAGGTTTGGGCCGTTTATAATAATAATTTTCATAAGGCTAAAAGTAATAAAATGTATAGTGCAAAAAAAGCACATGAAATACCCTTCGATTTTAATGTTGTTCTAGCCAGTTATTCGGATGATTTATTGATATATTAAAACTAGTTAAACCCGTTTCTTTAGCAAGCTGTAAATCTTAATCAGGGGGATAAAAAAACTCTAAACATAAAATTAAAAGAAACAAGCAATATCTTTATACTATGAATTGGAATCAGGCCATAACAGATTTTGAATACTATTTAAAGATAGAAAGAGGTTTAGCGGCTAATTCGATTAGCAATTATATTAGGGATGTTGAAAAACTAAGATTATTCCTTAAAAATAACGAAATAGATAAAACCCCTGTATCCCTGGATCGTGAAACCTTGCAACTTTTTATATATGAGGTAGCCAAAGAAGTAGGTCCAAGGTCTCAGGCACGTATAATTTCCGGGCTCAAAAGCTTTTTTAATTATTTGGTTTTTGAAGATTACCGAAAAGACACTCCTTTGGATTTAATAGAATCTCCCAAAATAGGTAGAAAACTGCCAGATACACTATCTACTGAAGAAATAAACAGTCTAATCCAAGCTATTGATCTATCCTCATCCGAGGGGGAACGTAACAGAGCCATGTTGGAAACACTTTATGGCTGTGGACTAAGAGTCTCCGAATTACTCACACTTAGGATATCTGATCTATTTTTTGAAGAAGATTTTATAAAAGTAACCGGTAAAGGAGATAAGCAGCGTTTTGTGCCCATAAGTAATGTTAATAAAAAGTATATCACCATTTATGTAAGGGAAGTACGAAGTCATCGGAAAATTCGGAAGGGGCATGAAGACATTTTATTTCTCAACAGGAGGGGAAAGCAACTAACCCGAGCTATGATTTTTACCATCATCAAACAATTGGCAATAAAGATTGATCTTTCAAAAAATATTAGTCCACATACATTCAGACATTCATTTGCAACACATTTATTGGAAAATGGTGCCGACTTACGTGCTATTCAGCAAATGTTAGGACACGAAAGTATTACCACTACAGAAGTGTATATGCATATAGATAGATCACATCTGGCAGACGTGGTGAACAAATTTCATCCAAGGCAAAACTAGTTCTTACAATGCTTTTACATTAAGTTCTCAAACGGCCCAATTCTCATCTTATTGCTACCCATATGGTTGTATTTAATGAATAGCAACTTCGAATTATTTAGTTATCCTATCATGTCCAATGATTTTTTAAATTTTATTATCCCTCAAGCATGTTGTTTGATTATATTTATCCTAAAACAAAATTTATAGATCATGCACAAATTAGTCTCATTATTTTCATTAATTCTATTTTGTTTCTATTCGCTGAAGGCGCAACAGACAAAAAATGAAGTCCTCATTGAATTGGATAAAAAATATGAAGCTTATTCTAATGTAGCCCAATCTATCTGGGAATATGCAGAAATGGGATATTTAGAGGACCAGAGTTCTGCTTTACTGCAAAAAACACTAAGTGATGAAGGCTTTACAATAAAAAACGGAGTTGCAGGTATACCAACTGCTTTTATTGCTGAATTTGGTGATGGCACTCCAATAATTGCGATTTTAGGCGAATATGACGCACTTCCGGGCTTATCTCAAAAGGCAGTTCCTGAGAGAGCATCAGCAGATAAGGCAGCTGGCCATGGATGTGGTCATCACCTTTTTGGTACTGCTTCTGCAGCTGCTGCAATTGCAGTAAAAGACTGGATGACCGCCAGTAATACAAAAGGAACTATCCGATTTTATGGATGTCCTGCAGAAGAAGGGGGATCAGGTAAGGTATATATGGTGCGGGATGGATTATTTAACGATGTAGATATAGCTTTACACTGGCATCCAGGGGCACAGAATGCTGCAAGCGCTGGTGCCGCGCTCGCCAATAAATCCGCTAAATTTAGATTTTATGGGGTTTCAGCCCATGCAGCAGCTTCTCCCGAAAAAGGTCGTTCTGCCCTCGATGGAGTAGAGGCCATGAATGCAATGGTAAATATGATGAGGGAACACATTCCTGAAAAAGCAAGGATTCACTACGTCATTACAAGTGGTGGTAAAGCACCTAATGTTGTGCCCGATTTTGCCGAAGTTTACTATTATGCCCGCCATGGCAAAAGGGATGTGGTGCTTAATATTTTTGATCGAATAGACAAGGCTGCACAAGGGGCTGCATTAGGCACGGGAACTACGATGGACTATGAACTTATAGGAGGTACACATGAACTTTTACCTAATCTGACCTTACAAAAATTAATGCACGACAATCTTACTAAGGTCCAGGGAATTACGTACACGGAAGAAGAAATAGTATTTGCAGATAAGATTGCAAAAACAATGGGGTATGACAAAGCTGATTTAGAAACCGCCCAAAGCATACAACCCTATAAAACGGAGGCCAAGGCTTTTGGCTCAACAGATGTAGGTGATGTAAGCTTTACTGTCCCTACAGTGGGGATGGGTTCTGCAACCTGGGTGCCGGGAACATCTGCCCATAGCTGGCAGGCTGTAGCCGCAGGCGGGACAACAATTGGTAAAAAAGGAATGATGGTCGCGGCAAAAACCCTGACACTAACTGCTATAGATCTGTTGGCCAACCAGGAATTAATTAATCAGGCGAAAGCTGAATTTTTAGAACGAAGAGGGGCAGATTTTGTTTATATACCATTATTGGGCGACAGGTCACCTGCCCTGGACTACAGAAAATAACAAACTTATAATTGATGTTACCAAATGAAGGTTTCTTATGTTCTGGAAAAAATATATTTCCATTTAGTGAGAAAGCTTGTAACAATCCTGCAATTAAACCTACTAATAGATAATTTACTACCAACCGAAGCGTGAACAAAGAACTGGAGCACAAATTTGTTACAGAACTTGAGAACAATCAGAATATTGTTCACAAGGTATGTAGTTTATACACCACAAACAGGGAAGCACACAATGATCTTTTTCAGGAAATAACCATACAGCTATGGAAAGCATACCCAAAATTCAGAGGAGATTCCAAATTCAGTACCTGGATGTACAGAGTGGCGTTAAATACAGCTATAACGCTGTATCGGAAATCGAAAAAAAGTATAAAAACACAAGATTTTGATTCAGTTATTTTTAAAATTAAAACAGACGAATATGATGCCACCGAGGAACAACAACTTCAGTTAATGTATAAAGCAGTGCGTCAGCTGGGGGATATTGAAAAAGCGTTGGTTTTTCTTTACCTGGAAGACAAAGATTACCGTGAAATTTCTGAGACATTGGGAATTAGTGAAGTGAATGCCAGGGTGAAAATGAACCGCGTTAAGAATAAACTTAGAACCATACTTAATCCCTAAGGTTATGATGGATGAATTAGAATTACTAAAGAAGGATTGGCAAAAAAAGGAGGAACACCATCCTAAATTGTCATATGACGAAATCTACGGGATGATTAAAAAGAAGTCGTCATCCACTGTTAAATGGATCTTTTACATAAGTATAATTGAATTTGTCTTTTGGGCGGTTCTTAATTTAATTTCCTACAGTAAGGAATCCTTGGAGCTTGAAAAGACCTGGCATATTTATGAAATTACGACTACCTTGACAATCATAAATTATATCGTATTAATATATTTTATTTATAAATTTTACACCAACTACAAACTTATCTCTTTAACGGAATCTTCAAAAAAATTAATGAAGACCATCTTAAATGTCAAAAGAACAGTCACCCAATATGTCTGGTTTAATATAGGAATATTTGTCGCATACTTAATTGTAAGTCTGTATGGTAATTTGAACTATGGTGAAAGCAGTGATAAAATTAAGGAAGCTGCTACACAGGCCGGAAATGAAGTGATTTTTTGGGTAATGCTAATGGGGATGGTTCTTGTGGCCATCGCCATTGTACTGATATTAATCTGGTTTTTCTATAAACTGCTTTATGGAATACTCCTAAGCAGACTTCGAAAAAATTACAAAGAATTAAAAAAGTTGGAGGTTTAACTTCTCCATTTACGTTGTTTGTTTTTTTCTTCATAAGCCAGCAATTCCTTTTTGGGAATTACTTTGAGGAATGAAGGATGTTGTTCAATGGCATATTCAAGTTTCTCTATTATGGAATCAACAGATTCATCGTTATAATCTATCTCTAATGGTTCTTTAATAACCAATGACTGTAGAATCCCCTTTTTCTTAATTAATAGTCCTTTTTTATCAAACGATCTCCTGAAACCGTCTATAACCACCGGTACTACCACAGGTTTGTACCTTTTAATAATATGAGCAGTCCCTTTTCGGAGAGGCTTCCATGGAGTAGTTGTCCCCTGCGGAAAAGTGATGACCCAGCCATCTTTCAGCGCCATTCCAATATTTGAAATATCACTCATCTTAACCTGCCTGTTGACATCCTGTCCTTCAGCACGCCATGTTCTTTCTATACTCACGGAACCTACATAAGCAAACATTTTTGTTAAGAGACTTTTTCTCATGGTCTCAGCTGCGGCAACATAGTAAATATTCAATTTGGGATTCCATAAATACCCTATGTTTTTTATAGAATCATCCCTGCCATGTAAACTAGCATTAAATACATGGAACATTGCAACTACATCAGCAAAATAGGTCTGGTGATTACTTACAAATAATACGTTCTTATCCGGAAGATTTCGGATTATTTCAGAACCTTCTATTTCAAGAGTATTAAAACCTTTATAGCGCTGATGGGTGATTAGTCCCAAACTTCGAATTAACCACTTCTTTAGAAATAAAATGTGTCCAAATGGATTTTCCTTAAATAACCCCATAGTTTACAAAACTACAAAATATGCCTTATAACACCTGTTTGAAAAGTTCTTTGATTTCACTAAGCATCATAGCCGTTGCTCCCCAAACAGTATAACCCATTAATTTAAAGGCAGGTACCTCTATATTTTCTGCGTAAGAAGTTGTTAGAAACTGAGTGATCATTTTAGAATCATCCATAAATTCAATCAGAGGTACCTCAACTAATTCTTCAACTTCATCTTGTTGTTTTACAAAAGGTTGTCTTTTATCATATAATCCTATATAGGGACGTACCTCAAAATTGCTTGGCGGTATATAAATTTCGCTTATAGATCTTATTATTTGAATATCCCCTGGTCTTACACCAACTTCTTCATGCGTTTCGCGTAAAGCCGTTTCGAGTAAATCTTTATCCTTTTTTTCAGCTTTCCCTCCAGGAAATCCAATTTGATTGGAATGTACCCCGGGATAGGTATTACGGAGAATGAGTAATAGATTTGTTAACTGTCTTTCATCAGGATAAAATAAGGCGACAACACCTGCCTTTTTGGGATTTGCGTCCTTCCTTTTCATAGCCTTTAACTCCTGAATACGAATTTGTGGAGCCATTTTATAGTGTGAAGATGTCCCCGGAAGAGGTAGTTTTTTTATTTTTGCTATCTGTAGTGCAAAATCAGTATAATTCATGTCGCATTTAAAATTTACCTGCCTTGCAATATTACCACTAATTTTTTTTGGTGCTTGCAAGCAATCTCCTGCTTTAAACCCTAAGGCAGAAAATCCAAAACCACTTAAAGTAGAGACGGTAGTAACAGATTCAATAACTGAAATTAAAGAGGAGAAGCCATTTGTACTCACCGAAGAAAATGCAATAGACTTCTTTTTTGACTACCAAAAAGGTCTTAAAACTACAAAAGTAAAGCTAACAACCACTTTGGGTAGTTTTACGGTGCAGCTATATGATAATGTACCTTATCACAAGGCAAACTTTATTTACCTGACGAAGAAAGGATATTTTGACAATACTATGTTCCACAGAGTTGTAAAAGATTTTATCATTCAGGGTGGTAACGCAGACAACCTTGAAACGGCACAAAAACGTAGAGAAATTGGCAGATACCTTTTACCCCCTGATACCAGAAAAGGTTACAAGCATCACAGAGGAACAATCTCTATGCCTAGCAGTGAAATAGATAATCCGCATATGCTCGCCTCACCTTACGAATTTTTTATTGTTGTGACAAAACCCGGTTCTTATCATTTAGATGGTGATTTCACACCCTTTGGAAAAGTTATTAGCGGTATGGAAGTAGTTGATAAAATTAACCAGCAACCTGTAGATAGCGGAGACTGGCCCATGCAAAATATCAATATTCTTAAAGCAGAAATTGTTGAATGATTATTTAGTTTTATAAATACCGGGAAGTGCAATTTTGTATTTTACCGCCACTAAACGAATGCCAATAACAATCAGGATAGACGCCAGATAAACGTATTCATCACCTAAAGGCAATTTTCGTAACAGGAAATAACTCGATCCTCCCACTATGCAAGCGGTAGCATAAATCTCTTTGCGAAAGATAACCGGTATTTCATTACATAGAATATCCCGGATAACTCCTCCAAAACTAGCTGTTATTGTACCCAGAATAATGCACATTACAGGAAGTAAGTTAGCATTTAGGCCCTTTTCTATTCCAACCATAGTATATAATCCAATTCCCAAAGTATCAAAAAGGAAAAATGATTTTCGCAGATATCTAAGTTTTTCCCTAAATATAATGGCCGGTATAACAGTCCCTATAATAGTAATTATGTATGTAGATTCAAGCATCCAGGCCACAGGAGTATTGCCAATTAGCAAATCTCTAAGAGTTCCACCTCCTACTGCTGTGACAAATGCAATAATAAATACGCCAAATAGATCCAGGCGTTTATCCATGGCTACAAGCACCCCGGATATAGCAAAGGCGACAGTACCTAACAGATCCATTAGAAAGTAAAACATAATTCCCTCTTTTAGATAAACCCTTTTATGAGTGCTAAAACTATAAAAATAAACTTAGCTAAGACAATAGGCTAAAAAAGAATTGATTTTTGTAGATCTGACAATAATATCGTAAGATTACTCAGGCTTAAATCATTGTGCTGTGAATAGAAAATTAAATTACCTTAAATTAAGTTTGTGATATGAATTTAAAACAAGGGCGTCTCAACACAGCTTATTTTTTTCTCGGATTATTTGCCATTTTCATTGGGTTATACCCGTTGCGATTTATTGGATTACCTTATGAAGAAAGTCTTTTAGGCTCAAAATCCGAGACGCTACTTAATAATTCTATCTATCTCACCGCTTTTTATACGCATATTTTCTTAGGCGGACTTGCCTTACTAACAGGGTTTTCACAATTTTACAAAAAACTAAGAAGAAAAAGACTGGGGCTACATAGGGCCTTAGGGAAAATTTATGTTGGAGCTGTCTTGCTAAGTGGTGTTGCGGGATTGGGCATTGCGTTTTTTGCAACAGGAGGGATTATTCCTGCTTTTGGTTTTGGGGGATTAGCCATACTTTGGCTTTATACCACCTCAAATGCCTACACCAGTATAAAAAAAATAGAAATTGATGCACATCAGCGCTGGATGATAAGAAGTTACGCCTTATGTTTTGCAGCTGTTACACTTCGTCTTTATTTACCATTATTCCTGGGGGTCTTCAATATGGAATTCATTCCGGCATACAAGATTATTGCCTGGTTATGCTGGGTGCCAAATATTCTTATTGCAGAGATTTTTATCGTCAGAAGGCTTACCTGAGTCTTCCGATTTTTCAAGGGCCTGTATCTCTGCTTATTTAGATGTAATAAATGATAGAATAGAGTTATTTTTTAAGAAAATTGAGTTTATTTTTATCATTACTTTTAGAAAATCATCTCTTAGTGTCTAAAACCAAATCGTTAAAGATAAAAATGAGCTAAAAGGATTTAAAAAAACAATTGTTTAGTAAAAATCTTCTTATATAATTATTTAAGAAGAAAATCTGCAATCTGGTATTCATGAGATTTGTGTTACTAGTAATTTTCATATTTACAATGTCTGAACCTTTTGTTCTATTTGATTTCTCTGAAGAAAGTAATATTCAAAACTGGATTGTGGTGAATGATGGTGTTATGGGAGGTCTGTCAAAAGGGAACTTCTCAGTTAATGACAAAGGAGATGGCTTTTTTACGGGAAATGTATCTCTCGAAAATAATAGTGGTTTCTCTTCCGTTCGCTACAATTTTGAATCCAAATTGGTAAACAGTTTTAAGAAATTAACTTTGCGTCTTAAAGGTAAAGGCGATGGTAAGCAATATCAGATAAGGGTTAAAACCAGGATTTCAGATTATTATTCATATATCGCTTATATTAAAACTAATGGAGAATGGCAGACTTTGGAAATTCTGTTTTCCGAAATAATCCCTTCATTTCGGGGAAATAAACTAGATCTTCCCAATTATCCTGGGGAGTATATAGAGCAATTTGCAATTTTAATTGGAAATAAAAAAAACGAAGATTTTGAATTATATCTCGACAAGATGATACTCGAATAGCAGGATTATTATAAATATCTCTGTGACATCTGATAAGTAAGCTTATAGGACTAAAAAATGAATTATAATTTTAATAAATATCAATATGACTAAACCATTCCTCGCATTCCTGTGTGTCCTTTTTACTGTGGGTCTGAATGCCCAGATTATTAAAGGGTTTAAACCTGAAAATGTAAAAAAACAGCTAGATCTGGAAACCTCCTTTGAATCGCAAATATCTACTGCTAATCTCGATTCCTGGATGAAAAAAATGGCTGCACGGCCACACTATGTGGGCACTGAATATGGAAAAGAAAATGCAGAATGGATGCTAAAACAATTCAAATCCTGGGGCTATGATGCCAAAATTGAAACCTATCAGGTCCTGTTTCCTTATCCAAAAGTTAGAATTCTCCAATTAACAAAACCCTCGGTCTATAAGGCAAAATTAACTGCAGTGCCGGTTGCGGGTGATACGTATACGGAACAAGGAGAAGAATTATTACCCAGCTACAATGCATTCTCAACAGATGGTGATGTTGAGGCAGAACTGGTATTTGTCAACTACGGGATTCCTTCAGATTACGAAGAGCTGGAAAAACTTGGAATAGATGTTAAGGGGAAAATTGTTATCGCTAAATATTACGGGTCCTGGCGAGGCATTAAACCTAAACTAGCCGCTGAAAAGGGAGCAATTGGATGCATCATTTATTCAGATCCTCAAGATGATGGTTATGTTCGGGGTGATGTTTATCCAAAAGGGGCATTTAAAAATAAGACCGGGGTGCAACGAGGATCTGTAATGGATATGCCACTTTATCCGGGAGATGTCCTTACACCGGGTTATGGTGCAACATTAGAGGCCGATAGATTGGACAGAAAAGATGCTCCAACGATTACAAAAATACCTGTTTTACCAATTTCCTATGAAGATGCCGCACCATTGTTGGAGGCACTTCAAGGTCCGGTTGCTCCCGTTTCATGGCGAGGGGGATTACCACTGACCTATCATATTGGGCCGGGACCAGCAAAAGTTCATTTAAAGCTGGAATTTGACTGGCAATTAAAGCCAGCTTACAATGTCATAGCCACCCTTACAGGTTCTGAATTTCCCAATGAATGGGTTTTGCGTGGCAACCATCATGATGCATGGGTTCATGGTGCTGCCGATCCTGTGAGTGGTATGGTGGCTTTAATGGAGGAAGCAAGGGTAGTCGGTGAATTAGCTAAAAAAGGACAACGCCCAAAAAGAACTTTAGTATACTGCGCTTGGGATGCTGAGGAACCAGGACTGATTGGCTCAACAGAATGGGTAGAACATCATAAAGAAGAACTGCAGAAGAAAGCCGTTGCATACATAAATACCGATGGGAACGGCAGAGGGTTCTTTAACGCCGGCGGCTCTCATACACTGCAGACCATGGTAAGTGAAGTAGCCGATGCTGTTACAGATCCCCAGAAAGGTGTTTCTATTAAGAAAAGAAAAATTGCAAGGGATCAAATAAATGGGGGTGACGACAAATTTAAGCTTTATGCCCTGGGATCAGGATCTGATTACACCCCTTTTATACAGCACGCTGGAATTGCCTCTCTAAATTTAGGATTTGGTGGTGAAAATCCCGGTGGAGAATATCATACAATTTACGATACTTATTCCCATTATAAACGTTTCAAGGATCCTGAATTTGCCTACGGGGCTGCCCTGGCAAAGACTGCGGGCAGAATTGTATTGCGACTCGCCAATGCCGATATTTTACCCTTCGCTTTTGACCCCTTGCGTGAGACAGTATCAACCTACCTTGATGAAATTATGAAGTCTTGTGAAACCATGAGAAAAGCTGTGGAAAAACATAACATGCTGATCGGCGATAATGCCTTTTATCTGGCCTCAGATCCAACTAAACCCTATATAGAATCTAAGAAAAAAGAGAGTATTCCTTACCTGGATTTTACACCAATTCAAAATAGTATGATTAGCCTCAGAGCTACCATTGCTTTGTTCAATTCAATAAATTTAAATTCACTTTCTGATAGTGAACTTGAAGCATTGAATAAGAAATTGATGCATTCCGAACTTGCCTTAACCGACGCCTCTGGATTACCCAGAAGATCGTGGTACAAACATCAGATTTATGCGCCAGGCTTCTATACCGGTTATGGAGTTAAAACCTTACCTGGTGTTCGGGAAGCTATAGAGCAAAAAGAATGGCCGGAAGCCCAGGAACAAATCAAAAAACTAGCACAAACACTAAATAAATTAAATAATCATATTGAATCACTTTGTTCCATCGCAAAGAAAAAATAGTCATGTTTTAATGTAATCTCGTTAATTAAATAATAATGATTTCAAGCAGGTACCTTTCATATTTTATTGCATTAATTACTATAGGTTTATTGGCACATTCATGCAGCCAAAAGTCAAAAATCCCAAAGGAAACTCCCTTAGCGTATGTGTTGGATTCATTATCTGCCACGATGATAGCAGATGCAAGTCAGGAGTATATTTCGCCAAATTTGGCAGATGGACTTAAATTGGATTTATGGGCTTCAGATTCCTTGGCTCCGGATCCCATTGCCATTGATATTGATGATGAAGGTAATATATATCTAACAAGAACCAACAGGCAAAAAAATTCCGAATTTGATATCCGGGGGCATCAGGATTGGATGACTGCTTCTATAAGTCTGCAAACTGTTGAGGACAGACGTGCCTTTTTACGCGAAACATTCGCAACTGAACTTAGTGAGGAGAATGAATGGTTCCCTGATCTCAATAAAGACAGTATACATGACTGGAGAGATCTAACTGTTGAAAAAGATGAAATATGGAAACTGGAAGACACCGATAAGGATGGTGTAGCAGATGTTTCTACGCGTATTCTGGAGGATTTTAATGAAGAAATAACAGATGTTGCAGGTGCCTTATTGGTTCGGGACGATGATATTTTTGTAGGAATAGGACCCGATATGTGGCGGGTAGAGGACGTTAACGGAGATGGTGTAATGGATACGAAAACTTCAATTGCACATGGATTCGCCGTGCATATTGGATTTGGAGCCCATGGAATGTCGGGAGCAATAGAGGGCCCCGATGGTAAAATTTATTGGGGAATTGGTGATATTGGAGCCAGCATCACTACGGTGGAAGGTGATACACTGCACTACCCGAATCAGGGTATGATTGTCCGTTGTAATCCTGACGGTACCAATTTTGAGGTATTTGCAAGAGGACTACGAAATACACACGAATTTGTTTTCGACGCTTATGGTAATTTAATTTCTTCTGATAATGACGGGGACCATAGAGGAGAAAGCGAACGACTTGTGCATCTAGTTGAAGGTTCGGATGCCGGATGGCGATCCAATTGGCAATATGGGAAATATACAGATCCAAAGAACAACAGTTATAAAGTATGGATGGATGAAAAGCTATATCTCCCCCTTTGGGAAGGACAGGCAGCCTATATTATTCCTCCTATTGCTAATTACCATAATGGCCCTACAGGGATGGTTTATAACCCGGGGACCGCCCTTGGAAAGGACTGGCTGAATCAATTCTTTCTCGTCGAATTTGTGGGAGATCCTGCACTTTCACATATTTGGTCCTTTTGTTTAAAACCAAAAGGGGCTTCTTTTGATCTTGAAAAGGAATTAGATGTCTTAAGTGGTGTCTTACCAACTGGTCTACAATTCGGGCCTGATGGCGCTCTTTACCTGGCTGATTGGATTAACGGTTGGGGAACCAAAAATTATGGCCGGGTCTGGAAATTGGACGTTGAGGATTCAAAAAACGATCTAAAAGAACAAAGGCTGGAGACACAAAGGCTTATGACCTTGGAATATGAAGATCTTTCTGCCGATGATCTAGTTGAACTATTGGCTTATCCGGATATGCGTATTAGAAAAAAGGCTCAATTTGCGCTTGCAGACCGAACTTTTTGGGGATACAGGGCATTGAAAAACGTAATTCTGGAAGATAAAAACCAATTTGCAAGAATACATGCAATTTGGGGAATTGGTCAGATAGCTTCAGATAATATTAAGAAGGCCCAACCTTTAATGGATTTATTGGATGACGAGGATCCCGAAATCATAGCCCAGGCGGTAAAAGTCCTTGGAGATGTAAAATTTAAGGAGGCAGGAGACAAACTTATTTCTTTATTGGAATACGAAAACGAAAGGGTGCGTTTCTTCGCAGCACAGGCACTGGGAAGAATAGAATATATTGAGGCTGTACAGCCTTTAATTAATTTCCTCAGTGTAAATAATGATGAAGATGTATACTTGCGTCATGCCGCCGTATTGGCATTGAGCCGTATTGGTAAAGTTGCACCAATAGTTGCCTTATCTGAGAGCCCTGAAAGAAGCTTGCGGATAGCCGCAGTATTGGTTTTAAGAAGACTACAAAATGCAGATATAGCGTTGTTTTTGAAAGACAATGACGAATATATTGTTACAGAAGCAGCCAGGGCCATTAATGATGATTGGTCAATACCTGAAGCCATGCCTGCATTGGCAAATCTTCTGCAGGAAGAAAGATTTACTTCAGAACCATTGCTTCGCAGGAGTATTAATGCAGCCTTAAGGGTTGGAGGTGAAAAAGAGCTGGACATGCTTATTTCATTTGCAAAAAGAACTGATGTATCTGGTGATCTCCGAGGAGAAGCTTTGGCAACTATAGGCACCTGGGCCTCACCTAGCGTTTTAGACAGGGTAGACGGGCGCTACAGAGGAGAAATTAGTCGGGATTCAAATATTGTCAAAGAAAAAATTCAGGGAGATATTCCGGTATTCCTAAAAGACAGCAATCCACATATTCTTATTGGCACTTCAAAAATTTTGGGAACCCTGGGTTTATCTACATATAATTCTCAGCTAAAATCTATTCTGAACAAAGACCGAAGACCTGAGGTAAGAATTGCCATGATAGAAACCTTAGGAGAATTACATGACGATGCAATTGCCTCAATTGTAAAAATGGGGATGCGCGACAAAGATGAAAACGTTCGAGCAGCGGCTGTGGGTATGATCCCTGAATTAAATATTTCGAAAAATGAATTACCTGGTGTAATAGATCCAATTTTTAAAAATGGATCAATAAGGGAGCAACAAACAATGATAAGTGCTTTAACGGAGATGCCTCTGGACCAAAGTCGGGACGCATTGATGAATCTGATTCAAAAAGCAGGGAACAAGCAACTGAACCCTGGAGTCATCCTGGATTTAATTGAGGCAGTTGAATCAACTGATTCGGAAGATCTGATTGCTGGTTTGAGTAAACTAAAGAACAGTGGGTATTCCATGGATTCTTATAAGGAAGCCCTTTATGGAGGTAGTAATTGGCCGGGCGCTAAAATTTTTAAAAATAATTCCGCAGCGCAATGCGTAAGATGTCATGCACTTGACGGAGCAGGTGGAAAAGTGGGCCCTCCTCTGGACAATATTGCGAATATACTTAGCAGGGAAGAAATCTTGCAATCCCTTATTGAACCCGGATCTCGTTTGGCACCAGGGTATGGTTCTGTTGTGTTGACCCTTAAAGATGGCCAGGTGGTATCGGGAATTCTTGCAGCGGAAAATAAGGAGGAAATAATTCTTAGGACTTCGGATGCAGAGCCATTGGAAATTGCCGTATCAAGAATAAAGAAAAGAGATAATATGCCTTCGGCAATGCCCCCTGTGGGAATGGTATTATCAAAAAGGGAATTAAGGGATTTGGTTGAATTTTTATCCAATTTAAAAGGAAAATAATCAGGGAAATTTAGCCATTTATATTTGTTCCTTTAGCTATCGAATCCACTGTGAAATTTCGAATTTAATATTACCTCAACCAGGAATTTTTTATTGATGAGGCTGCGGCTTAGGTTGAGTAGTATGGAGTTCCTTAACGCCTTTCCAAAAAAATAAACTAATTTCATAGCAATTATCGGATTTCGACATTAATAATTCCTACATACCAACTTAATGATCAATAAATAATATGAAATTTAAACTCTTTGCCATAATCTGTATTTTTTACCTCAATACTAGCGCACAGGAAAGTAAAAAGGACTATTCTGAGGCCTTTAAAATCATTGAAGTCTGGTTAGATGCCCAAAAAGATTATGAAAAGCTCCCAGGCATTTCTGCAGCAATAATCAAGGATCAGGAAATAATCTGGTCTGGTGCTTTTGGAAAAGCAAATTTGGAAGCTGATGTAATCACAGAAACCAATACAATTTGCAGTATTTGTTCTATTTCAAAACTATTTACCGCAACTGCGATAATGAAGCTGTATGATGAAGGTAAGCTACGTCTGGACGATAAAGTGAGTGATCTATTACCATGGTATAATCTGGATCAGCAATATTCCGATAGTGGACCTATAACGGTACGGACCTTATTAACCCATTCTTCAGGGCTGCCCCGAGAAGCAAATTTTCCTTATTGGACGGGCCCAGATTTTCCATTTCCCACCCAGGAAGAAATCAAAAATGAGCTGGGCAATCAGGAAACTTTGTACCCTGCATCGACCTATTTTCAATATAGCAATCTAGGCCTTACACTTTTGGGAGAAATTGTAGAACAGGTCGCAGGAATATCTTTTACTGCATACGTTGAAGAGTATATAATAAAACCCCTTCAGCTTAACGATACACGAACACAACTCCCTGAAAATTTATATGGAAGTCAATTGGCTATTGGTTATTCATCTTTAAACAGGCAGGGGCAGCGTCAAAAAGTAAAGCTATTCCAGGCAAATGGAATTACCGCAGCTGCAGGATTCTCTTCCAACGTGCTGGACTTGGGAAAATTTGCTTCCTGGCAATTTCGGCTGATGGATTCAACAATTACAGAAATAATAAAGTCTTCCACCCTAAAATATATGCAGCAGGTACACTGGACCGATCCGGATTGGAAAACTACCTGGGGGTTAGGTTTTGCAGTATCTAAAGGACCTGATGGTACCAAATGGGTTTCCCATGGGGGGAGCTGCCCGGGCTATAGATCTGGGATACAATTAAATCCAAAATCCAAAATGGCTTATACTGTCATGATTAATGCTAATGGAACAAACCCTCATAAATATGCCAGAGAAATGCATGCTATTCTCGATAAGGTGAAAGACGAATCTAAAAATGGCAAAGTAGTTGAAACTTCAAAAAAAGATATGACAGATTATGCCGGGTATTACAGTAATCAACCATGGGGAAGTGAAAGTTATATTTCAAGCTGGGAAGGAAAGCTGGTTATGTTAAGGCTACCCTCCCAATCTCCTGCCAAATCTATGATTTTCCTTAAGCATGTGCAGGGAGATCGTTTTCAAAAAATAAGAAAGGACGAAGAACCCGGAGAGATGATAGTGTTTGAGCGAGATGAAACCGGGAAGATTACCAAATACAGTCAACATGGAAACTACTCTACTAAAATAAGGAACTAATGAAATTTAAATCATTTTTTTTACTGGTTGGATGCAGCCTCTTTTGTGCTAACGTATCCTCACAAGAACTCAATGCTCTGGCGACTGAATTTTTAAACACTCTGGATCCGGAATTAAAGTCAAAGACAATTTTTGCTTTGGATGATAAGGAGCGCTTAAATTTTAATTTTGTACCAATCATAAGAAAAGGGCCAACTTTTCATGACTTCAATGACAAACAAAAACAAGCCGCAATGGCCCTGCTGAGAGCGTCATTGAGTAATGAGGGGTTTCGAAAAACAAAAGAAATCATAGAACTGGAAAATGTTTTACTAGAACTTGAAGGCGGTAATTTCAAAATGCCAGATGGCTCAGGTCGTGATGCACTTAATTATCATTTTTGCGTGTTTAATGATCCCTCAACACAGGAGTTTTGGGGTTGGCGATTTGAGGGACATCATATTTCCTTTAATTTTGTTGGTTCAAGGGGTAAGATTGTTGCCTCTACTCCATCGTTTCTCGGATCTAACCCGGCTATAGTTCGCGAAGGGAAACAAAAAGGTAAGGAGGTTTTAAAATTAGAAACCCAACTGGGCTTTGCCATGGTAAATTCCCTTTCAAAAGAACAGTTGGCCAAAGCTCTGTTTTCCACAGAAGCGCCCAAAGAAATTTATACTAATAATAAAAAGGAGGTGACTAATCTTGATCCACCGGGTATTTCCTATGCGGATTTAAATAAGGATCAAAAAGAAGCTATAGAAAAGTTACTTATGGTTTATTTGGACAATTATGAATCCGGATTTACAAAATCCCTGTTGGATAAAATAAAGGCTTCAGGAATGGATAAGCTGTCATTTGCGTGGGCTGGTAGTTTATCTCCTGGTAAAGGTCATTACTACAGAATACAAAGCCCTGTTATTTTGATAGAATATGACAATACTCAAAATAATGCCAATCATGTTCATACAGCAGTAAGGGATCTTACCAATGATTTTGGGAGAGATATTCTTAAAGAGCATTATAATGAAAGCCACAAACATTAATAGAGAGTAAAATTCTTAATTATGAATTAAAAATTTATAGTTATTGACTATTTGTTTAAGTATGCAGAACGAATTGGCATTCATAACCTCTAATGACCAATTTAAATGCAAAAAGAAGCATCCTGTACAGTTTTACTTTTGATGGATTTCCGGAAGCTTTTAATTCATTATCTTTAAAGGAAGTTGGATATCGTTTTACGGTACATCTATTCACTTTCTCATATACATATGCCTCCAATGTATTAAACTTGTTTTAAAATGAAAACACAAGACACTCTGTTGATAGGCTTATTTATTCTAAGTTTTCTTAGCTTCATCAATTGTAAAAATAAGTCTGATCCTGAATTGGCATCTATTAATCTGCTCAGAGGCGAACTCATTTTATGTAGTTCAGAACAATTCGGGGAGGTGAGCTTTTCCCTATCCTGTAATTATGATACCAGGGAGACTTTTGAGCTGGCAGTATCCTTATTGCACTCATTTGAATATGAAGAAGCCGAAAAAGCTTTCGTCCAGGTATTGGATGCAGATCCGGAATGTGCCATGGCCTATTGGGGAGTGGCCATGAGCATTGTCCATTCATTATGGTATCAGTCTGATAATAGTTACTTAGAAAAAGGATCAAAACTTCTGGAAATTGCAAGTAAAATTCCAAAAGGAGAAAGAGAAAAGGATTATTTGGATGCTATAAGTATATATTATAAAGATTGGGATACGGTTGATCAAAATACAAGGGCATTATTGTATGAAAAGAAAATGGAAAAAATTTATAACAAATACACCGACGACAATGAAGCGGCCGTTTTTTATGCTTTAGCTTTAAGAGCATCTGCAGATCGTAAGGATAGGAGCTACAAGAATCAAAAAAAATCAGGTAAGATTCTTGAAAAATTATTTATAGACCAACCCAACCATCCCGGAATAGCCCATTATATCATACATAATTATGATTACCCGGAATTGGCTCATTTAGCTTTATCTACGGCAAGAAGATATGCGGATATCGCACCGGCCTCTTCACACGCTCAGCATATGCCTTCCCATATCTTTACACGTTTGGGATTATGGGATGAATCTATACAATCAAATGTAAGTTCGGCTTCTTCTGCGCGATGTTATGCCGAGGCAAGTGGAATGGATGGTCACTGGTCTAACGAGCTTCATGCCATGGGTTATCTGGTATATGCTTATTTACAAAAAGGCGATAATGTAAAAGCAAATGAACAATACCAATACATGAAAACAATTTACGATGTGTACCCTTCAAATATTGCTGCTATTGCGTATCCCTTTGCTGCTGTACCTGCAAGAATTGCCCTGGAAAACGGACAATGGGATGTCGCGGCTAATCTTGAATTTCATGAATCGGAGGTGAAATGGGATCAATTTCCATGGCAAAGTTCTTTACTTCATTTTACCAGAGCTATCGGTTCGCTTCATCTAAAAAACTTCAGTGCTGCCAGCGAAGAATTAGAAATCCTTAGCGCATTAAGGCAACAAATAATAGATGGCGGAAATGAAGCTAATGCAAACCAAGTATTAATCCAAATGAAAATAGTACAAGGCTGGTTACATTTTTATAGTGAACAACAAGATTTGGGTATCACACTATTAAAAGAGGCTGTAGAAATGGAAGATATCATAGGAGTGCATGGAATTACACCTGGTAAATTGATACCGGCCCGAGAATTTTTGGCAGAAATGTTACTGGCCACAAACAAACCACAAGAAGCTTTAGAAGTATATGAGAAAAATCTAAGTGTGAACCCTAATCGCTTCAACGGAATCTATGGGGCAGCGGTGGCAGCAAAACGATTTGGTGATCAGGAAAAAGCATCCAAGTATTTTGAAGATCTTTTAAAACTGTCGGAAGCATCCCGAAGCGATAGACCTGAAGTAGTGGAAGCAGCAGCATTTATTCAACAATATATCGGGTGAAATCTCGACAATATGATTACAAAATACAATCAACAACTATTAAGAATATTATTATGAAAACAAAATCCGGCCTTATAATTCTCGTAATTGGTCTACTTGCACTAGTATATTTTTTACCGAGTCAAAAAAGAGACAAAAACCTGGACAATTCCCAAAAAGCTTCCTTTTACTCAATCAAATGCACCGTTGCTAAATACTTATTAAGCAATGTGGACACTACGCAACAGATTTCACCCTTGTTCGAAAACCTGGGAAGTCTTAGCTTTCCTATTACTACATCTAAAGAAATGGCGCAAACTTTCTTTAATCAGGGTTTAAGACTCACCTATGCTTTTAATCATGCTGAAGCACACCGCTCCTTTATGGAAGCATCAAGACTGGATCCGAATTCTGCTATGACCTATTGGGGACAAGCCTATACATTGGGGCCTAACATAAATGATCAATTGCCTCCGGACGAGCGTAAGGAGAAATATAATGAGGCACTGGCAAAAGCTAAAAAAATGGCTGCTACGGCAAGTCCGAAAGAACAGGCATTAATTAATGCACTAACATCGAGATACAGTACTGACCTTACCATGGATGTAGCAGAATTGAATATGGCATATATGAATGCCATGACCGAAGTAGTAAAGCAATTTCCCGAGGATTCGAATATTCAAACACTATATGCAGCGTCGGTCATGAATACGGTACCGTGGAATTATTGGGATAAAGATGGTAATCCTTCCCCCAATATTGCCGAGGCAAAGGACGCACTGGAAAAGGCTATAGAAATTAATCCTGACAATCCCGGCGCGCATCACTATTATATTCATATGGTAGAGCTACCAACACCAGATCTTGCCGTGCCTAGCGCAGATAAATTGGCTTCTCTTATGCCTGGTGCTGGCCATATTGTTCATATGCCTTCTCATATCTATATAAGGGTTGGCCGTTATCTTGATGCCGTAAAAATTAATCAGGCCGCTATTTTGGCGGATGAGGATTATATTTCACAATGTTATTCCCAGGGCCTTTATCCCCTTGGATATTACCCTCATAATATCCATTTCCTATGGTCTGCGGCAAGTTTATTGGGCGCTAGCGATATAGCTATTGATGCAGCAAAAAAGACGGCTGAAAAAGTACCCACCGGGGAATTAATAACACTTCCCTTTTTGCAGGATTTTGCATCAACGCCAATGTTGGCCTATGTACGTTTTGGTAAATGGAATGAGATATTGACTATACCAGCTCCTAATCCGGAAATTAAGCATGTAAACCTTATGAGGCACTATGCCCGTGGAATAGCATTTGTCCGAAAAAGCAATGCGAAAGAAGCCCAGGAAGAACTGGATGCCATTGGGGCCATTAAAGAGGATCCTGAACTTCAAGACTTCGTGGCTACAGCTAACAATAATTCTGCTTCCATTGCGCGAATAGCATACGAAGTCGTTGCCGGAGAATTAGCCTCTCTTAACGGAGACTTACCAAAAGCAATTGAACATTTACAAAATGCAGTAGCCTTAGAAGATAAACTGGTTTACACCGAACCTGCGGCATGGCATGTACCAACACGCCAAAACCTGGGCGCTATATTACTAAAAGCCAAAAAATACAATGAGGCTGAAATTATTTACAAAGAAGACCTGGAAGTCTTAAGGCAAAACGGATGGTCGCTTATGGGTTTGTATAAAAGTCTATTAGCTCAGGGCAAAATGGATGAAGCAACACTTATTAAAGCCGAATATGACAAAGCATGGGAAAATGCCGATATTGAAATAGATACTTCAATACTCTGAAAACAGTTGACGAAGAAGTCCATTGGTTACTTTTAATTGATTAAGTTCATAAAAACGCAACATTGCAGACTGAATTTTTTAAAAATCCGCATTTAAGGCAGGGAATAATTATATTTCTAGTTCTTACATCCTTATTAATTTTCTTTTCCTATTGGTTGCAGGAAGAGCAACCGGCAGTTTATAATCCTTCTGATTTAAATCCCGCCTTGGTAGACTCGAGTCTTCAAGGTGTGAATTCTGACCATACTGTTGGTCCATTTAGCCTTATCAATCAGAACGCGGATACAATAACAGAGATGGATTATGCAGGTAAAATCTATGTAGCCGATTTCTTCTTTACACGTTGTCTCACTGTTTGTCCAGTAATGACAAATAATATGGAAAAATTACAAAACGAGTTTTTAAATGATGAGGATGTTAAATTGTTATCGATTTCCGTTACTCCAGAAATGGATAGTGTGCCTGTTTTATATGATTATGCCTCTAAAAATGGTGCTATTGATACTAAATGGAATATTACTACAGGCAAAAAAAAGCATATTTATGAACTCGCCCGTAAAAGTTATTTTGCCGCAGTGGATGAAGGTGATGGCGGTCTGCAGGATTTTATTCATACGCCCAACTTTGTACTGGTAGACAAAGAAAAACAGATCCGGGGCATCTATGACGGCACTAAAGATGAAGAAATTCAGCGTTTGATTAAAGACATCAGAACCTTACAATAGTAGCCGGCATTTTTGGTAACTTGCTTAAAATCCCAGGGGAGACAAATAGTGTTTAATTCTTGGGGGCTTGAGAATCAATTTATATAAAATGAAAAAAATAGCTTATCTAAACTTTTTTGCAATAGTGGTTCTAATGTTGTCACATTGTAAAACTGAAAAAAAAGAGCCTTCTAAAATAGGACAAGAAGAGCCTAAAGTAGTCACAATATTTGAAGAGGGTGAGATTGAGGCCTATAACGAAAGTCTGTGGTCAATAGTCCCCAAAGAATCCAAAATTGAAGTTATTGCGCAAGGGCATGACTGGACTGAAGGCCCATTATGGATATCAGATCAGGAAATGTTATTGTACTCAGACATCCCCAGAAATGCAATTTATAGTTGGAAAGAAGGTGAAAAAGCAAAGTTGTATTTAAAACCTTCAGGTTTCTTGGGAGAAAATTTTGAAGGATCGGAACCTGGGGCTAACGGACTACTGCTTAATAGTGAAGGCCAGCTCGTGCTATGCCAACATGGAGATAGACAGGTCGCACTAATGCAAAGTCCGGTTTTGGAACCAGCCGCCAACTATAAAGCCCTTACAAGTGCTTTTAAAGGCAAAAGATTCAATAGCCCAAATGATGCGGCATACCGAAGTAACGGGGACCTCTATTTTACAGACCCTCCTTATGGCCTACCACAGCGAATGGATGATCCGAACAAAGAACTGGACTATCAGGGGGTATACAGGCTCAGCAAAGAAGGAGAGTTAACCCTTTTAACTACTGAGTTTACAAGACCCAATGGCATTGCCTTCTCACCAGATGAAAGGAAACTTTATGTGGCTAATTCTGATCCTGAACTTGCCATATGGAAAGTATTTGATGTCCTGGAGGACGGCTCTATTGCTAATAGTGTGATTTTTTATGATGCTACCGAGCTGGTGGCACTAGAAAAAGGGCTGCCGGACGGTTTAAAAGTGGATAACGATGGGAACTTATTTGCAACAGGGCCCGGAGGGGTTTTCATATTCTCCGCCGAAGGAAAGGTATTGGGTAAAATTAAAACCGGGCAGGCCACCTCAAACTGCGCTTTTAATGCAGATAAATCCACATTGTACATAACAGCGGATAGTTATGTACTCCGGGTGCAATTACGGTTATAACCAAATTATTGCTTTACTCCATTATGATTTACCTAAAGGTGCAAGGAATGCAATCTATTTTTAGCCTCATTAAATTCCTGTATCATATCGGCAATAATTTCGGCAGCAGGTTTAATGTCGTGGATAAGAGCGGAAACCTGACCTATTTCCAATTCTCCTTCTTCCATATCGCCCTCAAACATGCCTCGCTTAGCTCTGGCCCTGCCCAACAAACTTTTTAACTCATCTGTTCCATAACCCTGCTCATAGGCCGCCTGAACATCCTGGTAGAATTTATTTTTAAGGATTCTTACCGGAGCAAGTTCCTTTAGCGTCAATTGGGTATCTCCTTCTCCTGCCTCTACAACTTTCTCTTTGAACAACGGGTGGGAAGATGCCTCATCACTTGCCACAAATCTACTACCCACCTGTACACCGTCTGCTCCGAGGATCATTACGGCAAGCATTGCACTTCCGGTAGCAATTCCTCCCGCAGAAATAAGGGGAATATCTATTTTTTCACTTACGGCTGGGATTAAGGTCAATGTAGTTGTTTCGTCCCTTCCATTGTGACCCCCAGCCTCGAAACCTTCAGCAACTACTGCATCAACACCCGCTTCCTGGGCCTTTAAAGCAAATTTTACACTGCTCACCACGTGCACCACGGTAACCCCATTTTCTTTTAAATAATTGGTCCATGTCCTGGGATTGCCAGCAGAAGTAAATACGATTTTGACCTTTAATTCTACGATAATTTCCATCAACTTATCAATATCCGGATAAAGCATAGGTACGTTAACTCCAAAAGGTTTTTCCGTTGCCTGCTGGCACTTTTGAATATGTTCCCTTAGAACTTCCGGGTACATACTCCCTGCACCAATAAGTCCTAGTCCTCCTGCATTTGATACCGCCGAGGCCAGCCGCCAACCGCTTGCCCAAATCATACCCGCCTGGATAATTGGATACTTAATTCCGAAAAGTGTGCTTATTCTATTTTGCATACATTTATAATCAAATTACCAGCGTTAAAATGGAGTTATAAAAATACTGATTGTTTTGGTGAAAAATTAAGAAATTACTCCTGAACCTACAAGCTCATTTTCAATATACCAAGCCGCAAACTGTCCTTCAGTTATAGCAGATTGCTTTTCTTCAAAATCAACATAAAGTCCGGCATCAACCCTGTATAATATGGCTTTTTGGAGGGGTTGTCTATATCGTATCCTGGCCCAAACCTCCATAGAATCATCTACTTCAAGAATCAGGTCGGGTCTTATCCAATGCAATTCGTCATTGGTTATAAACAAAGTGCGTCTGTAAAGTCCGGGATGGGTTTTTCCCTGTCCTGTAAAAATAATATTTTCGGAAACATCTGTTTCTATAACAAATAAGGGTTCGGGGGTTCCTCCTACATCGAGACCTTTTCGTTGTCCTTTGGTAAAGTAATGAGCACCCTGATGTTGGCCTACCACTTTTCCATCGGAGATTTCATAAACCGGCTTTCGGGCATAAAAGGCCAGTTCCTCAAATTTATTTTTAAAGGCAGGTACGGTTCGCTGGTATTGGGGTACATCATTGGGTACTTCCACTATGGGCCCTTTTTTTGGCTTCAACTTTTGCTGTAAAAAATCGGGCAGGCGTACTTTTCCAATAAAGCAAAGCCCCTGGGAATCCTTTTTATCTGCAGTAATTAATTCATTATCAAAGGCAATCTTCCTTACCTGGGGTTTTGTCAACTCCCCTATTGGAAAAAGTGTTTTTGACAATTGATCCTGAGACAGCTGACATAGAAAATAAGATTGATCTTTATTTTCATCTACCCCTGCCAATAACCTGTATCTAATAACCCCGTGAGCATCCAAAATTTCCCCTTTTCTGCAATAGTGTCCTGTTGCAACAAAATCCGCTCCTAATTGCATTGCAATTTTCAGGAAAACATCAAACTTAATTTCCCGATTGCATAATACATCAGGATTAGGCGTTCTACCTTTTTCATATTCCTGAAACATATAATCTACAATGCGCTCCTTGTATTCTTTGCTTAAATCTACAGTTTGAAATGGGATTCTTAACTTCTCGGCAACTATCAGTGCATCGTTGCTATCTTCCAACCACGGGCATTCTTTGGAAATAGTCACAGAATCGTCATGCCAATTCTTCATAAAAAGGCCAATAACATCATATCCCTGTTCTTTCAACAGATATGCCGCTACGCTGGAGTCTACCCCTCCCGAAAGTCCTACAACTACTTTTTTCATACTTGCTAAAGAGCAGCAAAATTACAAAATTTGATTATTATTCGGGCTAAGATGAAAAGTCTCTACACTAGAGTAGGTATCGAAAACGTTACAGTATCAATTATAAGTGCAATATTTTTGAATATTGTCAAAATTCAATAAACCCTAAATGGTAGGCAAACAAGCTTGATTTAAAATCAAAAAGCATTTTTAAAAGAATATTAAATTTATCCTAAATTTAATTAGACAAAAAAAATGTGACCAAAAAATATTGCATTTTTATATCACAAATAAAAAAGAATTATGAAAAAGCATCAAAGTCTCAAACATTTCCTGATTTTAACCCTTTTGGCCATAACAGTACTCTCCTGCAATAATGATGACGGAGGCGGGTCCCAATCTGGTGAAAACATTGTTGAACTAGCCATGGCTAACCCAAATTTATCCACTTTGGTAGAGGCACTGGAAATTACAAATTTAGTAACTGCCCTTGAAGGCCCTGGTCCTTTTACGGTTCTTGCGCCTACAAATGCAGCATTTGACCTGTTTTTAGCTACCGGAAATTTTGCCAGTATTAATGATGTTCCTGTTGCCGTTTTGGAACAATTACTGCTTAATCATGTAATAGGTTCACAAATAAATATAGCAAATTTTGAAACTCTTACCAGGAATTATGCGGAGACCCTGGCAGACGGACCAACCGATGGTACAAGGCTCTCCCTTTATTTCGATGCTACGGGTGCTGCGATAGAATTTAACGGTGCTTCTAGCGTAGTTGACGGGGATGTAGTTGCATCAAATGGCGTTATTCATACGGTTGACACGGTTATAGATTTTCCTACATTGATGACGTTTATAACTAACGATATTAATTTTGAACAGTTGACTACTGCTTTGACCACTGCAACCCCAGGTACAGATTTCTCGGCACTTCTTTCGGGTACAGGACCATTTACGGTATTTGCCCCGGCAGAAATAGCATTTGATGAGTTGCTTGCAACAAATCCGGATTGGAACACCGTAGACGATATTGATGAGACTTTATTAACACCTATATTGGAACACCACGTAGCTAATGGTAATTCCCGCTCTGAGGATTTAACAGACCAATCTACAATTACGACTCTGGAAGGAGATGATATCACTTTTTCATTATC
The DNA here is from genome assembly GCA_964536335.1 of uncultured Eudoraea sp. Taxonomy (GTDB): domain Bacteria; phylum Bacteroidota; class Bacteroidia; order Flavobacteriales; family Flavobacteriaceae; genus Eudoraea. The sequence goes on along the minus strand of CAZHWD010000178.1, from coordinate 46,896 downwards.
GCTTGGTATAATAACAATCACGGATGGTTCCGGAAATACAGATATTGTTTTAGCAGTAGCTGATATACAGGCTGCAAATGGCGTCATGCACCTTATTACTAAAGTAATGATCCCAGATACGACGAATTAAGCTTCTGCCAGGATGAAAATTTAATCATTTTAAACTGCCGTTTACACGGCAGTTTTTTTATGCTCCAAAACTTAGCACAATACAAAATGTATTATATATAATGTTAATTTATTATTTTATTATTTTAAACAAAAGCAACTATTTAATTACTTCCACATCTTTAATTTGATTTGTTCAAATTAGGCTTATATAATCGTATTCAACTTCATTTAAACTTCAATTGTTCGAATGTTAAACATTTTATAAATATATTTTTTGTTTAACTTAATTTATATTTTTGTTAAACAATAGTATTAATCTTAAATCTGAAAAATGAAATCAAATCCAAATTTTTTTAAAACGATACTGGCAACACTTGTACTAGTTATATCGTTTTCATGTTCTAATGATGATAATGGTGATCCGGTAGTTATGGAGCCGGAACAAAACATTGTTGAAATCGCCCTAGCAACTCCAGAACTTAGTATTCTAGTTTCTGCACTTTCGGCTGCAGACGGGGATTTGGTAGCTTTGCTTGGCACAGACGGCCCATTTACTGTTTTAGCTCCTACCAATGCAGCTTTTACTGCCTTTTTAGCATCTAATAATTTTGCTTCCCTCGATGAAGTCCCTACTGATGTGCTATCTCAAATTTTATTAAACCATGTTATTTCTGCTGATATTACATCCAGTGATTTAGTTGCAGCAGGCGCCGGATATGCCAGTACAAATGCTTCCGGAGTTGATGATAATTTTATAAGTATCTATTACAACACATCTAACGGGGTGCGTTTTAATAATGTAGCCACTGTCACAAGCCCGGATATCGATGCTTCCAACGGGGTTATTCATATCGTAGATGCGGTAATTCCTATTCCCTCTATCTTGAATCTTACAGCATCAAATCCGGATTTCAGTAATTTGGTTGTTGCTTTAGGCGCTGCAGAAGGAAATTTAATTGATGTATTAAGTGGTGACGGGCCTTTTACTGTTTTAGCACCAGACAACACTGCTTTCGACACTTTCCTTGACGGAGCAGATATAGGCGGTGTGAATACAGCTGTACTTTCTCAGATATTACTTAACCACGTACTTGAAGGTGTGGTTACTTCTTCTGATTTGGTGGCAGGAGGTGCCGGCTATACAAATACAAGCGCAACCGGACCCGGAGAGAACCTATTAAGTCTATATTACAATACTTCTGATGGGGTTGTTTTTAATGGAATTTCTTCTGTGACCACCGCCGATGTAGTGGGGACAAATGGAATTATTCATGCAGTTGATACCGTGATTGATATTCCAACAGTTGTAACTTTTGCGGCTGCAGATCCAAATTTTACCACTTTGGTTGATGCGCTAACGACATTAACACCGGGAACTGATTTTGTAAGTATTTTATCCAGGACGGAAGGCAGTAATGCCGATGGAATAAATCCTGAATTTACAGTTTTTGCACCCACAAATGATGCATTTGCTGATCTGGATGCCATTCCGGAAGAAGTTGTATTAACCCAAGTCCTATTGCACCATGTAGTCAGTGAGGCAAATATCACTTCTGGTGACCTTACTCCAAACGGGGATACTCCTGCGACAACACTGGAAGGAGACGATATTATTATCACCTTGCCGGGTACAGATCCAAACATTGCTGATGTTACAGATGGTGCAGGCAATACAGGTAAAGGCATAATAGCCGTGGACGTACAGGCGGGTAATGGAGTGATTCATGTACTTGATGCGGTACTTCTTCCTGATACTACAAACTAATTACAGCATTGATTTAGTAGCGACTAATTCAATTATTTGGTAGCTAAAACTCCCCTGAAGAATCAGGGGAGTTTTTTTGTAAGAAAAAAGACAAGGATTCTGCTTAGAATTTGGAGACAACAAAATTGAAAGCGTTAGCATACAAAAAATGAACCTTTACAACTATTCTTTTTTTTTAGTGAAACTATTATACATCTTTGAAGTCCCAAATCTTATCAAACTAAACCTACTTAAAGTTAGAAGCCCCGACACAAGTGTCAGGGCTTTTTCTTTTATGACAAGTTTAATTACTTATTCTTTTTCTGTTGCTCTGCCTGCTCCATCATCTCCCGCATTTTTCGCTGAAACTTATTTTCCTTTTTCGGTTTCTTTTTGTTCTCCTGTATCTGAGCATGTATTTTGTCCTCATCCAAAATAAATTTCTTTATAGCTAACATGATAAAGATGGTAATAAGGTTTGAAACAAAATAATACAAACTCAATCCACTTGCATAATTGTTAAAGAAGAAAAGCATCATCAAGGGAGACAGGTACATGATAAATTTCATATTTGGCATACCCGGTTGTGTTTGCATATTCTGCCCTGTGGTCATCATCATATAAAAGAAAATAGCTACTGAAGCCAATATTGGAAATAAACTCACATGATCTCCGTAAAAAGGAATGGTAAAAGGTAACTCGGCTATAGTGTCATAGGAAGATAAATCATCTGCCCACAGAAAAGCTTTCTGGCGCAACGCAAAAGATGTTGGGAAGAACATAAACAAGGCATAGAAAATAGGCAATTGTAACACGGCCGGTATACAACCACTCATAGGGCTCACCCCCGCCTTATTATAGAGCTTCATGGTTTCCTGCTGCTTCTTCATCGCATTATCCTTGTACTTTTCAGTCAGCTCTGTAATTTCAGGTTTTAGCACCTTCATTTTGGCCTGAGATAAATACGACTTGTATGTAACAGGAGACATGAGTAATCTAACAAGAATAGTCATTACTACAATGGCAATCCCGAAGGGTAAAAAAGAACTCAAAAAGCCATAAAATGGGGTAAACACATATCTGTTTATCCAACCAAATATTCCCCAGCCGTATGGAATAGAGTCTGCCAGTCCCAGTTCCTTATATTCAGATAGCACTTTAATATCTGTTGGTCCGTAATACCAATTCATATTATAAGAAAGTTCTCCACCTTCCATTTTCAAAGGTGCCACCGTAGCGAATTCTTTGGTAGTTTTAGCTTCTTTACTCTCCTCCTCTACCAAATTCTTAGAACTTAAAGCTGCAGACTCAAAAGGTGTCTTGGTTGCCAGGATAGAACTAAAAAAGTGTTGCCTGTAGGAAAGCCAGGTAACCCCATTCTCAATTTCCTCGTCATCACTGCTCTCAGATAGTTTGCTTACTTTTTCTTCATCATGTTTATAGGTAAGTCTGGTGTACCTATTTTCATATTGAATGCTTTTGTTATGTCTTATGCCCCTGAATTTCCAATTAAGGTTTATTGGCTGGGCATCATTTATTACTCCACTTAAACCTTGAGAACGAACCGTATAATCCAATAGGTATTCATTGGGTTTCATTTCATAGCGAAATTCCAGGAACTGATCCAAGGCAACCTTTGCCTTCATTGAAAGCACCTGATTGTCTCCTTTTTGCGATATGGATGGTTCAAAAAACAAATCTTTGGAATCCAGTACCCGATTATCCCTGGTTGAAAAATTAATCCCAAATGAAGCGTTTCCGTCTTGTACCAAATAAATAGGTATTGAATCGAAGGTGACAAAATTCTTCATCCTGGCCTCAATTATTTGCCCTCCTTTATTACTTACTTTCAAAAAAAGGACTTCATTTTCAAGAATGGTAGTACCTTCCTTAGCTGAAGTATATCCAAAACCACCTATGGCGTTTTTATAATCGGCAATCGCAACAGAGTCCTTTAAATCAATTTTTGTTTCTTGCAGTACAGCTTGAGGAATTGTTGGTTCCTCCTCTATTACCTGAGACTCGACTTTAGCCCGTTCGGCTTTTTGAGCTTCCAATTCCTCTGGTGTAGGTTGATTTTGGTAAAACCAAAAAATAAGAATCCCAAATATCAATGCAAAGCCGATGATAGAATTTATGTCGAGTTTCTTTTCTTCCATTTAACTTAATTTAAATTCCAATCCGTAATTAATTTAGCTGGTGCCTATGAACAGATTGTCCCAAATGGTTTGCAAATATATATCCAATTGTGGAGTTTATGCCAAACTGGCATTAGTTTGTTGTCTTTTGTGCAGTAATACGGCTTTTACAAAGCCCACAAAAAGCGGATGTGGATTGGCTACGGTACTTTTATATTCCGGATGATATTGTACTCCTACAAACCAAGGATGAGATGGCAATTCTATTATTTCCACCAAACCGGTTTTCCTATTTATACCAGAGGCCAGCATACCTGCATTCTCTAACTCTTCCTTGTAATCATTATTAAATTCAAAACGATGCCGATGTCTCTCGGAAATAGAAGTTTGTCCATGGTAAGCTTTATGTACAATTGTACCTTCTACTATGTCACAATCCCATGCACCAAGACGCATTGTCCCTCCCTTATTGGTTACAGACTTTTGAGCTTCCATTAAACTAATGACAGGATGATCTGTACCGCCGTCCATTTCAGTCGAATTGGCATCTTTGAGCCCCAATACATTCCTTGCGAATTCAATTACTGCCATTTGCATCCCCAAACATATTCCTAAAAATGGTATATCATTTTCTCTTGCATATCGCACAGCTTTTATTTTGCCCTCAATTCCCCGCTCTCCAAAACCTGGGGCAACCAAAATACCTTGCAGGCCTTTCATTTTTTCTTCAAAATTTTGTGCCGTTATATATTCTGAGTGAATAGATCTTACATTTACTTTTACCTCATTTATTGCACCGGCATGGATAAATGATTCCAGAATGGATTTGTATGAATCCTGCAACTCAACATATTTACCAATTAAACCAATAGTCACTTCTGACTTAGGATGTTTATGCCTGTCCAGGAATTCATTCCATTGATCCAGATCCGGTTCAGTATTATCGGGTAAGTTAAGTTTTTGAAGGGCCACAGTATCTAAACCTTCATCCTGCATCATCAACGGAACATCATATATAGTTGATGCATCTATAGACTGTATGACGGCCTCTTTTTTAACATTACAGAACAGTGCCAGTTTTTGTTTGATATCATCGGACAGTTCGTGTTCTGTTCTACACACCAGGATATCTGCCTTTATTCCACTCTCCATCAGAGTCTTAACAGAATGTTGTGTTGGCTTAGTTTTTAATTCTCCAGCGGCAGAAAGGTATGGCACCAAGGTAAGATGAATTACAATGCCATTGTTATCACCCAGCTCCCAAAGTAATTGCCTTACTGCTTCAATATAGGGAAGAGATTCAATATCCCCGACGGTACCCCCTATTTCAGTAATAACAATATCATATTCACCACTATTTCCGAGTATTTGAATCCGCTCTTTAATTTCATTCGTAATATGTGGAACTACCTGTACCGTTTTACCTAAAAACTCTCCACGGCGCTCTTTTTCAATCACACTTTGGTAAATCCTGCCCGTAGTTACATTATTGGCCTGCGAGGTATTTACATTTAAAAATCGTTCGTAATGACCTAGATCCAAATCGGTTTCCGCACCATCATCAGTTACATAGCATTCTCCATGTTCATATGGGTTCAAAGTACCCGGATCCACATTGATATAAGGATCTAATTTTTGTATGGTTGTTTTATAACCCCTGGCTTGCAGTAGTTTGGCTAAGGAAGCTGCAATTATTCCTTTTCCAAGTGAAGAAGTAACACCTCCCGTAACGAAAACATATTTAGTATCTGGCATATTGCACTTCTATGTTACGGGGTTCAAAGGTACAAAATGCAACTATAAGTTATTGGGTATCCACAGGAAATTCTTCCCTAATTTTTCTAATCAGTCCCTCCAAACCAATCATTTTAACCTCAAGAATGGCCTTCATATGTTCCCCAAGCTTTCCTTTAGGAAAACCATTTCTTTGAAACCAAATTAAATAAGCCTCGGGTAAATCAAGCAGGTACCGCTCTTTATACTTGCCGTAAGGCATTTTATAATGAGCGAGTTCAATAAACTTTTTCCTATTGGGAAGTAGTTCCATTATTAAATCTAAATAAATTATCTTTAAGATACTATAAACGATATAAAATGAAACGAAGAACATTTATCGGCTCTTCTGTGGCCGCCTCTGTTGGCATAGTTTCTACGGCAGGCATTGCTATGGAAGGAAAATCATTTACTACCAACGATTTAAAAGGCAATATTAATCACAGTGTATGTCGTTGGTGTTATAGCAAGATTCCAATGGAGGATTTTCTCAAAAACCTCAATGAATTAGGTATTAATTCAATGGATTTAACAGGCCCCGAAGATTGGCCTTTGATGAAAAAGTACGGCATTCATGCATCTATGTGTTGGGGTGCAGGTTTTGGCATTGAAAAAGGTTGGAATGATCCTAAACTGCACGAAGAACTGATAAAAGATTATATACAAATGATTCCAAAGGTGGCAGAATCTGGCTACACCAATCTGATTTGTTTTAGTGGAAATCGCAATGGCATGAATGATGAAGACGGACTCAAAAATTGCACAGATGGATTAAAACAAATTATGTCTGTTGCAGAGAAACACGGCGTGGTTATTCAGATGGAACTTTTGAACTCCAAAGTAGACCACAAAGATTATATGTGCGATCATTCTGAATGGGGGGTGGCTTTGTGCAAAGAAATAGGTTCAGAGAATTTCAAATTATTGTATGATATTTACCATATGCAGATAATGGAGGGGGATGTAATTCGTACAATCAGGGAATATCATGAGTATTTCGGACACTATCATACCGGTGGTAATCCAGGTAGACATGAAATTGATGAGACTCAGGAATTGTATTATCCAGCTATAATGAAGGCTATTTTAGAAACCGGATTTAAGGGCCATGTTGCTCAGGAATTTATTCCTTCGTGGGAAGACAAAATTGCCGCTTTAAAGCAAGGGGTGACCATTTGTGATATTTAGCCCAAAGAGAATATGATACTTACTTCTTAATTTCCAAGGGCATTTTTTATTTTCTTATTCCAAAATATCTGTTGCTCAATATTTCGGGAGTAGTTGGTCTCAATGTCATAAACCTGCTGAAATTCTGCAAGCTCTTTATTTATTTTGCGATAAATAGCTTTTACCTCCGCCTTCACATCTTTTGTAAATGTGGTTGCATTCATAACTTTGCGCATTTTTCTAGCGAACAATTCAGAGATGTCAAAATGCAGCTGTTCGTGACTTAGTATTACCTCATCACATTGTTTTGGGTGATACCATGATCTTTCCGGATAAAAAAAAGTACTCACCGTATAATCCAATTCATATTTTCCGTTTGCTTCAGTTGTAGAAAATTGATAGCTCAACCCACTTGCCGTAGTGGCAGCTACCTTTGAACCCTCTATTGGTTCAGCTTTGAAATTGGCCCAGCTCAACCTTTGTTCTGGGTGCCAAAGAATGGCTTCTTCTTCCTGGTAGAAAGAAATTAGGAAGCAGAGCACTAAAATCTGGCTGAATATGAATCTTAGAGATCCCAATGAAATATAATTTCTTTATTAATATCTGCATGAAGACTTAATAGTACCGGGCAAGTTCGCGCAGTATGCTCCAGAATTTTTTTTTGCTTTTCAATAATTATGGCAGGCAGGTGCAGTTCAATATCAATCTGAGATATCTTTCTAGGGTTGGCCGACATATGTTTGGTGACCTCTGCGACAGAATTAGTGAGATCAACCTCCATATCCCTGGCCTTAATACCCATCATCGTAAGCATGCAACTGGCCAAAGCTGTAGCGACCGTATCTGTTGGCGAAAAGGCTTGTCCAAGGCCGTTATTATCTACGGGTGCATCTGTTATGATTTCATTCCCTGAGTACAGATGAACACATCTGGTCCGCAATTCTCCTGTATAAGTAACTTTTGAGGTCATGGTTCGGGATTAACCTGGGTTATTCGCATATCCTGGTACATCATTATGTAAGAGGCGGTATTGTAATATCCGGAAGTAAGTTCATTGTCATAATCAAATTTATTCCCACAATACTCTGTAATACCAATGATATTTGAGGCCTCAAACAAATTGAGTTTATAGGCTAATTTTAAAAGAAGGTCAAAGGTAAGATCAAAACCTCGCACTGCATACCGGTCGGGATCTGCTCCAAAACGCCTTCTGTATCTTCTCACAAAAGCATTATTATTTGTTTCTTTATATACAGAGGGATAAGTAAAATTCAGGTTAGACAAATGCGCCCCTGAGATTACATCATTTTCGAATGCCTTATTCTTATTTGTAGTAAACATCCGCACTTTGGTGGTATCCGAATTAGACGAATTAAGAATGGAACTTACGCTGGAAACCACTTTAAAATTATCAGTCTCTACAAATACCCAGTTCTCGGCTTCAAGAGACAGAAGACTGGCAAATACCTCCAAATCTAAAGAAATATTTTCTTCATCTTCCTGAAGATCAACAGATTTGGCCAAAGGAAACTTTTCTTTTATCTGTTCACTAACCAGCTTATTCTTTGCATCGGTAATCACAATAATATTCTCATCCGTTATAGAATCTTTAACAAAACCAAGCATACGTTCGCGTAATATCTGATCAGACGGAATAGAAAAGAATACATTTTCAAGTACAAAATCACTATCAGACGCCAGCGGTGCAATTACAGGCACCTTAGCATTTGCAGCCTTAATCGCTACTTCTTTTAAGGAATTTAATTGTAATGGCCCAACAATGGCACTTACTCCTTCCAGGTCTTCTCCCTGAAGTATTTGTCTTGTTTTATCAGGTCTTAATTGGGTATCAAATGTTTTTACATCAACAGAAATTCCAAGTTCTGAAATAGAATCCAGAGCAACCAGGGCACCACTGTATAACCCAAGACTATAACTTATCGCATTACTTCGTGCAATTGCGTCTGTAGCGTTATCAATGTCACTAAGGTCTACTTTATCTGTACGAAAAGGAAGTAAGTAAATTAGTTTAGGTTTATTAATGGTATTAATACTATCTAAAAGGTTTATTTTATCAAGAATCAAAGAATTTTTCACTTCTAAGTTTCCTCTTTGCTCTTTAGGGAGTTTTAAAACCATTCCGGCCTTTAGTCCTTTGGAAAGATCCGGATTAAGTTCCAGTAATTCATTATAATCAAACCCCAAATTCCTTGTTAAGGAGTATATTGTTTGTTTGGGTTTAACTTCATAAAAAATATAATTATCTGTATTAATCTCATTATCAGCAATTTTAATTTCAGGCAAACGTATTACCATGCCTTCTTTTAAACCGCCACGCTCCCCGATTTCAGGATTTAACCTAACAATATCCTGTGAACTTATTTCATATTCCTGTGAAAGGCTATACAAGGTTTTTTTAGGTGGAACCGTATAAGAGATGTACAATTGAACGTTTTGGTCCTCAATACTGCTGCCGGCTATTTTAGGAAGTTTTAACTGTTGGCCCTCTGCCAGGTAACTAGTAGTAACAGATAATTCAGGATTTAAGGTAAGAAGGCTATCTATGGTAATTCCATATTTATTGGCAATACTCCATCTCGTTTCTTTTGGCAATACCGTATAAGTTTCAAAATCATCCAGGTTAATACTGTCATTTTCAACTTCAACTTTTAGGTATTTAGGGATTTTTAAACGCATTCCCTTTTTCAATTGTTTTGCATACAACTGGGTATTATAGCGTTTAATATCCTCTTCAGATACATTGTATCGCTGTGATATGCCAAAAATAGTTTCCCTTTTCTTCACTTTATGCGAAATAAACTCAACCGGTGTTTCCTGAATTTCTTCTGCCAGTTTTTTTTGTAACGCAATTGAATCCATTGCGCTTAACACTTTTGCTCCCAAAGGGATAACAAGTATTGTATTTGGCTTAAGAACGTCGCCCTCTGCAATTTCTTTGTTGTACTTGAGGATATCAGCAGGATTTACCTTGTATTGCCTTGCAATACTGTAAACGGTTTCTCCAACCGTTACCGCGTGAGAGCTAAACTGTTGTGCCATGGCATGACATGAAAAAAGTATAATTGCAGCCGTTGTAATTAAAAATCTTATTGACATGCTCGTAGGTTTTATTCCCATTCTATGGTTGCCGGGGGCTTTGAAGAGATATCATAAACCACTCTATTTACTCCCGGAACTTTATTTATTATTTCATTGGAGGTCTTTTGCAAAAATTCGTATGGTAAATTAACCCAATCTGCCGTCATACCATCTGTGCTTTCGACTGCCCGCAAAGCTACACATTTTTCATAAGTTCGTTCATCTCCCATGACCCCTACACTATTTACGGGTAAAAGCATGGCTCCGGCCTGCCAAACTTCATTATAAAGTCCCCATTCCTTTAAACCATTAATAAAAATAGCGTCTACCTCCTGCAAAATATTAACCTTTTCTACTGTTACATCTCCCAAAATACGTATGGCTAAACCAGGCCCTGGAAACGGATGACGTCCTAAACGTTCATCTTCTATTCCAAGAGTGGCCCCTACCCTTCTCACTTCATCTTTAAACAACATTTTAAGGGGTTCAACCACTTTAAGTTTCATAAAGTCGGGCAATCCTCCTACATTATGATGACTCTTAATGGTGGCTGAAGGTCCTCCTGTTGCAGATACTGACTCAATCACATCGGGATAAATGGTTCCCTGGGCAAGCCATTTGGCATCTTCAACTTTGTGCGATTCATCATCAAAAACATTTATGAAAACGCCTCCAATAATTTTTCTTTTCTTTTCCGGATCATCTTCTCCAGCTAGAGCGTTCAAAAAACGTGCCGAAGCATCAACCCCTTTCACATTAAGGCCCATATGTTCATATTGATCCAGCACTTCCTGAAATTCATTTTTCCTAAGCAATCCGTTATCAACAAAAATACAATGAAGATGTTTGCCAATTGCCTTATGTAACAAAACGGCTGCAACTGTAGAATCTACCCCTCCTGAAAGTCCCAGGATAACTTTATCACTACCTATTTTATTCTTTAACTCCGCGACTGTAGTTTCTACAAATGCATCCGGGGTCCAGGTTGGCTGCAAACCTGCAATATGGATTAAAAAGTTTTCCAAAAGCAGTTTCCCCTGTTTGGTATGATAAACTTCCGGATGAAATTGAATGCCATAGGTTAATTCCCCTTCTATTTTATAGGCAGCGTATTGGACATCATTTGTACTGGCTAGCTTTAAAGCATTTTCTGGTAGTTGTTTAATGGTATCACTATGGCTCATCCAGACCTGAGAACCTTCTCTGATTTCGTAAAAAAACGGTTCATCACCATCAATTGATGTAAGCCTTGCCCGGCCGTATTCACGGGTATTGGATGGCGCAACATTTCCTCCATGAAAATGAGCCAGGTATTGTGCCCCATAACAAATGGCCAGCAAGGGTTTCTTGCCCTTTATCTCAGATAAATCCGGGTGAGGGGCATCATCTGCCCTAACGGAGAAGGGAGAACCGGAAAGGATTACAGCTTTAAAGTCCGACAAGTCTTCCGGAGGATTGTTGTAAGGCTTAATTTCGCAGAAAATATTCAGTTCCCTAACCCGTCTGGCAATGAGTTGTGTATACTGGGAACCAAAATCTAAAATAAGGACGTTGTTTTGCATGGGCAAAAATAGTAATTCAAGGCATTTTCAAATGCAAGATTTAGGTATATTTATAACATCTTTATTAACGCTTTAAGAATGAAACATTTAAACCCCATAATATTTGGAGTTGCAATAGTGGTATCGGCCTATTTTCTGGGTAATGCTTATGTAAAACGGTCAAATCCTGCACGAGTGATTTCTATTACGGGGCTGGGAAATGAGAACTTTACATCAGACCTTATTGTATGGGAAGGGCGTTTTGTTGCCTTTAATACAGTTTTAAAGACCGCTTTTGAACAATTAAACAATGATAAGGAAATAGTTAGTGATTATCTGGTATCCAAAGGAATAAGCCCGGGTAACATAATTTTTAATTCTGTACAGACGAGTGAGCAACGCGACAACCTGTATGAAAACGGAAATTTTGTTGGTACAATTTTCAGGGGGTTCGAGTTATCACAATCTGTTCAAATAGAATCAAGTGATGTGGCTCTGGTGGAAAAAGTATCCCGTGAGATCACGGAACTATTAAATAAAGGAGTTCAGTTTAATTCCTTACCTCCTCGTTATTATTACACTAAATTATCTGATCTTAAGATTAAAATGATTTCAAAGGCAACTGAAGATGCCCGTATCCGAGCTGAAAAAATAGCGGAGAATTCCGGGGGTACTCTGGGTGATCTTATTAGTGCCCGAATGGGTGTTTTTCAAATAACCGGACAAAATTCAGACGAGGATTACAGCTGGGGTGGGGCATATAATACATCTGCTAAAAAGAAGACTGCTTCCATCACTATGCGTCTTGAGTACAAGGTTAAATAAGTTATTTAGACGTAAGTTTTATTCTAACATAAATATATAGTAACTATTTATATAAATACGCTTAAGTACCTGGATTAAAATATTTCGGTCTAATTCCTACAAATTTTATTTTACTCTAAATGGGATATTTTTGTCTTATTTAATAAGACTATAGCTACTTCCTAAAAGACATGATGATTTCTTTTGTTACTTATTGTCTTTACACTTTAATAAATAGCTAAACACTCAATCCTCCTTTTTTAAATAACCTATTGTATTAGATTATGCGCTTTAAGCAGATTTGATGAAAAAAAGATTATGAAATATTTTCAGTTGGTGAATAGGGTAAAAAGAAAAAGCCCCGACGACGATCGTCAGGGCTTTTCAAATCAAAAACCAACCTAAACACATGAACTTGTTATGACACAATTTTATCTATAAAAAATCTACTTTTTCATAGCAATTTATATATATAACAATCTTCTCTAAAAAAACCCTACCTAATTTTTAAATTTTTTACCTTTATATAGATGAAACATATGGAAAGAACAGATCAGATTTTTAAAAATTTACAGGAAGAACTGAAAAAAGGAAGCACACAAAAATCGCATCCTTTTCGCTACTTTACTCTGGGCACTGTAGGTTTGGAGCGTTCAGCAAGACAAAGAACAGTTGTCTTAAGAAAGGTTTCAGAGGAGCTTCAACTTTCATTTTATACCGATTTTCGTTCAAAAAAAATTATACATATTAAGGAAAATAATAAGGTGGGGTTATTATTTTATGATCCTGAAAGGCTGTTACAATTAAAAATTGAAGGCCTTGCCACCATAATTAAAGGAAAGGCTATAGAAGAAACTTATAGTAATGGTGTTCCGGAAAGGGCGCGCAAGGATTATACCACTGCCCTGGCACCAGGAACACCTCTGGAAGATCCTAAGGTAATTGAATATCTCAAGAAGGAAAATCACTTTTGTGTGGTTGAAGTTACTCCTTATAGAATAGAATATCTGAAATTACAACAACCAGAACATCTGCGGATTCGGTTTTCCAAACGACAGGAACTTTGGAGCGGAGAATTCCTTGTACCTTAGAAATGATCCCTTATGATTTCATAGTATCGAGGATAACTTTTATATCTTCTTCCCTGGTATCCGGATTAATAAAACAAAAACGAGCTACTGTTTCAAAACCTTCTTTGGTTTTCCATTTACTAGGTGTAACCAGCGCCAAACCTTTACGATGATTGGTATAGGTCCAGTTTTTATAGTCATCTGCAGACCATCCTTTACGTCTGAAAAGGACACAAGAGAGGCTAGGAGGCCGTATTAATTCCAATTCCGACCGGGACGAAATTAATTCCCCCGCTAAATTAGCTAATTCAATTCCTCGTTCTACAGCCCATTTATATTTATCTGTTCCGTGCATAGCAAGTGAAAACCATAATGGTAACCCGCGCAACCTCCTGGTTAATTGTATCTGGTAATCAGAAGGGTTAAACCCACGCGCGCCAGGATCTTTCATGATATCCAGGTAAGAGCCTTCCTGAGAATGCGCAGTTTTAGCCAATTCGGGATCTCTATAGATAACGGCACCACAATCATAGGGCGAGAACAACCATTTATGAGGATCTATAGTTATGCTATCTGCCTTTTCAATTCCATTAAAAAGATGCCTTACAGAATCTGCTGCGAGAGCGCCGCCACCATAAGCTGCATCTACGTGGAACCAAAAGTTAAGTTCCTTACAAATTCTTGCAATACCATCCAGGTCATCCACAATACCGGCATTAGTAGTACCACCTGTGGCTACTACGGCAAAAACCCTCTCTATAGTCGTTTCATCCAGCGAGTCAATTTTTTCTAGTAAGGCTTCGGCCGTCATTAGATCATCAGTTTCCACTAAGAGCACATCGGCATCAATTACCTTTGCCATGGCTTTAATAGAAGAATGTGCACCTACTGATGTGATGATACATCCTTTTTTATTTTGATTTTCCCGGCTCCTTCGCCAATATTCCCTTGCAGTTACCATAGCCGATAGATTTGCAGCCGTACCACCGCTGGTGAAAACACCAAATGCACCTTCGGGCATGTCAGTAAGTGATACCAGCCAACTCATGGCCTCATTCTCGCAGAAAATGCCGCCTGCGCCTTCCATCCAATATGCGCCGTGTATACTTGATGCCGAGGTAACCAGATCAAACATGATAGCTGCACGTGTAGGAGCCGCAGGCACAAAAGCCAGATGCCTTGGATGATCTATTGGAACGGTTGCTTTAACCAATACATCGCGGAAAAGATTAAAGGCATTCTCTCCACCTATACCAGAAGGAGTAATCGTCTCCCCTACCTCTTCCTTTAATTCTTCCTCTTTCCTTGGCGCTCCCAATTCCGGAGACTCATTGGTAATTCTATGAATGGCATATTTCATAACATCGAGGGTCATTTCTACCAATTCTATATCCACATTATGCATGAGCTAAGTTTTTACCAAAAGTACTATGGAAAAGAAACCTATGCCATTAATTGGCTTAGTATTTTAGTACTAAAAATTCCTGTTTTAAGGGGTTTAACGCATCCATTAAAAAAGGAATAAGTCTTTCTCCCATTTCCAGATATAGTTCTGAAAAATTTAGAGAACGCTCTTGTAGGGTTTGATTAGGGAATAACTTATTCTGGATAGCTGATAATCTAATCACCTGATCTTTAAGTTTTATTCTCTGGGCCTTTAATAAGCGTTTTTCCAGTTTGTCGAGTCCGTTTAATTGCTTTACTTCCTGTGCCTTTACTGCCCCCAGGAAGGACTTATCCGTTACTTTGGCCAATTGGTAGAGTGCTTCAAACTGGATGCTTAAATGCTCTTTTTGACTAGAAAAATCGATATCAATATTAGAAATTTCCCGTATTCTTTTATTAATAAGACTGTTTTGCTTTAAAAACAGATCTGCCGGAATAAGGTCTAAAGTTTTTATTTTTTTATTTTCCTTTTCTGATATCAACAGGGCCGAATTACGCAAAAGTAAGATAGGAAATGTTACTTTCATGGCGTCAAAAGCCGATTTAAGCTCTAACCAATAGGCCAATTCGCCGCCTCCGCCAATATAACAAAGGTTAGGAAGGACCACTTCCTGGTAAAGTGGCCTGGTAACCACATTAGGAGAAAATCTTTCAGGATGGGCATCCAGTTCTATTAGTATTTCATCCTTTGTAAACTTAAAATCGGTATTGTTTACATAAAAAAAACCTTCTTTTTCAACTAGTCTTTCTCGTAACCCATCATATAAATAAAAATGATTAATCTCCCTTGGATTTACCTGAATGTTGTATGCAGGCGATACAGATTCCAGGGCAGTAATAGTCTCATTTACATTGCTATAAGACAGGTTTTCAAGGATATCTTTTTTAATATAGGGTATGAATAGATTTTTAAATTGAATATCATCACCATCTATGATGACCAAACCATACTGTCCAAACAGAGCATTGGCCAGGTACCTGGTTGCTTCAGTAAGTGAGTTATGTTCCAGATAGGCTTTTTTGAAAAGAACAATCAAGTCATTAGCGTTTGTTGTAAGGTCCACTTCTTTTGAAAAAGCATCAAATACAGCCTCTAATCCTTCTGTACTCATCCTTCCCACGGCGCCTCCGTTATCGCGGTTCCACTGAAACTTTTTGTTGTGCAGATTAAAATAATTAATCTCATCAAAATCATGATCTTCTGTGGCCATCCAGTATACCGGTACAAAATTATTTTTTGGATAGGTTTTTTTTAGAGCTTTTGCAAGATTTATTGTACTAATAATCTTGTATAAAAAGTATAATGGCCCTGTAAATATATTAAGCTGATGCCCTGTAACCACCGTAAAGGTTTCGTCGTGAGCCAAAGCTGAAATATTGGTCAAAGTTGTTTTTGAAGCCTTAACACCCTTGTATTGTTCTTGAAGTACCTGTTTTAATATTTTCCTACTTGCCTGTGGATAATTTTTGGACTTCTCCTTTATTTGTGACTCAAATTCTTTAATCTTAGGAAACCTATTGTAAAAGGGGCTTAGCTTCTTGTTTTCGTCCAGATAGTCGGAAATAAGTGAAGAAAAATATCCGGTTTTTTTAAATGGTATACTGGCTACTTCCATAGAAACTTCTAAAATCCGATCAAAGATAAAATTCTCGGGTTTTACTCTTCCCAAAAATACGTTAAGATGTACTAACTACATAAAAATGAGGAACCAATTCCTTTTATGCCTTGTAACTTGGCGACTCATAAACGAATAACACCGAACTTAAAATGTAATTTCCCGAATAATCCTTAGCTTTAGCGTCCTAATTTGAAACCCCAGCGTATGAAGCGACTTTTACTCGTATTGGTCCTACTTTTTACTATCGCTTTAAATGCACAAGAACTAAAATCGCCCTCTGAATTCCTGGGATATGAGCTTGGCACCCAATTTACGCGCCATCATCAGGTAGTAGACTATTACCAATATCTGTCTGAGGTTGAAAAAAACCGTATGCAATTAAATGAATACGGAAAAACCAATGAGCACAGACCACTACTTTTGGCCTTTCTTTCCTCGTCAGCTAATATGGAAAATCTGGAGGCCATCCGTGAGGAACATCTTAAAAGCACAGGTGGTACTGGTAAATCTACAAAGGCTATTGTATGGCTTAGCTATAATGTGCATGGAAATGAGAGTGTGAGTACAGAAGCTTCTATGCAAACCATTTATGAATTATTAACCAGCAAACAGTCCTATCTGGAAAACACCTTAGTAATTATAGACCCTTGTATTAACCCGGATGGGCGAGACAGGTATGTGAACTGGTACAATCAATATAAAAACATACCTTATCAATTAAATCCAGAGAGTAAGGAACATAATGAAGGCTGGTGGAGTGGACGCAGCAATCATTATATGTTTGATTTAAATCGTGACTGGGCCTGGCTCACACAGTTAGAAAGTCAGCAAAGACTTAAATATTACAATAAATGGTTGCCACATATACACGTGGATTTTCATGAACAAGGCATGGATTACCCTTATTACTTTGCACCTGCAGCAGAACCGTTTCACGAAGTAATTACAGATTTTCAACGAGATTTTCAGGTAACCATTGGTAAGAACCATGCTAAATATTTTGACGCTAACGGCTGGTTCTACTTTACAAAAGAACGCTTTGATCTCTTTTATCCCAGTTATGGGGATACCTACCCCACCTATAATGGTGCTATTGGTATGACCTATGAGCAGGGCGGCGGAGGCAGGGCCGGTCTAGGAGTTATTACAAATAATGGAGATACATTAACTTTGAAGGACCGCATAGCCCACCACCTTACCACCGGACTTTCAACAGTGGAAGTTGCTGCCAACAATGTGGCAAAACTTAACGAGGAATTTCGAAAATTCTACTTACCAAAAAATTACAAATACAAGAGTTTTGTACTTAGTGGGCAGGAAGATCATCTAAAAACACTCACCCAACTCCTGGACCGACATGAAGTAAATTATAGTTACGGAACAGGAGCTACCGTTAAGGGTTTTGATTATAAAACCGGTAAAACAGGAAATTTAAAGACCAATTCTCAAAGTCTAATTATATCTACCAACCAGACCAGGGGTACTCTGGTGAAAGTACTCTTTGAACCAAATGCCAGATTAAGCGATTCACTTACCTATGATATAACCGCATGGTCCTTGCCCTATGCCTATGGATTAGATGCTATTGCTTCGGAGAGTTTGATCAGCGGAACTTCAAGGGCAGAAATAGCTCCGCAAAATGATGCATTAAACAGCAATACCTATGCTTTCCTGACTGATTGGAACGGAATGGATGATGCCCGATTTTTGGCTGAATTACTTAAAAGGAACATTAGGGTACGACAGGCTCAAAAAGCTTTCACACTGGAGGGGAACAGATATGAAAGTGGAAGCCTGATCATTACCAAAGCCGATAATGATAAAAGAAAGAATTTTACCAAAATCCTGGGTGATGCTGCCAATAAACATCATAAATCACTAACATCGGTTAGCAGTGGTTTTGTAGATGACGGAAAGGACTTCGGGTCCAGTTATGTGCAAATGATCCCTGCCGTAAAGGTAGCCGTTCTGGCCGGTGAGCCAACCTCCACTTTACGTTTTGGTGAGATATGGCATTTCTTTGAGCAACAGTTACATTATCCGCTTACTGTCTTGGATGAGAATTACATAATCGGTGTGGATCTTTCCAACTATGATGTCCTGATTCTCCCGGGAGGTAAGGGCTATGAATCATTTATGGACGATACTCTGCTAGCTCAACTGAAAGAATGGGTAAACCAGGGTGGCAGGCTTATTGCTATGGGCAAGTCTATTGCCTCTTTGGACGGAGAGCATGGATTTGACATATCTTCCAGGGAAAAGGAAAAAGATAGTACAGAAATTATAGTAGAACCCTATGTCAACTTAAAAAGGGAGCAGATGAAAAACGATATTACCGGTGCCATCTTTAAAACAAGGGTAGATACGACGCATCCACTGGCATTTGGGTATAAGGACACCTATTTTAGCCTTAAACTGGGTAATGACAGCTACAATTACCTGGAAAACGGTACAGTTGCCTACATTTCCAAGGATACTGTGCCGGTAGCAGGTTTTGCAGGTTGTGAAGCACAGAAAAAAATGTCTAAAAGCCTTGTTTTTGGGGTAGAGAAGCACGGCAAGGGACAGGTGGTTTACATGGTAGATAACCCTTTATTCCGTGGGTTCTGGGAAAACGGAAAACTCTTTTTTGTGAATGCTCTATTTATGGCTAATTATAACTCGTCGGCAAGAAATTAATACAGCATAAAGGCCACCATAACAATTCCTATTGCCGCCACTGGCACAATTATTAGCATATAGAGGAAGGAGATAATATTGGCTTTAAAAAAAGCACCCACCCAGGAGCTCCTGTAAAAATTTCGCAGAGCCAGCATTAGGTATATAACAAAAGAGAAGCATATGAGTACTTCTAACCAAATGGGAATCTCCCATACTTTATTCACCAGGAGGATGGTACAAAACGAGGTGAAAATAAAAGTGAAAAAATAAAAGCTAAACACTAAATGGTGTGCAAAGGTGGCCGGTTTCCAGTAAAAAAATTTCAGAAGCACAGCAAAAAGTGGCAAAAGGAGAAACATCGCAACAGGAATGGTATCATATAAGACCTGCAGGATTCCCCCGCCTTGTTGCTCATAAAACTTGAGCATTTGGGTATAGAACCTACGGGTAAAGGCATTGACATCTTCTTTCATGCCCATCGCCTTAAGTTTCTGTCCCAGGGGGGCACCCGCTGTAATTAGGGAGTCCAAGGTCTGGCGCTCAAAACCAAAGGATATATTGGCCGCCTGCGGATCTGATGTCATTACCGAATCTAATTCCTTTAATTCTTCATCGGATATACCAATAAACCTTTGATTTTTTTTCAGGGCCTTTTTAGCTTCGGCAATTCCCAGAGAATCTGCATTTACCTTAACAGAATCCAGGCTGATCTCCTGTTCAAAGCCTTTTTTGATTGCCTCGGAAACTTCATTATCTGCTTTACGAATGGTAAAAGAAAATATAAAGAAAAAGATCACGGAGATAAAGAGGTAAAATTGAGCAGGATGTAAGTATTTGAGACGTTTCCCATCTACAAACCGCCGGGCCACTACACCAGGTTTTAACATAAGGGTCCCAAAACTTCTGAAGAAACGGGCATCTATAGAGATATAATTATCTATTGTATTACTAAACAGGACCCCAACGGTGAGGTTATCTGTCGCTTCCTGACCACAGTAGGGACAATACTCAAAAGAATCATCAAAATTCTTCTCGCAGTTTTTACATTGTTCTGTGGCCGGCATCTAAAAAATTTTGCTCAAAAGTACAAAAAGCTATGATATCACAAAGTTTCTTCTCTAGAAGAGAAATAGCATATGCGGAACTACAATTGCCTTTCTGAGAAAGGACACACTTATAAATTAGATTCAATAAATGAATTCAGAGTTTACCCCAGCGCTTCACAAAAGGATTCTTTAAAAATTTATGGCCTGGTTGTCTTAATATAAGCATAGGGTAAATAGTTACTTTGCACATATTGAAGTTTCGAATAAAAAAAGCCCAAACTATCGTCTGGGCCTTTCCGCTTCATGAACTAAACAATCAAATTTCCTTTTTCATAATAGTTCAAATTATTATTCCCGCGTTACCGTAATAGAATTCGAGAGATCAAAGAAGCCATCTAAATTGGCAGCATTCATTCCCATCTCTAAACCGGTTATTCCGTCCTCATATGTTAAATGCCAAATAAGACATACCCCAACACCGGCGCCATCAAAGTCTACCGCTTCTAAATTTTCTAATGCAGGGGGTAAACCTAAGATATTCAGGTTGTTATCTGTAATGACATAAGTTTGATTAGATCCACTCAGGTTGGCACTATTTAACGTTATGCCGCTAACCATATCGGGAGTACCATCAACAATAAAATTGAAAGGTCCACCTTCAAGGGTTCCCGCGTCCAGGGACTTTCTCGTAACCTGAATACTGTTGGATAATCCATAAAATCCTTCAAGATCAGATACATTATTTCCTGCAACAAGTCCTGTTAAACCGTTTTCATAGGTTAAGTGCCAAATAAGACATATCCCGGGGCCGGCGCTATCAAAATCTACTCCTTCCACATTTTCCAACGCAGGGGGAAGTCCTAAAATATTGTTCTGGTCATCGGTGATGACATAAGTTTGATTTGTTCCGGTCAAGTCTGTTTCATCCAGTACAATCCCACTTACCATATCAGGATTTCCATCTACGGTAAACTCAAAAGGACCTCCTGCAATTATCCCGGCATTCAAGGCGTTACGAGTTACCATTATTGAATTTGACAAGGCATAACCACCTTCAAAATCAGATACATTGTTACCTGCTTCCAATCCTGTTAATCCATCCGCGTAGGTTAAATGCCAGATAAGACATACTCCAACACCAGCTCCATCAAAATCCACTCCTTCAACATTTTCCAACGCAGGCGGAATACCTAAAATATTGTTCTGGTCATCAGTGATGACATAGGTTTGGTTATCTCCATTTAATAAGGCCGAGTCTAAAGTGATGCCCGTAACCATATCCGGGGAACCATCAACGGTAAATTCAAATGGCCCACCAGATAATATTCCAGCATTAAGGCCATTACGGACTACCGTGATAAAATTTGATAAACCAAAATCTCCAACAAGATCATCCAAAGTACCCCCCACCTCTAATCCCAGCAAACCGGTTTCATAAGATATATGATAGATATAGCAACTACCTACCCCTGCTCCATCAAAGTCAACACCTTCAACAGCTTGTATGGTTGGTGGCAGACCTAAAATATTTTTGTCGTTATCTGTAATTACAAAGTTTTGAATACTCCCTGTAAGTTCCGATGCGTCTAATGAAATTCCGCTTACCATATCGGGAATACCATCAACTGTAAAGGTGAAAGGACCTCCAGATAACGTTCCAGCATTCAATACTATAGGTTCTTCCATACTACCGTTGTCATCCTCTTCGCAACTTATTGTCAATAAGGCTAAAGATGCAGAAAAAATACATACTCGTAATACAGTCTTTAATTTGTTCATTATATTTATTTTTAGAATTGAAACAAAGTAACTTAGAAGGTGTTACAGAGAAATCACAAAAAAATAAACATTTATTACTTATTGATAATCAGGTATTTATTTCTTAAACTGGGGTAGTTTTGAAAGTAACACGGCTCTAAATCGACAATTGTATCACGAATGATAACAATGGTCATCCAAACCGTGATCATTTTGTGATAGTTTATTTGTTATTTCGATTTATATGAAAAAAGTTTTAATCATTGAAGATGATGCTGAAATTATTCATTTGCTGGAAATACATTTGAAGGATTTAGGATGTGAAGTCATTTCAGCTATGCAAGGAAATGACGGGTTGAGGATGGCGATTGAAGAGGTTCCCGATTTGATCATTTTAGATATTATGCTCCCTGAAATGGATGGGTTGGAAGTATGTCAAAAAATACGCGCAAACTCAATTCAATCTCCCATAATGATGCTTACTGCGAAATCAGAGGAAATAGACAAGGTGCTGGGCCTTGAAATTGGAGCTGATGATTACCTTACCAAACCTTTCAGTGTCCGTGAATTCATAGCCAGGGTAAAAGCTATTTTTAGAAGAGAAAAAATGTCAGTAGACCCCAAAATTAATTCCATTGGTAACAAAATAATTCGTTTTGGGAATCTTCAGGTGGATTTAGAATTGCGCAAAGTGAGCATAAACGACAATAAAATTGACTTATCGCCAAAAGAATTTGAACTTTTGGCATTGCTATCGGCTAACCCGGGTAAAAGCTATGATCGCTCCAAATTACTGAATATAATATGGGGATATGACTTTAAGGGTTATGAACATACCGTTAACTCTCATATAAATCGCCTGCGTTCTAAAATAGAGCCTGATATGAGCAATCCTAAATTTATTTTAACCACCTGGGGAGTAGGATATAAATTTAACGAAGAACTATGAAAAATACGATACTCTCAAATCGATTGATTAAAAAACTGGTACTGTCATTCTTGTCCATATTACTTTTGGCAGGCACCGGATACACCATTGCCACTATCTACTTTTCAAATGACTATTTTAACGAAACTACACAACGTTTACACGCTCATTTAGCACAAGACCTAATTGACGAGAAATTCGTGGATGCCAGTCCAATTGATAGTTTGGGAAACGTAAACAAAGCTCTTTTTGGGGATATTATGCACGATATGATGGCTGTAAATAGAGCAATTGAGGTATATTTATTAGATATAGAAGGTCATGTACAATATTCTGTTGTTTTAGACCACAATGCCCCTGAGACCCGGCAAAAAAAAATCTCGCTAGACCCAATAGACAAATTTATTTCCACTAATGGATCTTTGTACATCTTGGGAGAAGATCCTAAAGACCCCTCTAAAAAGAAAGTGTTTTCTGCGGCTAAGTTCAATAAAGGTGGAAAAGAAGGCTATATCTACATAATTCTGGCGGGTGAAGACTTCCTCACAACCCGCAATTTGTTGTTTAAGAGTTATGCACTTAAATTGGGATTGGGGATGTCCTTATTGACCTTGTTTTTTGCAGCTTTATTAGGCATCTTATCTGTGTGGTACCTTACCAAAAATCTAAGGGAACTGGTTTATGCCTCTAAGCGATTTCAAGAAGGTGATTTAAATTACCGTATCAAAAACGCAAGTAAGAGTGATTTGGCAGGAGTCACGACTACCTACAATGAAATGGCTGAGACCATTTTAGAAGATATAGATAAAATAAAATCTTTAGAAAGCCTGCGCACGGAGTTGATTGCTAATATTTCACATGATCTCCGCACGCCGCTCTCCATAATACAAGGCTATATAGAAACCTTACAAATAAAGGATAGGGAATTGACCAAGGAACAACGCATTGAATATTTAAAAACAATTAATGCGGGTGGAGAACGTCTATCAAAATTAATTAACCAGCTATTTGAATATTCAAAATTGGAGGCAAATCAAATTAAGCCGAAGAAAGAGCCATTTTTAATAAGTGAACTTGCGAATGACATTCACAGAAACTATCTAGTATTGGCCAAACAAAAGAATATTGAGTTAAAATTAGAAATGAGTGAGGGCATTCCTTTGGTTTTTGGTGATATTTCATTGGTAGAACGCGCTATTCAGAACTTAATGGACAATGCTTTAAAATTTACACCAGAATATGGTGAAGTGGTGGTTAAAATTATCGCGCATGAAAAGGATGTTGAAATTATCATAAAAGATTCCGGTCCCGGTATAAAGCGAGAGAACCAAGCCCTTATTTTTGAACGATATCGACAAATGAAAGCCGGACAGCAAAAAGAGGGATCCGGTCTTGGGTTGGCTATTGTAAAAAAAATCATGGAACTGCACAATGCAAGTATCCGGGTTTTTAGTGGCCCAAATGAAGGTACGGCTTTTAGTTTTAGTCTGCCTGTTCATACCACTCCATAAATATTGTTTTTTTTGCATGGTTAACAGCCCGAAATTCCTGGCTAATATTGCAACGCCTTGTACATGACCAATTAAAAGAAAAAATGAAGATAGAAGCCTTACATGAATTTCATGATGCAAATTTTTCGAGAGAATGGGCTGAAAAATTTAAACCAACACCGGCAAGGTCTAAACTTTTTGAGACAATATTAAGGCAAATAGAAAAAGCAGGACATGAAACGACATCAGTACTGGAACTAGGAATAGGACCTGGTTTTTTAGCAAGTTTTTTATTGAATAGGATGCCTCAGATAGCTTATGAAGGCTTAGATTACTCTAAATCAATGTTGAGAATTGCCACTGAAAGAACTGAGGCATATAAAGAGAGAATTATTTTTACGCAAGCAGATTTGATAAATGAAGCTTGGGAAAATAGATTAAAAAGATTATCAAATGTAATAGTCTCAACATGGGCGCTACATGACCTGTTTGAAAAGAAAAATATATTAAATGTCTACAAAACAGCTTATGAAATAATGCCTGAAGGGGGACTATTATTAAATGGAGATTTTATTAAACCTGAAGAATCTAGTTATGAATACGAAGGAGGACGCATTAAGCCCAGCGAACATTTAGAATTGCTTCGAACTGCAGGTTTCCAAAATCCCAGGTGCGTTGAAGAATTTGAAAAGTCAATTGAACATCCGACTACATCCAACAATTATGCTTTGTTTACGGCTGAAAAATAAAAGCTGCTTACAATGGCTATAATTCATAGATACTCACCTACTTTACATGAAAATTTCTATTTTTATAAAGCTTGATTTCGAAATCGAAATTCCTTACCGATTTATCGCTCCAAGATCATAACCAAACCGCTATGCTTCATGAACTTCATTAATGAGTAAAATGAAAAAAGGATGTAAGAACCAAGTTATTGAGGCACTATTTGTAGTCTTTATGTTGTTTTTGTTTGGTGGATGTATTAATCAAAAGAAGATTGATGAAAGTAATCACACAAAAAAACCTAACATTATCTATATCCTGGCAGATGATTTAGGATATGGCGATTTAAGTTTAACGGGGCAGGAAAAGTTCTTAACACCAAATATTGACAAATTAGCCAAGAACGGAATGTTTTTTACCCAGCATTTCTCGGGTTCAACTGTTTGTGCTCCTTCACGTTCGTCATTAATGACAGGACAACATACAGGCCATACTTTCATACGCGGAAATAGAGAAATCAACCCTGAAGGACAATATCCTTTGGATTCTTCGGTAATTACAATTCCCGAACTTTTAAAATCTGCCGGGTATGTTACTGGTGCTTTTGGTAAATGGGGCTTAGGGTATCCGTCTTCTGACGGCGATCCAAACAATCAGGGTTTTGATGAATTCTACGGATTCAATTGTCAACGATTAGGTCATAATTATTACCCTTATCACATATGGCACAATCAGACCAAAGAATTACTCGAAGGTAATAATGAAAAAAATACTGAAACTTATGGTCCTGATATTATTCATCAAAAAGCCATTTCATTTCTTGAAAAGAATAAAGACACTACTTTTTTCATGTATTATCCTTCGATTATCCCTCATGCTGAACTTGTTGCTCCTGAGATTTATATGGAAAAATTCAGGGGGAAATTACTGCCTGAAAAAAAATACATGGGTGTAGATGATGGCAAACTGTATAAAAATGGAGGTTATGGATCACAAAAAGAACCTCATGCAGCTTTTGCTGCCATGGTATACCTTTTAGATAAACAAGTAGGTGAGATTAGCAAGAAATTGGAAGAGCTTGGTATTGCAGATAATACCCTAATAATATTTACTTCCGATAATGGTCCGCATCAAGAAGGTGGAGCTGATCCAGAGTATTTTAATAGCAATGCAGATTTAAGAGGATACAAACGCGATTTATATGAAGGCGGCATACGAGTGCCCATGATTGCGTACTGGCCCGGGATAATTAATGCAAATTCTACTTCTAATCACATTTCAGCTTTTTGGGACTTTTTACCCACAGTTTGTGAAATCGCACAAATAAAAACACCTCAAAATATAGATGGCATCTCATTCTTACCAGAATTATTAGGAGAAAAACAAGAAAAGCATAGTTATTTATATTGGGAATTTCATGAGCAAGGAGGGAAACAAGCGTTAAGATTTGGGGATTGGAAAGGGATACGCCTGAATATGAGCAATAATTCCGAAGCTCCTATTGAACTCTATAATCTAGCTTCTGATATAGGTGAACAACATAATATTGCTGCTGAAAATCCTGGAATCGTAGAACAAATTGTCAATATCATGGAAAAAGAACATACTTATTCAAAGGAATTTAGCTTTGAGTATGAAAACAATTAGGTATAACTAATCTCAATAGCACAACAATGGCTATCACCTGCCTGCCCTCCTAAGGCAGGAAAACCAGCAGTTAGGTCCATTGTGGTTTTGTATCACACCAAACTATAAGTATAAATCATACGTCTTGAATGAAAAATAAACAAATGTTGATTGATTTAAGCCATACGATTGAAAATGGACTTATCACCTATAAGGGTTTACCCGCTCCAATTATTTGTGACTACCTAAGCAGGGAAGAATCAAAAAAACTATATGGCGAAGGAACTGAATTTCATATTGGAAAAATCGAAATGGTTGCCAATACCGGAACATATATTGATTGCCCGTTTCACCGATTTTCAGACGGAAAAGACTTTTCGTTAGTTGGACTAGAAAGTTTTACTGACCTCGATGCAATAGTAATCAGCGTTCCTTTTACCAAAACATTGGAAATAACAGAAGAACACATAAAACCTTACGAAATTAAAAATCGCGCAGTACTTTTCCATACAGGTTGGGACAAATATTGGAATACGGAAAAATACTATGAAAACAATCCACATTTATCACAAGGTGCGGCTGAATATTTAAAAAAATCTCAAGTAAAACTAGCTGGAATTGATTCGCTAAATATTGACAGCACAAATAGTAAAGACCGTCCTGTCCACACAGTACTTTTAGGAGCCGAAATTCTTATTGTAGAACACCTTTGCAATTTGAATTCCTTACCTAAAGACGGATTTAAGTTCAGCGCATTACCTCCTAAGATAAAAGGAATGGGGTCTTTTCCAGTAAGAGCATTTGCCAGAATATAGGAAAATAACTGGTACCAACAACGGCCATAAGTAATATGGGCGTTGTAGCTTAATCGAAAGTTTAGCTATATTTGATTTGGCTATTCGACAAAGAAAATAAGAACAAAATAAAAAAAATTGGCTAAGTACTCGACCGAAACGAAAGTGAAAACATAGCCCGCACTATTCATGGCCTTACCGTTATGCTAAATTCTATGTTTACTATTTAGCTGGAAAGCATTTATCAAATAAAGCTCCGATAATTTTTAAACATGATAATATGAAGTCTAAAAAGAAAAATGCTGCGTTATTAATTTTATGTTTTTCGCTTTCACTAGCTAATGCACAGCATGAAATTAAACCAGAAAAAGGATATACACCACAAATCGGTTTAATGGTAGATATGCTGGAAGAATTAAAGGATCGACTTATGGAAGATATCCGTGATTTAGACCAGGCAGAAACAGATTACTTATTTGACGATAAGGCCAACAGTATTGGAGCCATAATTATGCATTTGGTGGCCACCGAATCATACTTCCAGGTTGAAACTTTAGAAGATCGCACCTGGACTGATGAAGAAGGAGAATTTTGGGGAATTGCCGGTGGTTTAGGAGCAGAATCAAGAGACAAACTAAAAGGAAAACCTATAAAATATTATTTGGATCTATGGGATCAGGTTCGGGAAAAAACACTCGAAGGTCTTAAAACCAAAGATGATGCGTGGTTTGAAGCAGGCATAGATGAGAGCATGAACAACCATTGGGCATGGTTTCATATTTTGGAGCATCAAGCCAATCATATGGGTCAAATAGCCATGGTGAAAAAGAGACTACCCCAGTAATCGGGTTTTTTCTATCGATAATTCAACAATGCTACCTATTTGAAACCATATATCTTCGTGAGACAAATATTAATATGGCATAACAATGCCTAACCACTATTTCTTGTTGCCTAAATAAATTCAAAATCTTTAACTTTATTCAAAATAATAACAGGCCGACAAAAAGTTGCCCGGCTGTATTACGGCTAAAACTAAAAACAGCTTCACCTGGCCAGCCAGCAAAGTGCAGGTAGGTGCTATTTTCCAAATAGGATCAGCCTCAGGGCTCAGCTGTTGATCATAACAAGTTATAGCCAAACTGTTGTGTTTAATTAAGAAAATGAGTAATACAAAGGACAAATTTGAAATTGAATTTTTGGATCATGTTGCTATTCGAGTAGAAGATTTGAAAGTTTCTGCGGATTGGTATGAAAAAGTCTTGGGACTTAAAAAATATCAAATGTCCGAATGGGGAGGTTTTCCGATTTTTATGTTCGCGAATAAATCAGGAATTGCCCTGTTCCCTGCAAATTTATCCGATAAAGAGCTTGATTTAAAATCAAAAAATATCAAAATTGACCATTTTGCCTTCAATGTTACCCAAGAGAATTTTCAAAAAGCAAAAAAACATTATGCGGAATTGAAACTAGATTTTAATATCCAGGACCATTATTATTTTAATTCTATTTATACAAAAGATCCCGATGGACATACCGTTGAACTAACAACAATTGTGGTGAACGAAAATGAATTTTATCAAAGGTGATAATAAAAAACTATACCTAACAAAATCACAAAAGACTAAGAATGAAAAATATTTATGAATAACAAATTAGTTTTTTGGATCGGAATATTAGGAGTAAGCCTTTTCGTTTTGGCTTCCATTATTGGCGGTTTTCAATTTGACAACTATGACCCAATTTCTCAATATATAAGTGAGACAATGGCTGTTGACACACCCTATGGTCAAAAATTAAGATATTTTGGCTACATACCAAGTGGAATTCTATTGACAATCTTCTCTTTTGCTGCTCTTCAAAAGTTTCCTAATTCTAAACTGATTAAAATTGGGTTTTGTGGGATTGGTATATTTTATGGAATTGCAACAATTATGGTTGGGATATTTCCTTGTGATAAAGGTTGCAACCCAGAATTCATAAACCCAAGTATTTCACAGATAATACATAATCTTACAGGGATGTTGACATATTTATTCGTCCCAATCTGCATAATAATTATTGGTGTGGGTTTACGACAATTAAATAATTTTGAAAGACTATCCAAAATCGCTATCATATTCGGGCTAATTTCTATAGTGTTTATAGGCTTATTATTCGACAATCCTTCTTCAAATCATGCAGGTTTATATCAACGAATTGTAGAGACTATATTTGTTTTTTGGATAATTATTTGTGCTGTTGCTATAAAAAATAAAGTGCCAGGAGGAAATAGGGTATAACAAATCATAACTGCCTATCGGCAAACCACGCTTGTAATACTAACCGATGTGGTCCGTATAAAACATTATGAGAGCAGATTATTATAAAACTAAGGAGTCTGTTGAAGAATACATCAGATTAGCAAAGGGTGTAAATGGAAGGGAACTGATTGAAAAACTAATAGTTTTCTTGCCATTCGATTCAACCTTACTTGAAATTGGCTCAGGACCAGGAACAGATTGGAATATCCTAAAGGAAGATTATCAAGTAGTAGGTTCTGATAATTCCAAAGAATTTCTAAGTCATCTCATTTCTAACAATCCAACAGGTAGATTTCTTGAATTAGACGCTATTACTTTGAATATTGATGAAAAGTTCGATGGAATCTATTCAAATAAAGTATTGCATCACCTGAAAGACAATGAACTTATTGATTCCATCAAAAGACAATATGATGTTTTAAATCCAAATGGAATTATTTGTCATTCTTTTTGGAAAGGGGAAGGCTCAGAAATATTCAAAGGTCTTTTCGTAAATTATCATTCCGAAAAAGCATTGAGAGGATCATTTGAGAAGTATTTTGAAATTTTGATGATTGCGAGTTATGACGAATTTGAAGCAGGAGATTCTCTTTTATTAATTGGAAAGAAAAAACACCACACCTCAACAAAACCTAAACTGCATTAAAACGCACTTTAGCCAGACCGTTAGATACGATTTATAATAAATCGTTTCATCTTTATTTATCGACAGTTCAGTCATTAAAAATTTAATATACCATTAAAATTAATGAGTTTTAAATAGAATAAATTCAAAAAAAATGAAACTTTTAATAGTTGGTGGAACTGGAAAGACAGGACGGCAACTGATATCACAAGGACTGGAAGAAGGTCATTACATAACAGCAATGGTGCGGAAGCCGAATAAATTGAAGTTTAACCATCCAAATCTTAAAGTGCTAAAAGGAAATGTTTTAAATCTTGAAAATGTAGAAAGTGCGGTTCAAGGACAAGATGCTGTATTATCTGCATTAGGGCATAAACAATTCTTTATTAAAACCAGTATCTTATCTAGAGGAACAATGAATATTATTCGGGCAATGGAAAAAAAAGGAGTGGATAGGTTTATTTGCATTACGTCATTGGGAATTAATGAGAGTAAATTTAGACTTGGTTTGTATTATACTTTGTTCGTGATTCCTGTGATACTTTTTTTCTATTTTAGAGATAAATCCAAGCAAGAAAAACTCATAGAACAAAGTAATTTGGATTGGACGATAGTTCGCCCAGGTCAACTTACAAATGGGAGGAAAAGAACAAAATACCAACATGGACCAAATCTCGGAAGTTACATTTTAACGAAAATGATTTCCCGTAATGATGTTGCTCACTTCATGCTAAACTTAATAGAGAACAGGGCATATATTAAGGAGGCACCAGGTATAATATATTAAATAACAATAGTATCGACGTGTATAGTTCATTGCTTCTGATTTTCCCACTGGAAAACTCTGGTTGCCGAATTGAGGGCTTGCTCCTTCTTGCTGATTTGGTGCCAATTCACCAACCCATAGGCCAAAGGTTGGCTGTTATTATAAAATATTGAATTAGAAAAACATCAAAATAAAAAGCACCAATAAAGATGCGGAAGCACTCCAAAACAACGAAATAAAGTTGTTCATTTTTCTAATGATTGTATTTACGATTGGGATGGTAATTCTCCTTATCTATGAAGTAAGTACTTGGTGGATTTGGTACATTTATTTCGCAATCTGGACTTTGACTGAGATTATAATTGCAAAGAATATTAAATTAAAATGGTGGTGGTGGTTTATAATAATTACGATAATACTTTTAATTGACTTTGTTGTAATGACACTAATTGAATAATTGATCCAAATCTCCTGCTTCAATTATAATTTTTATATTTAATAAATGATTTACTTCGAATAAAAATCCTTAGGATTTTCTGACGTACAAATCATACATAAATACGTTGGCATTCATAAAATCATGGTAACTATTAATGGAAAAGAAGAATAGCGTATATATAGCAATAAGTCTGGATGGTTATATAGCTGATAAAAATGGTGGAATAGAATGGCTTGATTCGGTTCCAATTCCCGATGATGAAGATATGGGCTATGTAAAATTCACCGAGGGCATTGACGCACTCGTGATGGGCCGTATTACATTTGAAACAGTCCTGGGATTTGATGTTGACTGGCCTTACAAAAAGCCGGTGTTCGTGTTGAGCAATTCTTTAAACGAAATACCTGAAAGTCATAAGGGGAAGGCGCACCTGGTAAAAGGCACATTGCCCGAAATATTAGAACAAATTCATAAAAAAGGGTCACCCCGGCTTTACATTGATGGTGGCAAAACAATTCAGAGTTTTTTAAAGGAAGATTTAATTGACGAGATGGTAATAACAATCTTCCCGGTTTTATTAGGAGGTGGCTCTCCGTTATTTTATGAACTCCCTGAAGAATTGGATTTTGAACTGGTTGATTCAAGAGTTTATTTTAATCAGCTTGTACAGCACCATTTTAGGCGAAATAGAAAATCTAAAAGCACTATCCTAACAACAAGTGAAGTAACTTAAAAATCTCGACATACTCAGCGCCGTTAGCCTCCCTATGAAGAAACATACGTCCAAAATAGAAATTAGATTGGCAAATAAAGATGATGCTGGGTTTATTGCTTTACTTGGAAGAGTAACCTTTACTGAATCTTTCGGTCACTTATTTATGGACAAGCAGGACCTGCTTGACTATTACAATACAACTTTCTCGGTGGACAAAATTGAAAACAGCTTGTGCAAACCTAACAATGTATATTGGATTGCGTTTGTGGACCGATTAGCTGTCGGATATGCAAAACTTAAACTGAATTCGCAAACGGAATTTATTGGAGAGGAAAATATTTGCCAACTGCAAAAAATCTATGTACTAAGGGACTTTCTATCTAAGAAAATTGGATTTGAGTTGCAAAACTTACTTCTAAAAAAAGCGAAAGAAAAAAGTTGTCGCGAAGTATGGCTTTCGGTACTCAACAGTAATGAACGAGCGATTAATTTCTACGTAAAAACCGGATTTAAGGAAATTGGAAATCATAAATTCCAAATCGGAAAGGAAAACTTTACATTCATTTCGATGTCAAAGCAGTTGGAATAAAATACGTTGGCTGTCAACGTATATAAAACATAGTGCGAGACATTTCAAAAATTAATGATTCGTGTATTTTTAAGAAGTTGCATAGTTAAATAATTAGGCTTTTAAGATAAAAACAACCACTAAAAACGTAAATAATTAATTGAAACTAACCAAATTAGGACTCAATATTTCAAGTGAATGGCAATTGATATTATTTTTTGCATTTACAAAACTCCTTATTCACTTTTTTACTGCCTCTAACTTTGAATTACATAGGGATGCCTATCTCTATTATGCACAGAGTGAACATCTTGCCTGGGGTTATGTTTCAGTACCCCCATCAATTGCAATCATCGGGAAACTGGCAACATCAATTTTCGGGAATACCATATTTGGTCTAAGGTTTTTTCCGGCACTTATTGGTGCATTCAATCTCATTATAATTGGCTTATTTATTAAAGAATTAGGTGGTAAAAAAAAGGCTGTCATACTGGCCTGTCTTGCCTACCTACTTTCCCCCTCTTACCTGCACACCAATGCTCTTTTTCAACCAGTTGCATTTAATCATTTTTACTGGTTATTATCCGGATATTTAATCCTGAGAATGATCTCACGTAACAATCCCAAAATCTGGTTGTGGATTGCCATAGTTTTCGGACTTGCTTTTCTGAATAAATACTCGATTGTTTTCTTTTATGCGGCCTTTGGATGTTCACTATTATTATCGAAATATCGGTATTTGTATAAATCCAAGTATTTTATGATGGCTTCAGTCATAGGACTAATTATTATTTCTCCAAACTTACTTTGGCAATATGAAAATAGCTGGCCTGTTTTGCAGCACATGACTGAACTTAGGGAAACCCAACTTATTCATGTTCGATATCCCGATTTTATTATTGCTCAGTTTTTAATGAATATTCAAGCTCTTTTTATATGGATATTTGCCTTAATTATTTTATTATTTTATAGAAAGGAAAAGAAGTACAGGTTGTTTGGCTACATCTACATATTTATTATTCTTTTACTATTGGCGGGAAGTGGAAAAGCCTATTATACTTTAGGAATTTATCCGATTCTGTTTGTATTCGGGGCTTACTTTGTGGAAAAGTATGTTAAAAAATATACCAACTACGTTTTCAGCTTTCTGGTGATATCAATGTTTTTTTCCTTATATGTTTCGCTCTCATTTGATGGCATTCCTTTTATAACGCCTGATAAGATTAACAATAAGGGAGCTTTTAGATGGGAGGATGGTATTGATCACGATATTCCCCAGGATATGGCGGATATGACAGGTTGGAAAGAGATTGGTGAAGTGGTCAGGGAGATATATGTAAGCCTGGGTGAAGAGAATCGAGACAATTGTGATATTTATTGTTATCACTATGGACAAGCCGGGGCGGTGATGTTCTATGGTAAAGAAATTGGAATTCCACAACCAATATCACCCAATGGAAGCTTTGTGTTTTGGGCGCCCGACAGCATATCAAAAGATTATGTTATTTATATTCATTCAGATTTAGGAAATGATGTAAATCCAGACACTCGTCTTCCGCAATTATTTGAAAAAGTAACGCTAATTAAAACAATTGATAATAAGTATTTCAGAGAAAATGGAACTAAAATATACTTATGTGAATCACCAAATGATGACGCTAAAATATTCTATAAGAATATGATGAAAGAATTAAAGGATAACTATCGCTAACAATGTATAAAAATAATAGCCTAGACAATAGTAAATTAATATATTGTTCGTTTCAATTTAGAATAACCAGGGGGTGAATGGCTTCCTAGTATACTACTATTTTTATACTAACCGTAAGAGATAATTGATGAATTAAATGAAAAGACTAAAACGAATCTTCCTATCCATTTTTATATTGATTGCTATTCTATTCATATTCATTCTTATTGTAATAGGAGTCGATAGACAAAGAACCAGCTACTTAAAAATTGAAAATATTGAACAGGCAAAGAATAATTCATTCCTAATTATAAATGCCAATATTATACCGATGACTCAGGATACCATTTTGGTTAAAAAAATGGTATATATCCAGGACGGAGTTATTAAATCCATAAATGACACAATTGAAATTCAAGGTGTTGAAGTCATTGATGCAAAAAACAAATTTCTTACTCCGGGGTTAATAGACATGCATGTTCATGTATGGGATAAATACGAATTAGGTCTATACCTATCCAACGGAGTTACAGCAGTGCGGAATTTATGGGGACGACCTAATCATTTACGACTTAAGGAACAAATAAATAGTGGAGAACTGCTTTCACCTCTATTCTTTACTTCAAGTCCAAAACTTACTGGACCAGAATTTATTGGAGATGATAATTTGCAATTGACCAGTACGAAAGAAGCAAGACAAAAAGTGATTTCCTATAAAGCCCGGGGATTCGATTTTATTAAAACCTACTATGGTTTAACAGAAGATTTATTTGATGCCGTTATAGAACAAGCACAACGTTCAGATATAGATATTGTCGCACACCCAACGCCAAAAGTACCCTATGAAGCTCATTTTAATGCGCAAATAGCATCCATTGAACATGCAGAGGAAATTATACAACAACCCCTAAACTATGAGTTGGATACGATAAAACTTAATAAAGTAGTTGAAAAATATGTGGCTTCTCCACATACATCCTTTAGTCCCACCTTGACCGGCTATTACAACATATATAAAATGCTAGTAAATGATAAAATTCTATCTTCAGATCAGGTCAAAATGATGAATCCATTAATACGAATGGTTGACAGTAAAGCGCAATATGAAAGGTGGAGCAACACCAAAGCGATTGATTCGTCAATTGTAGACCTGATTAAAAATCAACATGAATTCCATCTTAAAATAATACATAAACTAAATGAAAATGGTGTGAACATCATTTGCAGCACTGATGCCGGAATAGGGGTAACTACTCCTGGGTTCTCAATTCATGAGGAGTTGGCATTTTACCAAGAAGCTGGTCTCTCCAATTATGAAGTATTAAAAACAGCAACTGTAAATGCTTCGAGAGCTCATGAAATTATGAATAACATGGGGACTGTAGAAGTAGATAAAATTGCCAACCTTCTATTGTTAGATGATAATCCATTGACCGATTTGTCAGCTTTAAGACGACCTTCCACTATTTTTATAAACGGGAGAAAGTTAAATAGAAGTATCTTAGATGATTTTGAAATCAAGGCATGGAATAGAAAAAATTTAATTGCTTCAGGTATTCGGTATTTAGAATATTTAATATTTGAAAAGTAACATTTCGCTATCACAAAATAAACACAGTGCCCGCCTACGGGATGCGAAGGAAAACAGGCATTTATTCAAACCCTTAGCATTAATTAGATGAAAAAAATAGTTTTAGTAAAATTACTTTTATTCCTCATCATTTTACAATCGTGTTCTGACCAAAGGTTTGAGCAAAACCTTGAGGTCAAAAGATCTTTAAATGGATTTAATGATAAAGTTGATTCGATTGTGATTCATAAAATGAACGAATATAATATTCCCGGACTTTCTATTGGCTTGGTGAGAAATGATTCGGTTATATACGCCAGGGGATATGGTATAAGAAATATTAAAGAAAATAATCCGGTTTCTGAACATACGATATTTCATACTGCTTCTGTTAGCAAGTTATTTACGTCCTCGGCCATTGTTAAATTGACAAATGATGGGCTACTTTCACTGGATGATAAACTATATAAAGTAATTCCCGAATTGCAGTTTAACGACGAAAGGATTAAGAAAATATCCATTAAAGATTTATTGAACCACACCTCTGGGTTACCAGATGTTGGAAATTATCACTGGGAAAACAATAATCAATCCGATACGAGCTTAAAAGAGTATGTTGTCAGCCTAAATCTTAAGCTAGAATCAGAGCCTTCCCTTACGTATTCTTATAGCAATTTGGGTTATAATTTATTGGGTTATGCGATTGAAAAAAAGACCAAAAGTTCTTTTGAAGATTATTTAAAAAATAATATTTTAAATCCTTCAGGAATGGATTTTAGTGACTTTAGATATTTCTACATTCACGACTCTCTCACTTCATCACCACATTCCAAAAATAAAATATTTGGGAATGCATATGAAAGAGACACCTACCCATATACAAGAGAGCATGCTGCGAGTAGTACTCTGAATGCCTCAGCCATAGAATTAAGTAAGTGGATGATTCACTTTTTGAAGGAATCTAAACGAAATACTCCTGGGAACAATTACTCCTTGATGTTGAAACCCGCTTCAGCAAAATTCTCGCAAATAGGATTGGGGTTTCAACAATACGATTTTGACTCAAATCATGCCGTAGGTCATTATGGTGGGGACAAAGGGTTTAGAAGTTTTTTAATGATGATCCCTGAAGAGAATATTGGACTTGTCGTCTTGGGAAATTGCGACTATGATGAAGATTTCAGGCAAGAAATTATTCATCCCATCGCGAAACTAATGCTAACAATAAATAAAGCACATTAAAAACGTGCCTTATTCAAAACGCAGGTCATTAATAAACAACGAAAAAACAACAGAAAAAGTTACCTATACTCCATTGCTTTTAATTTTACTTTGATGAATTGTTTATTGTCCAAGCCTTCTGTCAAAACCAAAAACATGCGGAGCAAATGTGGCATCCAGGCCCATGCCAATAGCTGCTTGTTTCAGTTCTTCAGGTACATTACCACAGAAAAGGAACGCACCGGGTATTGCTATTTGAAGTAAGGTAGGGAAATGTCCGGCTGCCGTTGTGCCTAAGTGTTGTCCTAATGCAGCGCCATCCTTAAATAAGTCATACACTATAAGGGCATTTGTACTCTCATCGAAATAACATTCTACTTTAATAGCATTTGGTTCGGTTTCTTTCATCTGTATTTCTACTTCTTTGTAAATAGATTTGAGTTCATCTGCTTTTCCGGGTTTAGCTGTCCATTTGTAGACTACGGTGATTTCCTGATTTGTCATCTTTAAACTGTTTTTATATGATTAATTAAAATTTCCCTTCACTCATATTTCCACCTGTCTGTACAAAGTGGCTTCCCTGACTAGAATATGTTGCTGGTAATCGCAAAAATTTTGAATACGTTCTTATAGTCCATGAGACTGGCCCACGGAAGAAATATGTTTCCGGATATGCAATCTTATCAATATCATTTTTATACTTCTCTGCTGTACCTTTAGATAAATGAAATTTCAATTCATCACTATTCTCAAAGGTCTCGTGAATAATTAATGCATCTTCTCCCAAAACCTGATAAACTTCAAATCTGACCAGCCCTTTTTCCATCGTATATGCATCGGTTCCAACACGTTGCCACCAGAATTTAAGTTCTTCAAGATGGCTAACATCTCCGGGCTTGCAAGTCCATTTCGCAGTTACCTGAATCGCATTTGCCGGATCAGGACGTTTGTAGTCATTCTTTACATATCCATAAAGAAATTCTCCGAACACTCCAGGTACGTTTTTAGATGAAAGTTCTTCTCTGATAGTATCCGACACTTTTACTCCTCTTATAAGATGTAACTTTGGTATAGCAACCTTAGTCAATGCATCTACATGTTTTTCAGCTATTGTTGAGAAATATTTTAATAAAGATTCGGGGTCCCTGAAAACATGGTGAATTAATACGGCATCCTGTCCAACTGCGTGGTTAATTTCTGTAGAAAGCATTCCATCATGGTTTTTAGCACCCATATGAATATCTTCCCACTCTTTCAACATCACTTTCGATTCGGAAGATTTTCTGAATAATCCACCCTTTTTTGAAGGAATCCATTTACCGGTAATACTTATCTCTTTTCCTAATTTAGTAGGTTCCGCCAGAAAATCCGGCAAAGCTTCTTTAGATTGAATCATAATTATTCTTTTTAAGAGTCCATTTCCAGACTCAGACTTTGAATATTTTCTTTGATTGTTAAAATGTACATTACAAATATATGGCTTAATACTATACTTTATAGGCGTCTTTTTCGACATATTAGAGGGTTGTTTACGCCATTTTTATTCTATATATTTGCAGTCAACACAAAGAATATGAAACATATCAGCATACTTGTTCCGGTAGGAAATGCGATAATAGATACCATTATCGCACCTTACAATCTGCTAAAAATGGCCAATTCGTATTATAAAAGCATCAATGAACTAAATGAAGATCATTTTATAATTGATTTGGTGGGTTTAAGTAATGAACCCGTACAATACCATAACCTATTTCAGGTCACCCCCACCTCGACAATAGATGAGATTAAGAAAACTGATTTGATCATTGTTACTGCCATCAGTGGAGATCTGGAAAAGGAAATAAGAAATAATGCTGAGTTTATGCCATGGATTAAAAAGCAAAGAATTGAAAACGATGCAGAAATCGCCAGTTTGTGTAAAGGAGCCTTCCTGCTGGCTGAAACTGGTTTACTAAATGGTAAATCATGTGCTACACATTGGACGGCTCATGAGCAATTCCGACATAGGTACCCACGTGTAAATCTAGTGCCAGAAAAGATCATAAGCGAGGACAATGGAATATACTCAAGCGGAGGAGCCTATTCTTTCCTTAACTTCATGCTTTATCTTATTGAGAAGTATTGCGGAAGAGAAACTGCAATTTGGTGCTCAAAAGTTTCAGAGATAGATTTCGATAGGATCAACCAAGATCAATTTATGATCTTTAGCGGACAAAAAGAACATGATGATGATTCTATAAAACGGGCCCAACTGTATATTGAGAACAATTATAAAGAGAAATTAAATATTGACGAAATTGCCAACATGGTTAAAATAAGTGGCCGATCCTTCCTTCGAAGATTTAAAAAAGCTACTTCTAACAATCCATTAGAATACATCCAACGAGTAAAAATAGAAGCGGCTAAAAAGATGCTGGAATCCTCTGCTCTAAATATTCAGGAGGTAATGTATGGAGTTGGTTATATAGATGAAAAGGCATTTAGAAACACATTTAGAAAATATACGGGTTTATCTCCTTTGGATTACCGAAGCAAGTATAATCGGGAAATGGCTTTTTCGTAACTTTACAAACATTAGCTTCATAAAGGAAATGAGTTACAACAAGGACTATTATGCCTTCCCGCCTGCCAGTCGGGCTGGAAAACACATCATGTATTAACCTTTGTAGTTGGTTACCATTGTAAAAATATATTATGGAATTTACACTAAAGACAAAAATTAATACCAGCGCTAAAGAAATTTACACAAGCTGGTTAAATAGTGATG
This sequence comes from uncultured Eudoraea sp., assembly GCA_964536335.1. GTDB lineage: Bacteria > Bacteroidota > Bacteroidia > Flavobacteriales > Flavobacteriaceae > Eudoraea. The sequence goes on along the minus strand of CAZHWD010000178.1, from coordinate 6,688 downwards.
GACATACAAGAATGACCGGGGCAACCGCATCAATTTCAGATAAAATTGGAGATAATTTTAGTGCTTGGGATGGTTATATTATAGGTGGTAATCTTGAATTAGAACCTTATAAAAGGATTTTACAATCATGGAGAACTTCGCAATTTGAAGAACACGAAGAAGATTCACGAATAGAAATTCTGCTTAATGAATTTGATGGACAAACTGAATTAACATTAATTCATACAAATGTTCCAGAAAGTGGAGAACATTATATAAAGGGTTGGGATAATCATTATTTCCAACCAATGAAAGAATATTTTTCAAACAAGAGCTAAGAAGGTAATTATTGAACACTGTATAACAAATCATAGCGCCTTATCATTAGCAATGGTTGTTATTCGAACCGTTGGCCTTAATTAGAACAAATCAAATTATAAAGAAACATTTATGCAATCTAAGCAGACATTGATCAATAACTAAATAAGGGCCAAAAGTAAGGGGTATAACAAATAAACTATTTGTTAAAAAAACATTAACTATGTGGGATAAAAGATTAAAAATATATGATGAACTTGTGGAAAAATGCCCAAGATTTGAACGAAAAGGAAAGACAATGCCTTACACTTCCGCAAATGGATATATGTTCTCACTATTTAACAAGGCTGGTGAAATAGGAATCAGGTTTTCTAAGAAAGTACAAGAGAAATATATGAAAGAACTTGATACTACAATTTATAAATCATATGGTGCTACAATGAAAGGTTACATTTTAATTCCGGATGAAATGCTAAAAGATTTGGACAATTTGGCTAACTATTTGAACGAGAGTTATGATTATGTTATGACGCTTGAACCAAAATAGAATGAAACTACCGCCAACAATAGGTCACTTGCTATTTTGAAAAAAAATCCCAGGCAAAATTGAATACATGCATTTAAAAAGAAGCTTTGTAATAAGAAAAAGGATCATTATAAACGGAGTAGTCGCCTGTCTAATTCTGGTTGGACTTACCAATTGCAGACTGGAAAATGAAACTGGACATGTTGAACGGATTGAACAATTAGAAAAGGACAATCAACTTATCGTCCAATTAGCAGAACTTGAAATAGATTCAACGCAATTAGAACCATATTTGGAACTCCTGGAAGAAGGAATAAGGACCTCTGTAAAAACAGAGTCTGGAGTTCTGTCATTATACGCAATGGCTGACAAAGACAAACCAAATAGGATTACTGTTGTAGAAATTTATAAAAATAAAAAAGCATACGACTCACACATAAAATCGCCTCACTTTTTAAAATACAAAAACGGAACGCTGAAAATGGTCAAATCACTAAAACTGACCAGAACAAAACCAATAGTGTTTGCATCTAAGGAAAAATAGTAGTAAACTGACGGAATTTGAATTATGGAAGTAAATTGTTTACGTGTTTACGGTAAACCACGACCAAAAAACAGATGGTAACAACGGCTATAAGACTCAGCCTATCAGTTTTCGTGTGTCGTCCAAAAGCTTTTTCGTTTTTCGCATATTGGAAAAAGGTGCGGCTACCATTATGCATTCTTCAGACATCTTTGTTTTCCAGTCCTCTTTAATCGCTTTGATAACTGCTTCAGCCAAGTTTTTACTGAAAATTTCTATGTCATCATTTTCAGGCACCAAATAGCCAACATCATTGGTCATAAAATCTCTTGGTCCGCCAGAATCAGCCCCAATTACAGGAACTCCACATGCCAGAGCCTCAATCAACACCATTCCAAACGGTTCCGCTTTGGATGGAAATGTGCAAACACTTGCGGCAGCGAACAATTTGGCCAATTCCGACTGCATCAGTGGTCCAACAAAACATGTATTCTTGTTTCCGAGGGTTTCATTTAAATTCTGCAACTCAATATTGTATTCTTTTTTCTGTTTTCCAACAATCAACGTCAAAAGCTCATCTCCAAACTCGGCTTCCCATATTCTGGCAGCACGTAAAACAGCGTCAATTCTTTTCCACCCAACAAATTGCCCCACAAAAACAATCATGTGTTTGTAATCCGTTCTTACATCAAAGGTTTTTTCTTTGGTCAAACCAAGGTGTTTTAACTTAGCCTTCTTTAAAACATCTTCTAATTTCATATGAGGGCGAGGATAAAAACAATTGTTGAAACCAGGGTTTGCCAAAATGTACCTATCCTTATCAAACTGGGGAAATAAATCGGAAAACACGTCCATATTCTCTTCAGAAATGGCATAAGCAAGATTTGCATTGCCGGGTTTGCTACAATCGTCAAAAACTCCCAATTCAGTCAATTGCTTGTGAAATGAGGATGGCCATTTCCTGTCCGAGGGTGCCAGTTCGCCGGATTCAATCAGCGAGACTTCCCGCAATTCGTTTGCCATCATTATCATGGCTGTGCCATGTAAAAAGATAACAATGGGCGGTACCGAATATCCGTTTGCAGCTCTCTTTTCCATTACCTTTTTAGCGATAATACTGTTAATGCAGGTGTGATGAGCAATAAAGAGCTGGATCTCGGAACCTGCTTCTAAGGTGTTTTCAATTTCCAGCATATAATCATATACAAGTTTTTCATGATCTGAAATGAATTTATCTACATATTCATCACTTACTCCCGCCCAGCGGTGCCCACTTGGATGGCTATATTCCGGTACCTCAGAATCCATTTCGTAGATTCTAACATCCTTCCTATTTAGGTCTTGATTCTTTTGGCGAGCAAATCCGGAAGGAAATATGGAATAGCTGGCTACCCCGTCCATAGTATTAAAAATCCCGTGCTGTGCCTCGTGTAATATTCCCGATCCGGAGGTTGCTTCCACCTGGGATTGCCATGGATAAGAGCCAAGCTGAAATATCACATAATTACTGGAAGGTTTGGTTTCATTTTTGGCAATAGTTTCATGGTCATTAGGTTGATTCATAAAGTTCGATTTTTAGTATTAATTGTCCATTAATAAAATGAACTAGGAGGTTTACTTAATAATATATGTTACCCGAATTAGCAGCAATAATACTAATATTCAACATAACATCTAGAGAAAAAAAAGGAAATGAAGCAACAACGAATTTAAATTAATCGACCTTATGCGATTGCTTTAATTATACGTAATTCGGATTATTCTTGTTTAAATATGTACGGAATATGTGGTACTAATCATTAGCAAACCGTTGTGCCTAATCAAAGAAAGCGATTTGGTATCTTTAGGAAATGAATTTTTTTGGCAAAATAGCGCGCATACTAGGAAAGCCGTTTCCTATTGAAGAAAATAAGGTAGAATACTATAGAATCCTGATTATTCTTAGTGTGTTTATTACTCTGTTCCTTTACATCTTTCAGCCATTTGGCCTTTCTACTCTGGAATCCAACAAATTTCTTATATGTTTAGGTTTTGGGGGTATGACGTTTCTTGGAGCGGTTATTTATGAATATATAGTGGATCAAATACTACATCTTAAAGGAAAGCATGAAAAATGGACTTTTGGCAAATGGATATTGTATAACCTTGGTGTTATGCTCATCATAAGTTTAGCCAACTTCCTTTTTGCCCGACTCATACTTTTTGGATTTATACAATGGGACCTTTTTCCTACCATGATTTATAGTACATATATGATAGGTGTCATCCCCTTAGTTATGCTTGGAGGCTTCTCTCTATATAAACAGGAAAAGAAGTATCAAATTATTGCTAACGAAATCAATCAGCTAAAAACGCCTCTTTCGAACACTAAGGATACAGGAAGCATCTCTATTTTTGATATCCCAACACATCAAATTAAATATATAGAGGCATTACAGAACTATGTCAAAATAGGCTATATCAACTCTGAAGGCATCTTAAAAATTCAAACTGAACGTGTTACTTTAAAGGAAATTTTAACGAAAACTGAAGGAAGTTCAATCATTAAGTGTCATCGGTCTTATCTGGTGAATAAAGATGTAATTGTCGCTGCTACCGGAAACGCTCAAGGCTTATTACTAAAGCTATCTGATTGTGATAAGGTAATTCCTGTTTCCAGAACCCGTGTCCCTGTTTTTAGGAATAGTTGAATCAATATTGCCCCTTGTAGTTCGTCCCATAATGATGTAAATAATCACTAATAGATTGTATTTAATCCCAAAACGAGTAAGTCGTCACTTTCCCCTTGGTTGCAGATAATCCTTTCCATAAGTTTGGTTTATAAATTCACAAAAATCAATAGAAATGAACTGGAAAAAATGGATCAAATACACGGTAATCTTTCTAATTGTATTAACGTCAATTGGACTTTTATTGATGACTCGAGATGGAAAACGAATGTATGGGGGACTTACTGAACGTGTCAATCACGAACAGTTTAAACCTCACGAGGGGTCATTCGCTATCAAAAATGTCGATATTTTATCCTCTGACGGTGATAGCATTATTCCAGGACAAACCATCTTGATTGAAAAAGGTTTGATTGCAGCTATTGATAGTACACTGAAGCTTTCATCAGAAACAACAATCATTGACGGTACGGGAAAATATTTAATTCCAGGTTTGATCGATACTCATGTTCATCTTTTTCAAAGTCCAAACGATTTGTTGCTGTATTTAGCCAATGGAGTTACGGAGATTCGTGAATTAATAGGAGAAGAAAGCCATTTAGAATGGAGGGACCAAATTGAAAATGGAAGAATAGGTCCTAAAATGTTTGTTGCTTCTCCCAGATTGGGAAGTTTTGAATCTATGGAAGGATGGTTTATGTCCTGGTCACAGGGCTACACGAATATTCAGAATGCCGAAGACGCCAGAGAAACTGTTAAAAGCTTATATGATCAAGGCTATGATGGAATTAAAATTTATAGTCAATTAAACAAGGAAAGCTATATAGCCATAACTGAAACAGCAAAATCCCTGGGTATGCCAGTTATGGGTCATATTCCTTGGGCTTTAGAGCTTTCTGAGCTATGGCAGTATGGACAAAGTGATATTGCTCATTTTGAAGAACTCATGAATGCCCTAAGTAGAGAGTTTAACAGTAATAGAATGATTGGCAGTTTTTACGGCAAAGAAGACGAATTTATAAAATTCCTAGAAGACCGAAGCGAGGCCCTGGCTCATAATTTAATAAAAAGTGACATTACAATAACCTCTACCTTATGGCTAACGGAAAGCTTTGCCAAACAACCGTTTAATCTTGAACAAGTCCTTAAAGACGTAGAATTAGAATATGAAAATCCCGGAATAAGTGAATGGGTCAACTATATCCCACAAGGTCTTGGCTGGCTTCCAGGAGTAAATCGCTATGCTCTTCCAGAGAACCAAAACGCTGAAGAACGAAAAGCCAGCAAAACATATTGGGAAACTTATGCCAAAGCCGCTCAATTGCTTGCTGTTAATTTATCAAAAATGGGAGTTAAAATCATGACCGGTACAGATGCTAATTTACCGCCTGCTGTACCCGGGTTTTCGTTACATGATGAACTGGGGAGTCTAAACCGCGCTGGAATGTCAACTTCGCAAGTTTTACAGTCTGCTACTGCGATACCTGCCGAATGGTTAAAAAGTAATTCAGGTAAAGTTTTAACTGGTTATGAAGCTAATTTAGTATTGCTTGATAAAAATCCTTTAGATGATATAGACAATACTAAAGCCATTAATACGGTAATAGCAAAGGGTAAAGTATTCGATAGAGATTTGTTAGATCAAATATTGAGTACCGTAAAACAAGCCAATGATTCAAGTAGGAAGATTAATATTGACAAGTTTAGATAAAAACAAAACTAAGTTCAACAAAGTATATAAGTCAAAGCTAATAATAGTCAGCATTAGAAATTATTTAGTATTTTCAGGATCATAATTTGGTCGAATTATGAAATACATAAAATTTACACTTTCCCTTCTTCTTACAGCATCTTTTTTTTATGGCCTGAATACCAAATTTGGTTCCATTCCACCCATCGGAAAATTTCTAAATCCGTATACCGGTATTTGGCAAAACGAAACCGATGAAACCATAACTGGCATAGTTTCCATTGATGGACTCAGGGACAAGGTCACCGTACATTACGATGCACAGTTAATTCCGCACATCTTTGCACACAACGAAATGGATTTATACAGGGCCCAGGGTTATATTACGGCCAAACACCGGCTATGGCAAATGGAATTTCAAACCTACGCCTCCGCGGGTAGGTTATCCGAAATTATTGGTGAAGCAGCGCTAAACTACGACCGCCAACAGCGAAGAAGAGGCATGGGATTTGGTGCTGACCAAGCCATTGAAAAGATAAAAGAAGACCCTGAAACTATCGCTTTTTTAGAGGTGTATGCAGATGGTGTGAATAGCTACATCAACCAATTACAACCTAAAGACTTTCCTGTAGAGTACAAACTGCTCGATTATCAACCTGAACCCTGGTCGATTAAAAAAACAGCTTTGTTATTGATGTACATGACCAAGGATTTGGCCGGAGGAGATTCTGATTTAGAATACACCAATGCATTGCGGATGTTTGGGAAAGAACGTTTCGATTTATTGTATCCGGATTTTTTTAATGTCATAGACCCTATTATTCCAAAAGGAACCGATTGGAGTTTTATTGATGTTCCTATGACAGAAGCTCCAGAAATTGAGCTTCCGCTCGACTCTATTCCAAAAACCTTGGACAAACCAAATCCTGATAATGGCAGTAATAACTGGGCCATTTCTAGTCAAAAATCTTATTCTGGATATC